>JASGDS010000046.1:0-3392 GCA_047607025.1 Microbacterium sp.
ATCGGGCTGTGGCGCAGCTTGGTAGCGCACCTGACTGGGGGTCAGGGGGTCGCAGGTTCAAATCCTGTCAGCCCGACACTCGGGAAGGGCCGATCCGCAAGGATCGGCCCTTCCGCGCACCTGCCAATGCCTGAGGCCCGGCGCACCGTGAGGTCAAGACCTGGCAGCGCACCTACGCTTGACACGCAATAGGAGCATCACATCCGCGCGAGGATGTCTGAGGCGCAGCCGTTCAGCCGCGCGCCAGGGCGATCGCCTGTGCGCGGTCGCGCACGCCGAGCTTCGAGAACAGCATGTTGATGTGCGTCTTCACGGTCGCCTGACCGATGAACAGCTCCTGCGCGATCTCGGCGTTGTTGCGACCATGGGCGATGAGCGCGAGCACCTCCGCTTCCCGCGCGGTGAGCGAGCCGAACCGGGCGCGCAGCGCGGCAGGATCCAGCGCAGAGGGAGGCGAGGCGAGCCCCTCGATGAGACGCTCACCGACGGGCCCGGCGAGCGTCGTCTGGCCGCCGGCGACCGACCGGATGGCCGTGGCGACCTCGGTGCGCGAGGCGTCCTTCGTGAGGTAGCCGCGCGCCCCCGCCCGCAGCGCGCCCATGATCGAGGCGTCGTCGGCGTAGGTGGTCAGCACGAGCACCGCGACTTCGGGATGCGCGGCGAGAATCCGCGCCGTCGCGCCCGCGCCGTCCAGCACCGGCATGCGCAGGTCCATCAGCACCACATCGGGCAGGGTCTCGTCGACCGCTCGGCACGCCTCCTCGCCATCCGCCGCCTGCCCGACCACCTCGATGTCACCCAGCAGGTCGAGCACGGTGACGAGCCCCTCGCGCACGATCGACTGATCGTCCACGACGACCACGCGGATGCTGGTCTCGCTCATTCCTCGTCCTCCACCTGCGCAGACACGCGCACCTCGAATCCGCCGTCCACCTCACCCATCGTCGCCTCTCCGCCCGGAAGAGCGGCGAAGCGCTCCCGTATGCCGACGAGGCCATGCCCTGCACCCGACTCCGCGAGCGCGGCCGATGTCGGTGTCACCGTGCGCGCCAGCGGGTTGCGGATGGTCAGTTCGACGCGGTGCGCCGACCAGGAGAGCCGGATAGCGACGGGGGTGCCAGGCGCATGCTTACGGGCGTTGCTCAGCGACTCCTGCGTCACGCGGCGCAGCGCCGCCGCGGCATCCGCCGACAGCGGTCGAGGCTCACCGTGCGGCGCGAGCTCGACGTCGCCACCGAGCCGTCGGTGCGCCTCGACGAGGTCGACGATCGAGGCGACCAGCTGCTCTCCCGACACGCTCCCGGCCGCAGGGTCGGCGCGCAGCGCGTCGACGGCGCGCCTGGCATCCGCGAGTCCGATCGCCGCCATCTCGCGCGCATCATGCAGGCGCGCGAGCGCGGCATCGGTCTGCCCCGACTCCAGCTGCGCCTCTGCGGCATCGAGCTGAATGACGAGACCGCCGAGACTGTGCGCGAGCACATCGTGCATGTCGCGGGCGAGACCGTGGCGCACGGCCAGCGCGCTCGCCTTCGCCTGCTCCTCATGCGCCATCGCGGCCTGAACCTCGGCCTCGCGCGCCGCGGCATCCCGCGCCCGCGCCTGCCGCCTGTTACTGCCGACCAGAAGGGCGATGGCGACGCCTGCCTCGACGGCGAGCAGGCTCGGCAGGGCCAGGTCATCTGCTGTCACTGCGCCGATTCCGGCGATGCCGATGATCACGGCGGCGAGCGCGGCGGCGAGGTACCCGACAGCGGCGGACTGCTCCCATCCGACGATCTGGATGAGCCCCGCGATCACCGGCGCGATCATCAGACCGCTCGTGCCCCACACCGTCGATGCAGCGGCGACCACCATGACGAGCAGCACGACCCGCTGGGTGCGGCGCATCCGCGACGGCAGCAGGATCGCGCACGCCCAGGCGGCGATCGCGACGAGGGCGAGAGTGAAGGAGATCGTGGATGGCGGATCGTCGCCCTGGAAGGTCGCGAGCAGCAGGTAGCCGAGCACGAGCGCGGCCATGATCAGGTTGATCACGCGACTGATTGTGGTGCGCTGCGCACCTGCTGCGGCATCATCGCTGCGCATGGGCGCTCCCGGCTCGTCGAGGCTCAGTACGTGCCCGATGCTACCGGCTACGCGCCGACGCGCGCGGCACGACGAAGGATGACGAGGGCGCGCGCCGCCCTGTTCGCGCCCACGAGCAGCAGGATCATGCCGGTCGACGCGGTGAGATCGGCGCCCAGGCGCGCGGCGAACACGCTCAGGGCGATGCGCAGCGCGATGAGCACGAGCCAGAGCGCGAGCCCCACCCAGCCGGCACGGGTTTCGAGGCCGTCGCCCGCCGGACGGAAACGGGAGATCGCCCCCATCACGGCGCCCACGCCGCACGAGAGCACGAGCTCGACCAGCAGCAGAGACACGTCGAGGGCCGAGACGTGCGCCCATCCGTGCTGGCCGCTGAGGGTCGCAAGACCCGCCACGGCGAGGATGACGGGCGCCCGCCACATGCGTGCGGCGTCGACGCGCCGCCACGTCGTCTGCCGATATCCCACCCAGGCGAGCAGGGCGAGGGCGAGGATCGCGTTGGCGCTGAGCTCGAGGGGAACATCCATGATGTGTCTTCCTGTCGTTTCTTCCTGTCGTTGTGGTCTTTTCCACTCTGGCTTTCGCGCGTCCCGGCGCCCACCACCCCAGGGTTGAGGTCGGGTGGAGATGTCGTTGTGTTCACATGAACGGGTTGCCGTTGCGCGCACGGGCGAGAAGACTCGCACGGGTACGCCAGCACCGACGCTGACGTGCATCACTCGAGAAAGTCGAACCGATCAGACTCACTGTGGAGTGTTCCAGGACTATGACTCGCACCCGTACTCGCCTGCGCTCGCTGGGCGCACTCATCACCCTCGCGCTCGGCGCGACACTGCTCGCGGCCGCACCGGCGAGCGCCGATGCAGCAGGATTCACCTGGCCATCCGACACCGACACGAGCGTCGAGGGGCTGCGAAGCACGACGCTCTATGTGCCAGGCACGACGGGGGATGGCACCCGCTGCGTCGTCGCGACGACGCTGACGGCGCCAGACGACGTCGACGCCTCCCATCCGGCACCGGCTGTGATCATGGGGCACGGCTACTCGGGAAACCGCGGTCAGCTCGCGGCCTGGGCGCAGTTCATCGCCGGGCAGGGATATGTCACCCTCACCTTCGATGCGCTCGGATTCGGCGAATCGACCTGCCAGGTCGGACTGGATGACCCCGAGTACGACGGACGCGTGCTCCGCTCGCTCGTGGATGTGCTCGGCGGCAAGCCGGATGCCGCCTTCACCGACAAGGACGCGACCGAGAGCGCAGGCACGGTCGACGTCGTGGGGGACGACGAACTCGACCCGTTAGGCG
>JASGDS010000047.1:0-5893 GCA_047607025.1 Microbacterium sp.
CTCGTGCTGCGTCCAGGTGTAGGAGACCGTCTTCAGCACGGCCCAGAGGTTGACGGGCGAGGCGAGCGCGACGCGTTTGCCGAAGGCGTAGTCGAGCAGCGACGGGTCTGCATCGAGGGCGGTGGCCAGCACGGCCTCGCTGGGGATGAAGCAGATGACGAACTCGGGGCTGACGTCGAGCCCCGTCCAGTACTGCTTCGACGAGAGCTGGTCGATATGGACGCGCACCGACTTGACGTGCTGTTTCATCAGGCCGGCGCGACGCTCGTCTTCATCCGGCAGCGCCGCGGCATCGAGGAATGCGCCGAGCGGCGCCTTGGCGTCGACGGCGAGGGCCGCTCCGCCCGGCAGCCGCACGATCATGTCGGGGCGGGATGCGCCATCCGAGATCGTCGCCTGGGTGTCGAAGTCGACGTGCCGCAGCAGCCCCGCGGACTCGACCACGCGTCGCAGCTGCGTCTCACCCCACAGGCCGCGGGTGGTGTGCGAGCGGAGAGCCCCGGCCAGCGACTCGGTCGTCGCGCGCAGCTTCTCGTCGGCCTCCGATGACTGTCGCAGCTGCTCCTGGATGGTGCCGAGCTGCGCCTGGCGCTGCCGCTCCATCTCGTCAACGCGGTTCTGCATGCGCGTGAGCGTGTCTTTGACGGGGGAGAGGGCCTGCAGCACGGCGCTGCGCTCGCCCTGTTCGCGCCGTTCATGCTCGATCGCGTCGCGCCGCAGGTCGTCTGCGCGTGCGAGCTGTTCGCGCAGACCGGCGACCTCGGCTTCGGCCGCCGCCACCCGTGCGCGGTCGGCGCCTGCGCGCCTGTCGGCGACGAGCCATCCGATCGCCGCCCCGATGGTGAGCGCGACCAGTGCGATGACGATGGTGAGAGCATCCATGCCCCCAGTGTCTCCCGCACCTCCGACATTGCTCGGTGCGCCGCTCCCGCACTGCGTGCTGGCTCCCGCACTGCGCGTGTCGCGCGCTGCCTGGGAGCAGCGATGCTGCTTGCGAGCGGCAGTGCAGTGCGCGAGCGGTGGTGCTGTCTGAGAGCGTTGGCGCAGGATGTGCCGCGGGATGGCGCGCGAGACTGCATGGGCGCTCCGAGACTGCGCGTGATACGTGCAGTATGGGAGCGCTGGTGCTATGTGCGAGCGGTTGTGCCGCGTAAGAGCGGCGACGCGCCCTATGGGCGTTACGGTCTCGCCGTGTGGCAGGGGCCGGGTGATGCCTGGCGGCTGGATGGCCTGTACGGCCATTACGTGATCATCGACGATGCGCACGACGCGGTCATCACGATCACCGCGCACGAGGAGCGCAGCGATCATCGCCTCGCCGAGCTCGCCGTCGCCTCGCTCACGCATTAACTTGCACATAGTTGTGCAAGTTAATAGAATGAGGGGGTGACGACAGTTCAGCGAGCACGGCGGGCGGATGCCAGGGCGAACCGCGAAGCGATTCTGCGGGCGGCATCCGAGCTGCTGCGCATCGACCCTGACGCATCCATCGACCAGATCGCCGAGGCGGCAGGGCTCAGCAGGCGCTCGATCTATGGGCACTTCGACTCGCGCGATGAGCTGCTCACCCAGCTCGTCTCGCAGGGCGCCGCGCGCATCACCGAGGCGATGGCGGGCATCCATGACGACGATCCCGCGCGTGAGCTCGCCCTCACCGGCGCCGCCCTGTGGACGCAGGTGGCCGACGTCAAGCTCGCCGCCAGGATGGCCGTCACCTCGGCGCTGAGCGGTGCGGTCGCGTGGGGGCTTGCGGATGTGCGCGCCGCGCTGCGGGACACGGCCATGCGCGGCATCCGGAGCGGTGTGTTTCGCGATGACCACGACCCGGACATGCTGGCTCGACTGATCGAGCGCGTCGCGATCGATGTGCTCGACGAAGCCGTGGAGCGCGAACTGAGCGATGGTGAGGCGCAGCGGCTCGTCGTCGTCGCGGCGCTGGGCGTCGCGGGGCTCGGATGGCGCGACGCAGATGCCGTCGCCGACACGATTTTCACGGAGGAGACGCGATGAAGATCACCGCGAGTGGAATCTCGAAGGGCGAGGTGCTGCCGCAGCAGGACGTCGTCTACGCATCGGGCGAGGTGACACTGGTCGCGGTCGAGGGCGGTCAGCGCCCGAGTGTGCTCGGGCTCATCCTGAGCGGGCGGATGGCACCCGACACCGGCGATGTGGCACCCGAGGCGCTGCGGCACTCGCGGCCACTGCGCGACCAGGTCGTGCTGGTGGACGCACCCGAGGTGAACGCGCCTGATGACGCGGTCGCTCTCAAAGACGTGCTGATCGAGGACCTCGTCTATGCGTGCCCGGGCGGCCGAGTCGCCGCGGCAAAGGCCGCCCGCACTCTGCTTGCCGACGAGAACGCGGCGGAGTTCGCGCGCACGGCCATCCACGAGGTGCCGGCCGAGGTGCGCGTGCGGCTGCTGTGCGAGGCGGCGGTGCGGCATCCTGGCACGACGGGTCTCGTGCTCGTGGCACCGGATCGGCACGGGGGAGATCCGCGCGACTGGTACCGCGTCGCGCGCAGTCTCGCCGATCGCGGACTCGCGGTGGTCGTGCTCGCGGGGCATGCCGCGGTGGAGATCGCGAGCGGGCTGTTCGTCGAGGCGCCGCACCTGCCGCCGACGCAGGCGCTGCCCGTGATCGAGCCAGAGCCCGAGGCAGAGGAGGAGCAGGAATGAAGTTTCCCACGATCGTTCGATCGGAGCTGAAGCGCCTCACGTCCAGCCCCATGGCCATCCTGGCGCTCGTCGCGCTGATGGCCGTGCCGATTCTGTACGCGGGGCTGTATCTCTGGGGCAACGATGACCCGTACGGCAATCTCGAGAACGTGCCGGTCGCGCTCGTCGTCGAGGATGAAGGCGCGGAGCAGAACGGTGAGAGCGTCAACTACGGCGAGGAAGTGCGCGACCAGCTCGTCGAGGACGGCTCGATGGACTGGCACGTCACGACAGCCGCCGAGGCGGCGGATGGCCTGACGGCGGGCGATTACGACTTCATCGTGACGCTCGGAGCCGACTTCTCGCAGAACCTCACGTCGATCTCGGGCGATGACCCGCAGCGTGCCGAGGTGCAGCTGACGACGAACGACTCCAACAACTATCTCGCCACCACCATCGGCAACCAGGTGGCGGAGAAGGTGCGCAATTCGCTGACGCAGCAGGTCGGCGAAGAGGCGGCGCTCACGCTGCTGAACGGACTCGCCGAGGTTCGCAGCAATCTGGTGTCGGCGTCGGATGGCGCGGCGACGCTGGCCGAAGGAGTGCACTCCGCGAAGGAGGCGGCCGACCAGCTGGCCGACGGTGCGGCGACGGCGAAGGATGGCGCGACGCAGTTGAGCGCGGGCCTCACCACGCTCAAAGATTCGACGGCGTCGATGTCGGATCAGACCGCGCAGCTCGCGTCCGGAGCCCGGCAGGTCGCCGACGGCAATGCACAGCTCTCGAGCCAGGTGCAGCCCGCGGCGCAGAAGATCGACGACGCGGTCGCCGACCTTCCCACTGAGGACGACGTGCGCGCCGACCTGGAGAAGCTCGGTCTCGATGACGATCAGATCGATGCCGTCGTCGACCTGGTCACACCGGCCGGCGATGACCTGCGCGACGCGAATCAGCAGATTCAGGATGCCGCGGCATCCATTCAGCAGCTCGCCGATGGCAGCGAGCAGGTGGCGCAGGGCACGCAGACCCTCGCCGACCAGACGCCGACGCTCGTCGACGGCATCGCCAGCGCGCAGGCGGGTGCGGCGTCGCTCGCGGATGGCGTGACGCAGCTGTCGGATGGCGCGAGCCAGCTCGCCGACGGGCTCGGCGACCTGGACACGGGTGCAGCGGAGCTGTCGGACGGGCTCAAGGATGGCCTGGCGCAGATTCCCGACCAGAGCGAGGACGAGCGTGAGACGGCGGCACGGTTGATCTCGGACCCCGTCGCCGTGACGAGCGACAAGTACACCGCGGCGGAGTCGTACGGAGCGGGCCTCGCTCCCTTCTTCATCAGTCTGGCCGCGTGGATCGGCATCTACGCGCTGTTCCTCATCGTGAAGCCGTATTCCAGGCGGGCGATCACCGCTCTGCGCAGGCCCCTGCCCATCACGCTTGCGGCATGGGTCACGCCCGCCGCGCTCGGCGCGGTGCAGATGCTGGCCGTGTTCGCGGTTGTGGCGGGACTGCTCGGCTTCTCCACCGCGCACCCCTGGGGCATGCTCGGCATCATGGTGCTGACGAGTGCCACGTTCGCTGCGATCATCATGGCGCTCAACGTTCTGATGGGCAGTGTGGGGCAGTTCCTTGGGCTCGTGATGATGGTCGTGCAGCTGGTGACGGCGGGCGGAACCTTCCCGTACCAGACCCTTCCCGCACCGTTGCGAACACTGCACGAGGCGCTGCCGATGAGTCATGCCGTCGACGGCATACGTCAGCTCATGTACGGCGGCGACATGGGCCGCGCGTGGTCGGCCGCGCTCGTTCTCGGCATCTGGCTGGTCGGAGCGCTTCTCGTGTCGGGTCTCGCCATCTGGCGCATGTCGATGAAGCGAACGATGCGCGACCTGCGCCCCTCCCTCATCGGCTGAGCCAACCGAAGAGAATGCCAACCCAATAGAATCGAGAGTTGTGGCTCTGACAATCGGCATCGTAGGACTCCCCAACGTGGGCAAGTCCACCCTCTTCAACGCACTCACCAAGAACTCCGTGCTCGCCGCGAACTACCCGTTCGCGACGATCGAGCCGAACGTGGGCGTGGTGGAGCTGCCGGATCAGCGCCTGGGCCGGCTCGCCGAGATCTTCGGATCGGCGCGCATTCTGCCTGCGCCGGTGTCGTTCGTCGACATCGCCGGCATCGTGCGCGGCGCGAGCGAGGGGGAGGGGCTCGGCAACCAGTTCCTCGCGAACATCCGCGAGGCCGACGCCATCGCGCAGGTCGTGCGCGGGTTCGCCGATGGCGACGTCGTGCACGTGGACGGGCGGGTCGACCCCGCCAGCGACATGGAGACGATCAACACCGAGCTGATCCTCGCCGACCTGCAGACGCTCGAGAAGGCGATCCCGCGCATCGAGAAAGAGGTCAAGGGCAAGAAGAACGACCCGGCCGTGCTCGCCGCCGCGCAGGACGCGAAGGCCGTGCTCGACACCGGAAAGACGCTGTTCCAGGCCGGGTTCGATGTGACGCCGATTCGCGAGCTGGGTCTGCTGACGGCCAAGCCCACGCTGTTCGTCTTCAACGTCGACGAGTCGGTGCTGACCGATGGCGACCGGATGGCCGAACTCGCCGCGCTCGTCGCGCCCGCGAAGGCGATCTTCCTCGATGCGAAGGTCGAGTCGGAACTCATCGACCTGGAGCCCGACGAGGCGCTCGAGCTGCTGCAGTCGCTGGGTCAGGAGGAGTCGGGTCTCGACCAGCTCGCCCGTGTCGGCTTCGAGACGCTCGGTCTGCAGACGTACCTCACCGCGGGGCCGAAGGAGTCGCGCGCGTGGACCATCCGCAGGGGCGCAACTGCGCCGCAGGCGGCGGGCGTCATCCACAGCGACTTCGAGCGCGGCTTCATCAAGGCCGAGATCGTCTCGTTCGCCGACCTCGATGCCGCGGGTTCCATGGCCGACGCGAAGGCCGCCGGTCGCGTGCGCATGGAGGGCAAGGACTACGTCATGCAGGATGGCGACGTGGTGGAGTTCCGATTTAACGTCTAGCGTTATTGACGCATTGCGTTATGCACTGCTCCGGTGATCAGGTCGTTCGGCAACAAAGACACCGAGCGGCTGTGGCGTCGTGAGTGCGTGCGTTCGATCGATCCTCGGATCCTTCGGGTCGCGTTGCGCAAGCTGCGTCAGGTGGGGACGGCGGTCGTTCTGGATGACCTTCGTCTTCCGCCCGGAAACCGGCTCGAAGCTCTGAAAGGGGA
>JASGDS010000048.1:0-3615 GCA_047607025.1 Microbacterium sp.
AAAACCCATGTCCTTCTCCTGTGTCAGACCTGTGTTGATGTCGCGGTCGAAGGCTGCGGCATCGACCGCCAGACCGCGCCGGGATCGCCCTTCCATTCGACGGTCGTGCGCGCGTCGGTATAGGCGAGCAGGCCCTGAAGCCCGCCGGCCATGCCGATCCCCGACTGGCGGCAGCCCGAAAAGCTGGCTTGCGGGTTCATCTGGTGGATGGTGTTGATCCAGACGCTGCCGCTCTGGATGCGAGCGGCGAGCGCACGGACCTGCGCCATATCCCTGCCCCAGATCGACGCGCCCAGCCCGTAATCCGAGGCATTCGCCCTGGCCACCACCTCATCGGCATCGCGAAAGCGCAGCAGGGGCAAGACGGGGCCAAAGACCTCTTCGGTGACGATCAGGGCGTCATCGGGCGGGTCATCGGCCAGCATGACCGGGATGAAGTAACCCCTGCCCCCCACCGGGGCATTTTCCGCATCCAGCAGCGTGATGCCCCGAGTGCGGCAATCCTCAATGATTGCGCGGACTTTATCATATTGCATCCGGTTCTGCACCGGCCCAAGCTGCGAACGCGGGTCAGCGCCCGGCCCGATCACCACGCCGCGCGCATAATCGAACAACGCGTCGCGGAAAGCCTCATAGATATCCGCGTGGATATAGAGGCGCTTGGTCGCGGTGCAGATCTGGCCCGAGTTGCGGAAGGCCGCCCAGAACACGTCCCGCGCCGTCTCGACAATATCGACATCGGGCAGGACGATGGCGGCGTCATTGCCGCCCATCTCCATCGTCAGGCTTTTCAGGGTCGGCGCCGCGCTGGACATGATCGCGCGCCCCGTCGCGGTCGAGCCGGTGAAGCTGATCTTGTCGACGCCGGGATGCGAGGTCAGCCAGGGGCCGATCCGGTCCCTGCCCGAAATGGCGTTCAGCACGCCCGGCGGCAGGATTTCCGCCAGCAGCGCCACCGCCCGCAGCGTGGCCAGCGGCGTGAAGGGCGAAGGCTTCACGACGACCGTATTGCCAGCCATCAGCGCAAAGGCGATCTTGCCGAAGACCAGATGGATCGGAAAGTTCCACGGCGGAATCGCGGCGACGACGCCCAGGGGGATGTAATCGGTGACCACGCGCTTTTCCGCGCTGTCCTCGCTGACCACGGGCGCGGGGTCCAGCGACGCGGCATTCAGCAGGTTGTTCCTCGCCCCCATCACCTCGCGTTCCGCATGGACCAAGGGCTTGCCCTGTTCGGCGGTCAGGATGCGGGCGAGTTCGCTGCGGTTGTCCTCGATCACCCCGGCCATCTCGCGCAGGGCCGCCCGGCGGTCGTCCAGCGACAGTTCGCGCCAGGACGGCCATGCCCTGCGCGCCGCCGCCACCGCATCGTCGAGCTGCGCCCGCTCGGCATCGGGGGCGCGGCCCACCACATCCTCGGTCGCCGGATCGACGACGGCGATCCAACCCGGCGACGGCACGGGCCGGCCGTCGATGATCATCGGGCAGTCCAACGGAAATTTCATCATCGGTATCCGTCTCGGTAAATCAGGGGTGGGATCGCAGCGCGTCTAATCCACGATTTCGTTGTGGCGCACGTTGTCGACCTCGTAACGTTCGGGCGCCAGCGGCAGTTGGTGGTCGGGAATGCTCAGCATCACATCCTCTCCCTCGACCCAGACCGTGACGGGGCGCAATCGGAAGCGGTGGTTGACCGCGTGCTTGCCGGTGGTGATGTCGAATTCCATCCCATGCCAGGGACAAACCACGGTCATCGTGTCCTTGACGAACTCCCGGCCCCGGCTGGTGCCGTCGGGGTTCAGGCCCTCGCAGGTGAAGGGCACCATCTTGCCTTGGCAACCGGGGCCGGAAAGATGCGGGCAAACGTTTTCAAAGGCGGTGAAATTGCCCTTGAACAGGAAAACCCCGACCTCGACCCCGCCGACATCCACCAGCTTGCGGCCAGGATCGGTGAATTCGCTCACGCTGCCAATTCTTACATCCGCCATCGTCAGGCCCTCCTAACGCACGCGATCGTGCCACATGGCAAAATCGAACAGGTTCATGTCGACGGCACGGATCAGTTCGGAGGCGACGGTGGCGGCCGCCGTCGCCGTCAGCGCGTCGGGGTGAATGATTTCGGGCAAGGGGAAACGTTCCTCGCATTTCGCGCCGAAAAGCCGGACCACGGCGGTCATCACCTCGGCCAGCGCCTCGTCCGACACGCGGTCGGGATCGTTGGCGGCGGCATCGTTCAGCGCCTGGACCAGCGGTGCGAAATCCTGCTGCATCGAGATATCCTTTGCCATGTTCAACTTACCTGCGGCCGATTGGCAAGAACGTCTTCCGGCCGCGGACGCATCCGCTTCAGCGGCAGGTTGAAAAGCTTTGCCGCGTTCATGCCAAGGATATTGCGCTTTGCCTGATCGCTGAGGAACGGCAGCGAAGTGATCGCGCTCGGCGGGTCGAAATCCCAATGCGGCCAGTCCGAGGCATAGAGAAGCTGCGTTTCGGCATTCATCATTTCCATCGTGTATTTCAGCATCTTCAGATTGGTGCGTTCCAGCGGCTGCGAGGTGAAATACATTTCCTTCATGTATTCGCTGGGCAGGCGCTTCAGCCCTGGGGCTTCGTTATGGCGCATCGAAACTTCGTGATCCAGGCGCTGCATCAGGAAGGGAATCCAAGCCAGCCCGCTTTCGATCCAGACCACTTTCAGTTTTGGAAAACGTTCGGGGATCGCATTGATGATCCAATTGGTCATATGGATCATATTGTAATGCGGGAAGGACAGCGCATGCATCGACACGAAACGGTTGAGCTGCGCGAATGACGGGTCGTTCCAATAGGGGCCGGCATGAAAGACAAGCGGCTTGCCGGTTTCCTCGATCATGCGAAACAGGCGCATGTGGCGATTGGAATGAACGGGCCGATGGCGCAATGCAGGGACAGTGAAACCCACCACCCGCTCCCTGTCGCCGAATTCGGCGACGATCTTTTCCGCCTCTTCGGGATTGTTGAAGGGCAGTAGCAGAAAACCGATCAGGCGCTTTTCCTCGGGCAGGACACGTTCGGTTAGCCAGCGGTTATAGGCGCGCGAGGTATAGATCTCGATATCGTCCATCGGGTTGAGCCCGACGCTGAGCATCGAGGTCGGGAAAACCATCTGGTAATCAAGCCCCAGCGCGTCGATGGCGCGGCGCGCGACCTGCGTATAATAGGACGATCCGCTGGTTTCGCCGTCCAGGACCGATTCCTGTGGGCCGGTCTGATGCGGAATGCGCCCGGCCATCGCATGGAACGCCATCCCGGGAACCTGGTTCGACAAGGGCTCGCGGCCCGGCGAATACATGGCCTGCGCCGTGTATTTCAGGACATCATTCTCGATATATTCCAGAACCTCGCCCCAGACGGAACGCTCATGGATATGGGCATCCACGTCGATCACCAGATCGTAATGATCGTGGTTCATCGATTGCTTGGTGGCATGGGAAAGGTAGTCGCGCGTATCGCTCTTGACCGTGATCTCGGCAAGCTCGCGAACCGGAATATCCGATCTGGAGGCCTTGGGACTGTCTTTCACCTTGGGAAGCTCCTAAGTAAGGCGACATCCGGGCATCAGATCCGTGCCGCCGA
>JASGDS010000049.1:0-9579 GCA_047607025.1 Microbacterium sp.
ACGCCCCAGCCGAGCACGCCGAGGCCGTTGACCATCGTGGTGTGCGAGTCGGTGCCGACGCAGGTGTCGGGGTACGCGCGCAGCACACCATCGACCTCGCGATCGTAGACGACCTTGGCGAGATGCTCGATGTTCACCTGGTGCACGATGCCGGTGCCGGGTGGCACGACCTTGAAGTCCTGGAAGGCGGTCTGGCCCCAGCGTAGGAACTGGTAGCGCTCACCGTTGCGCTGGTACTCCAGCTCGATGTTGCGCTCGAGCGCGTCCGGGGTGCCGAAGAGGTCGGCCCACACCGAGTGGTCGATGACGAGCTCGGCAGGCGAGAGCGGGTTGATCTTCTTGGAGTCGCCGCCGAGGTCGGTGACCGCCTCGCGCATCGTGGCCAGGTCGACGATGCAGGGAACACCGGTGAAGTCCTGCATCACCACGCGCGCGGGGGTGAACTGGATCTCGGTGTCTGGGTCGGCGTCGGGGTTCCACGCGCCGAGCGCCTCGATCTGCGCCTTCGTGACGTTCGCACCGTCCTCCGTGCGAAGCAGGTTCTCCAGCAGCACCTTGAGGCTGAAGGGGAGCTTCTCGTACCCTGGGACCGAGTCGATTCGGAAGATCTCGTAGTCGGTGCTGCCGACTGTCAGGGTGCTCTTGGCACCGAAGCTGTTCACCGTTGACATGGCGTCTCCTCCTGGTCGAACGCGCGCCTGTTGGCTCCATTTTGCTCGCCTGTGCGGGGCCACGGCTAGCAAGGCGAACCTAATCCGACGCCGAAGAGCGTCGCGGTGCGATCCGTTCGATATTTATCTCGATGTCAAGATAAATATACCACGTCACGCCGTGTCCCCCTCACCTTCCGGCGACGGCGCGGCGCCCATCGCACGGATGGCGAGGAAGGTGACGGCGACCAGGGGGGCGAAAAGCGGCAGCCCCATGGCGAGCTTGACGGTGCCGAGCGCGGTGACGTTGCCGGCGAAGTACAGCGGCAGCTGAACGGCGAGCCTGGCGATGAACAGTGCCGCCCACGCGAGCGTCAGCCAGAAGTACACGCGACGCCGTCGCTTGTCGCTGCGCCACGCGGTCCCTTCTCCCGTGAGAAAGCCCGCCGCGACGCCGATGAGAGACCATCCGACCAGCGCCGAGATCAGCAGCACCGAGCCGTAGACGGTGTTGGTGATGAACCCGGGGAGGAACGTCTCCTCCCCCTTGCCGGTGATGAGCGCGAGCGCCGCCGCCACCGCCGCGGCGCACAGCCCGCCCAGAGCGGCCGCCGGCGGCGACTTCTGCGCCACCCGCACGAGGGTGAAGACGGCGGCGAGACCGACCGACGCCGCAAGCGAGATCCACAGCGGGTCGGGATGCACGGTGTAGACGATGAGAAAGACGAGGCTCGGCAGCACCGATTCGAGGATGCCGCGCCATCCGCCCATCGAGCGCCAGACGACGGCACCTGCCGTCTCGCCCTCCGAGGTGGTGACGCCCATGCGACGCGCGGCGCCTCCCAGCGCCTGGCCGAGAAGCTCCGAGGCACTCGGCTCGGGCGGTGTCAGCGGATCGCGCTCGTCGGTCACGATGCGGCGGAGGTCTGCGGCATGCGCAGCGGGATGAGATCGCGCGGCGGCATCGGCGCGCCTCCACGCACGACCACGATCGATCGGAAGAGCGCCTCGATCTGCTCTGCGGCGGCCGGATCGCTTGTCGCGCTTCCTCCGACGACGCCCCGCAGGAACCATCGGGGGCCATCCACGCCGATGAATCGGGCCAGGCGCTTGCCCGCGCCCGCCTCACCTGAGACGGGCACCTCGGCGAGCAGCTCGGGCCCGAGGGGACCCTCGCGCTCCTCGACGCGGCCGCCCTGGGCGCGCACCTGCTCACGGATCTGGTCGCGGGTCTCGTCCCACAGCCCGCTCGAGCGCGGAGCGGCGAACGGCTGCACCTGCAGCGTCGAGTCGGCGTAGTCGAGCCCGACCGCGACGATCCGCTTGCTCTTGTCCTCGACCTCGAGGCGTAGATTCAGGCCCTCGCGCGGCAGGATCTTGATGCCGCCGAGGTCGATGTACGGGCGCACGTGGTTCGCCTCGGACTCGTCGAATGGCCCCTCGGCCGCACGGTCGCGCGTGGGCGCGGACTCCTCGGTCGTCTCGACCTCGTCGCTTGTCGTCTCCTCGCCTGTGTTCTCATCGCCTGTGTTCTCGTCGGTGTCGCTCATGCCCCTCCTCGGGCTCTCTCGTAGCCGGTGGAGCCGAATCCGCCAGCACCGCGCGCCGACTCCTCCAGCTCGTCCACCGGCAGGAAGTTCGCGCGCAGCACCGGCATGACGACCAGCTGCGCGATGCGGTCGCCCGCCGTGATCTGATAATCCTCGCGCGGATCCGTGTTCAGCAGCGCGACCTTGATCTCACCCCTGTACCCCGCATCCACGGTGCCGGGCGCGTTCACGACCGTGATGCCGTGCTTCGCGGCGAGGCCGCTGCGGGGCATGACGAACGCGGCGCAGCCCTCCGGCAACGCGATGCGCATGCCGGTTCCGACGAGCGCGCGCTCACCGGCCGCCAGCAGCACGTCCTCGGTCGCGACCAGGTCAGCACCCGCATCCCCCGGGTGGGAGTAGACGGGCACCTCGGATGCGACAATGGGAATGTCCACGGTTTCTGCCACGCATCGAGAGTAATGCACCCGGTCACAAGAGAACTGAACGGCTCCTATCGGGAGCGCCTCTCGCCATCCCTGCGCACGCTCGCCGTGACCGCCGTGCTCGTGCCGATGGCCGCGCTGGTGTTCACTCCGCTGGGCGCCGCCGTGGGTCTCGCCATCGGCATCGCCGTCGCGATCGCCGCGATCGCGCTGCTGCTGGCTGCCGCGCCGACCATCCGGGTGGTCGACGGCGAGCTGCGCGCGGGCAGGGCTCACATCAGCGTCGACGACCTCGGCGACCCCGTCGCGCTGACGGGCGAAGACGCCTCGTCGGCACGCGGGGTCGGAATCGACAGAACCGGATGGTTCCTGGTGCGGGGCGGGATCGACGGCGTCGTGCGGATGGCCGACCTCGACGACGACGACCCCGTCACCAGCTGGACGGTCTCGTCCCGCACGCCGGATCGGCTGGCGGCCGCCATCCGCAGCGCCAAGGCGCGCTGAGCGCTCGGGCAACGCTTCTCAGGCTGCCCTTCTCAGGCTGCGCAGTCCTTGCAGATGGGGCCAGCGGCGCTCTCGTGATCGATCTGCGAGCGGTGCTTCACCAGGAAGCAGCTCATGCAGGTGAACTCGTCCGCCTGAGCGGGCAGCACGACGACGTCGAGTTCGACATTCGAGAGGTCCGCGCCAGGAAGGTCGAAGCTCGACGGGTTGTCCGCGTCCTCCGAGTCGAGCGAAGCGGCGGCATCGGGACGACGCGCCTTCAGCGCCTCGATGGACTCTGTCCCTTCGTCTTCGCTCTTTCGGGGGGCGTCGTAGTCGGTTGCCATGTGCGGCGTCACTTCTTTCTCATCGGGTGTGTCGGGATCGCTTTTCACGATGCAGGCGGGCACAGTCTGCTAGACCTTCGCTGATTTCGCAAATGGGCCCACGCGACACCGATGAAACTCGCGGCACGCCCGTGTTATTCCCGGCGTTCGGTCCGTGTCCGTGACACCATGGCGCCAGTCGTGTTCGAGCATGCGCGCACGGCGTCGAGGTCAGACGAGGAGCATGAACATGGATCAGCTCACGATCGTGGGTTGCGAGGATGGCGAATTCGTCCTCGCGAGCGAGTCCGGCGACAGGTTCACCCTTCCCATCGATGACATCCTGCGCTCCGAGCTGCGCCGCGCAGACCGTGCGGCCAGGCGGGAGGACCGGCCACTGGCCGCGGTCAGCCCGCGCGAGATCCAGCAGCACATCCGCGCCGGGCTCTCCTCCGACGAGGTCGCCGAGCTGCTCGGCGCCAGGGTGGAGGACGTGCGCCGCTTCGAGGGGCCCGTGCTCGCCGAACGGGAGCACATCATCGAGCGCGCGCTCGCAGTGCCCGTGCTCATGGGAGTCGATATAACCGGCGAGCAGAACCACACCTTCGGCGCGGCCATCCGAGAGAAGCTCGATGATCTCAAGGCGACAGGCGAGCGCTGGACGAGCTGGAAGGACGACGGCACGTGGTACGTGAAGCT
The DNA here is from genome assembly GCA_047607025.1 of Microbacterium sp. Lineage (GTDB taxonomy): Bacteria > Actinomycetota > Actinomycetes > Actinomycetales > Microbacteriaceae > Microbacterium. The sequence goes on from JASGDS010000049.1 coordinate 4,134, forward strand.
CGAGTTCACGGCCGCTGACGTCGCACACGACGCCCGATGGAGCTTCGATGCGCCTCGCGCGGCGCTCGCCCCGGTGAACGCGGATGCCACCAGGCTCTCCCGTCAGGGCAAGGTCACATCCGAGGGGCTCATCCCCCGGCTGCGCGCCCTCGACCACACGCCCAAGGCGGAAGACGAGCGCTTCGACGGCGAGGAGTTCGGCCCCAGAGCCCTATCGGCGCAGGACCAGGACGAGGCCTCCGATGGCCTCGCCAGGACGATTCGCGATGTCGCGACGAAGCATGCGCCGACGTCGAGCGATCAGGATGCCGATACGGCCGACCTGCTCGAGGCGCTGCGCCGACGTCGCGGAAGGCGCGAGGCCGCCCCGACGCTGGAGAGCGAGCAGCCGGCTCCTGTCGCCCTGTTCGACGCCCCGGTCGAAGAAGCGGTCGAGGTCGATGACGTCGAGGAGGCGGAGCGCTCACCGGAGCCGGCCGCCAGGCGCCGGGGCGGACGCACCGCGATGCCCTCGTGGGACGAGATCGTCTTCGGCGCGCGCGCCGACGACTGACGACGCCACGAGCAGAGCCCCGGTCAGGCGAAGGCGCCGAGGCGAATGAGCGGCACGGTCAACTCCTCCGGTGACACGCTTCCGTGCTGGCCGATCATCTTCTGCGACCGCTTGTCTGCGACCCGGTCGTCGTAGAACGCCCACAGTCCGCGGGCGGCGATGAGCACATCCCCGATGCGCGGTTCGACGGCGGGGTCGACGGGCCCGAAGAGACCCGCATCGACCGCCTCGGCACGGGTGGCGACCTCGGCCGCGTCTGCGCACAGCCTGCGCCACGTCGCGGCGACGGCATCGGCATCCGCCCCCTCATCGAGGTAGAGATGCAGCATGCGCGGTTCGCCGCCGACCTGCGCGACCGAGTCGAGCCGATCATCGCCCGCCTGCAGCAGCACGTGCCGATGCGCGGGCGCATCGATCATGCCGTGATCGGCCGTGACGAGCACGCCGACACCAGGAGGAGGCGTCATAGCGAACGCCGCATCGATGCCCTCGAGCGCGAAGCGCCAGGCGTCGGAATCGACACCGTTCCTGTGTCCCGCCTTGTCGACCTCGGGCAGATAGCAGTAGACCACGGCGCCCGCATGCTGCTGCGCGAGCGCGTAGGAGACCTCCAGGCGGGAGCGCACCTCATCCTCCGCCACGTACTGCGCGCCGCGCAGCACCGCCGCGCTGAACCCGCTCGTCGCGTACTCGGCACGCCCGACGGCGAACACGGGGTGACCGAGCGCGGCCGCCCGTTCGAACACGGTCGGCACGCGCTGCCACGTCGCAGGGTTCGGGCCCTGCTTCTCATAGCCGCTCAGCTGGTTGATCATGCGTCCCGTCTCCGGGTCGCGCACGAGGTACCCGACGAGACCGTGCTCACCGGGCCACGCCCCCGTGACGAGACTCGTCAGCGCAGCCGCCGTCGTGGACGGGAGCACCGTCGCCGCCTGGTCGCGACGGCTCATGGCGGCGGCGAGCCGCCTGGCGTGGCCGGCATGCGCGCGCAGCTGAATCGCGCCGAGTCCGTCGATGAGCACCAGCACGATCGAGGTCGCGGGCGCAAGCCACGTGCTCTCGCCGCGCACCGCGGCGAGGCATTCTGGCGCCAGCTCGGTGAGGCGCCTCGCCCCGCGCGGAAGCGTCGGTAACATGATGCTCATTCGGGCCAGTTTCGCACGTTCTGCACCCCTGCCCGTGGCACGACCATCCGAGAAGGAACAGATTTGGCCCGCAAGACTCCCGCGTCGGAACCCGTCGAAGAGCGCATCGAAGACGTCGATCTCTCGTCCGAGATGCAGGGGTCGTATCTCGAGTACGCCTACTCGGTGATCTACTCGCGCGCCCTGCCTGACGCGCGCGACGGGCTCAAGCCGGTGCAGCGGCGCATCCTGTACCAGATGGCGGAGATGGGGCTGCGGCCAGACCGCGGTCACGTCAAGAGCGCCCGCGTCGTCGGCGAGGTCATGGGCCGACTGCACCCGCACGGCGACACCGCGATCTACGACGCGCTCGTGCGCCTCGCGCAGGACTTCGCCATGCGCCTGCCCGTGGTGGATGGCCACGGCAACTTCGGATCGCTCGACGACGGTCCCGCGGCGGCCAGGTACACCGAGGCGCGCCTCGCGCCTCCGGCGATGGCGATGACGGAGAACCTCGACGAGAACGTCGTCGACTTCGTTCCGAACTACGACGGTCAGTTCACGCAGCCGGATGTGCTGCCTGCCGCCTACCCCAACCTGCTCGTCAACGGCGCCTCTGGCATCGCCGTCGGCATGGCGACCAACATGGCGCCGCACAACCTGATCGAGGTCGTGCAGGCGGCCATCCATCTCGTGCGGCACCCCGATGCGACGCTGGAACAGCTCATGGACTTCGTTCCTGGCCCCGATTTCCCCTCCGGCGGCATCGTCACGGGGCTCGACGGCATCCGCGACGCCTACTCGACGGGTCGCGGGGCGATCAGGGTGCGGGGAAAGGTCTCGATCGAGCAGGTCGGCCCGCGCCGCACCGGCATCGTCGTGACCGAGCTGCCCTACATGGTGGGTCCGGAGCGCGTCATCGAGAAGATCAAGGATGGCGTGCAGTCGAAGAAGCTGCAGGGCATCTCGGATGTCACCGACCTCACCGACCGCACGAACGGGCTGCGACTGGTCATCGGCATCAAGACCGGCTTCGATCCGAATGCCGTGCTCGAGCGGCTCTATCGGCTCACGCCGCTGGAGGAGTCGTTCAACTTCAATAACGTCGCACTCGTCGAGGGCAGACCGCAGACGCTCGGTCTGCGGGAGCTGCTGCGGGTGTACGTCGACCACCGACTGCAGGTCGTGACCCGCCGCAGCAGGTACCGACTGGCCCGCAGGCAGGAGCGACTGCACCTCGTCGAGGGCCTGCTCATCGCCATCCTCGACATCGACGAGGTCATTCAGGTCATCCGCACCTCGGACGATTCGGAGCAGGCGCGCGGGCGGCTGTGCCAGGTGTTCGACCTCGACGAAGTGCAGGCCGAGTACATCCTCGAGCTGCGGCTGCGACGCCTGACGAAGTTCTCGCGCATCGAGCTGGAGAAGGAGCGCGATGAGCTGAAGGCGGAGATCGCACAGCTGGAGGAGCTGCTGGGATCGGACGAGCTGCTGCGTGCGCAGGTGGCGCGCGAGCTGGATGCCGCCGCAGACACCTACGGGACGCCGCGGCGCACCGTGCTGCTCAATGCCAAGCCGGCGCCCGCCCGAACGAAGGCGGACTCGGATGGCGCCGATCTGCAGATCGCGGATGGCCCGACCCTCGTCGTGCTGTCGGCAACCGGCCGCGCGGTGCGCGTCGAAGTGCCGGAGGGTGCGGAGCTCACCGCCCCCGCGCGCCGCCGCAAGCATGATGTGGTGCGCGCGACCGTCCGATCGACCATCCGTGGAGAAGCCGGTGCCGTGACGAGCCGCGGCAGGCTCATCCGCTTCCATCCGATCGATCTGCATTCGGTCTCCGCCGCCGCCGTCGACCTGAGCGCGGGGCACCGGCTCGCCGAATACATCGGGCTGACGGACAAGAAGGAGCAGGTCGTCGGGCTCGTCGACCTGGCAAGCGTTGTCCCCGTCGCCCTCGGCACCGCACAGGGCACCGTGAAGCGGATCGTGCCATCCAGCCTCGCGGCGAAGTCCGAGCTGGAGATCATCTCACTGAAGCCGGGCGACGAGATCGTCGGTGCTGCGGATGCCCCGGATGACAGCGAGCTCGTCTTCATCACGGACGATGCGCACCTCCTGCACTTCGCCGCATCGCAGGTGCGGCCGCAGGGCGCGCCCGCGGGTGGGATGGCGGGCGTCAAGCTCGGCGCAGGCGCATCCGTGCTCTTCTTCGGCGCGGTGCAGGGAGACGAGAATGTCGTCGTCACCGTGTCGGGCGCAACGGGGATGCTCTCGGGCGCCGATGCCGGACGCGCCAAGGTGAGCGACTTCTCCGAGTTCCCGAGCAAGGGCAGGGCGACGGGCGGCGTGCGCTCGCATGCGTTTCTACGCGGCGAGGACGTGCTCACCCTCGCCTGGGTCGGCCCCGACCCCGCACTCGCCTCGGACAGCACGGGTTCGGCACGCTCCCTGCCGACGGTGCTCGCCAAGCGCGACGCATCCGGTCAGCCCCTTGAGAGCCCCATCACCCTCATCGGCCGCCGCCTCTGACTGCCGAGTGACCACTCTTTTGCCCGAGCGACCACCTGATTGCCGGGTTTTCCGGCAAAAGAGTGGTCACTCGGCGGGAGGGGTCAGGCGTCGATGGACTCACGATCGAGGCGGTCGGCGCTGGTGACGATGAAATCGCGGCGCGGCGCGACCTCGTTGCCCATGAGCATCTCGAACACCCGGCCCGCCGCCTCGGCATCCTCCATGCGCACACGGCGCAGCAGTCGGCCATCCCGTGACATCGTGGTGTCCGCCAGCTGATCGGCATCCATCTCGCCGAGCCCCTTGTAACGCTGGATGGGCTCCGCCCACCGCTTGCCCGCCTTCGACAGCTTCGCGAGCAGCCGCTGCAGCTCCGCGTCGCTGTAGGTGTAGATCGTCTCATTCGGCTTGGAACCAGGGTTCATCACGATCACGCGGTGCAGCGGCGGCACGGCCGCATACACCCGGCCGTGCTCGATGAGCGGGCGCATGTAGCGGTAGAACAGCGTCAGCAGCAGGGTGCGGATGTGCGCGCCGTCGACATCGGCGTCGCTCATCATGATGACCTTGCCGTAGCGGGCCTGCTCGATGTCGAAGGTGCGGCCGGAGCCTGCGCCGACGACCTGGATGATCGCCGCGCACTCGGCGTTGGCGAGCATGTCGCCGATCGATGCCTTCTGCGTATTGAGGATCTTGCCCCGGATGGGCAGCAGCGCCTGGAACTCGCTGTCGCGGGCGAGCTTCGCCGTGCCGAGCGCCGAGTCTCCCTCGACGATGAACAGCTCGGACTGGGCGACGTCGTTCGTGCGGCAATCGGCGAGCTTGACGGGAAGCGACGACGACTCCAGCGCGTTCTTGCGCCGCTGCGTCTCCTTGTGCGCACGCGCGGAGATGCGCGCCTTCATCTCGCTGACGACCTTGTCGAGCAGCATCGAGGTCTGCGCCTTATCGTCACGCTTGGTGGAGGTGAACCGCTCCTTCAGGCCCTCGCGCACGACCTTCGCGACGATGGCGCGCACGGCGGGTGTGCCGAGCACCTCCTTCGTCTGCCCCTCGAACTGGGGCTCGGGCACCGTCACGTTCAGCACGGCGGTGAGGCCGGCGAGCACGTCGTCCTTCTCGAGCTTTTCGCCTCCGACCTTGAGTCGGCGCGCGTTCTTCTCGACCTCGCTCCGCAGCGACTTCAGCAGCTCCTGCTCGAAGCCCTGCTGGTGGGTGCCGCCCTTGGGCGTCGCGATGATGTTGACGAACGAGCGGA
>JASGDS010000050.1:0-3346 GCA_047607025.1 Microbacterium sp.
CATAGCGAGTTGGGAGGATCTGGGAAAGGTCAGTTGTGGCGCATGTCGTCGTAGCGACGCTTCCAGTAACCGGGCTACTGGATCTCATGCGCGTAGGCCAGGATGACCGGCTCCCCATCCGATGCCATGTATCAACTGTACGGCGGCGCGCCGACATCAGGCCAGAGAACCCCGAGGAACGTCACAGACTCGGACCGAAGTCGCGCTCCAACCTGGGCCGCCTGCTGTTGGCCGAAAGCGAGGCAAAGGGGCCGAGCTCCGCGGCTCGTGCCTGAGCGGCAGCCTTCTTCCCTTCAGCGGCGATCCGTGCCGATTCGGCCTTTGCGGCGCGGTCGCGGACGAAATGCACAGCCTCAGGCAGCGACAGCGCCTCGATCTGGGCGAGGGCGCGGCGATCACGCTCAACCTGCTTCCTGAGCTTCGCGACGTGAGCGATAACGCGGCTCGGGGTGGAGCCTCCAAGGGCGCGCTGACTCAGCGCGACCGACTCGCGCATCTGCCGGGCGTTGAGCTGCTGCCGATCGCGGTGCGCTTGCTCCGCGACCTGCCGCGTCTCCATCACGCGCGGGTCGGCGTCGGCCTGCATGCCGGCGACTGTCTCAGCCCACGGCTCCAGGCCGCCCGCTCCGATCGGGAGGCCGCCCCAGCGCCGCCGTACGGCATCCTCTGTGGTGCGGTGGTCGTCTGCGGCCTCGGTCGCCGCGCGGCCTGCGGCACGCCTCCTGAGCCACCCGGCCTGACCATGTGCGGTCCGCGCGTCCCACATCCGCTCCCGGCTGGTGAGGTAGGCGGTGCCATCGATGGTGGCCTGCTCAACCAGCGGGTCTACGACCTCGGCACGCACCTGGACAGCGCGGGCGTCCGCAGCGACCACGACGTCCTCCTGCCGGTCGGATTCGGCCCGGTGCGCGGCGCGCTGCCGGTCGAGCGCCGTCAGGACCTGCTCCCACTTACCTGCCTGCCGCCCGGCGCGCTCAATCTGCTCGGTCAGTCGGGCGCGTTCGGCGTTCACGAGACGCACCGGCCCATCGGCGGCGAGTCCGGCCACGACCTCGTGCGCTGCCTGGGTCGCGGCGACCAGGCCGCGGTCGGCGCGGTCGCGCTCGAGTGCGGACACGAACTGCTCGCGCGCGTCGTCCATGTCAGCGGCGACAACATGGAGCCGGTTCATCGCCTGGCCGCGAGTCATGCCGACGTAGACCCCAGAGGCATCCAGTGCGTCGGAGAGGACGGTGTGCGATGCGGGCACGGTCGCGCCCTGCACCCCGTAGGCGGTCGAAACGTAGGCGAGGTGGGTGTGCTCGGCGACGTACTCGGCCGGGAGCCTGACGGTGCGCTGGCGTCGACGGCCGGTGCCGTTCTCCTTGGCCCACACCGTCCCGTCGCTGCCGATGCTCTGGACGGTCCAGGTCTGCCGGTTCGCCACGTGCACGTCCGAGTCGTTGCGCCGGGTCTGGATCACATCGCCTCGGCCGATGCTCAGGCCGTCGCTACCGATGGTCGTCCGCGCGTCGTAGACCACGCCGGCGCGCACCCGCTCATCGCGGATGCGCTCGTTCAACTCACGCGCCTCGTCGTTCGTCGCCGTAGTGATCGCGTCGCCGTCTCGCGCATCGCGGGCGATCGCCTCCTGCACCGCCTCTGCGCTCTCGTACAGCACGACAAGGCCGAGCGCGTACAGTCGATCAAACAGCAACGCCGGATGCTCACCCCGGCGAATCTGCACCGTGAGGTCCGCGTACTCCGGGTCCGCAAAGCGATGCACGGTCGTCATGTCGAACACGCGCGGTGCGAGCTGCGCGGCGATGTCGAGCACGCTACCCCTGCCAACTGCGGCGAGCTGCGCCCGGTCGCCTACGAGCGCGAGGGTCGCACCGTGCTGGTCCGCAACGGTCAGCAGCGCGAGCGCAGTGTCCTGGTCGAGCATCCCAGCCTCGTCGACCACGACTCGCTCACCCTGGACGAGGCGCGCGGTATCCGACGGGCCTGTGTAGGTGCTGCCGTTCTCCGGGTCAGTATCGCCCGGCGAGAGGTGAGTCCATACGCCGTCGGCGTTCCAGCGGAAGCCGTGCTCGTGCACGAGCTTCGCCACACTGTCGGTTCTCACCCCGAGCTCCTGAGCGGTCACGTCCGCAGCCTTCTTGGTCGGCGTCACCACCCGCGTCCGCCGCCCCTCACGTTCGGCCGTCTCGATCGCCACGCCAAGCATCGTGGTCTTGCCTGCACCCGCGGCGCCCTCGACCACGACGAGTGAGTCGAAGCCCGCGATCGCCGCGGCAGCCTGCGCTTGCTCCGTGTCGAGGTTGCGTTGCCGCGCCAGCCTGGTCACGTCCGGCGCGGCCTGCGTCGCGGCGGTGGCACGCGCGGCGAGCATGTCGCGCAGCCCGGTCTCGACGGCCACGACGTGCAACGAGGTCAGGTGCGCCACGTGCTCCGGAGCCGGAGCATCCGGAGGCAGCACAGACAGACAACCGTCTGCGGCCAACCGCGTCGTGAGCGCTACGAGATCGCGCAACTCGGCCGGCGCAGCGCGCACGCCGCCTTCGGTGATCATGCGGGTGACCTGCTCCTGGATGTCGTGCACCGTCCACGTCGACGCACCGGCCGCGCAACGGTCAAGCGCACGCGAGGCAACCTGTTGCACGCGCAGCTCGTCCAGCGACACCGCCGCACGCACGGGCATGCGGGCCGGGTCCGGCCGGTAGCCGGCCTCGGTCAGCTCTGTGCGCCAGGCGGCCTCGTCACCGAGGGCGGTCGGCTTCTTGTGCGGGCGCTCGTGATCCCACGCCATCGCGATCAGCCGCGACATAGCGACCGGGCCTGGCTCCTGGCCGGGATGCGCTGCCCGCCAGCCGGCCTCGAACTTGGCGAGGTTGCGTGCGACTTGCTCGCCCCGCTTGGACATCACCGCGTTGTACGGCTGCAACTCCGCAACCTCGCCCGTCACCGGATCGAGCGTGAGGCCGTGCGCGTCGAGCACGGCGGCGAGCTGCGGGTGCGCCGCGATTACCGCGGTGCCGAGCGCCCGGATCGTGCCCTGCTGGCGGAACAGCGCCGCCGTGTCAAGACCGCGCCAAGCGGTGGCCGCCCATACCCGCGTGCCGATCTGGAAATGGACATGCCGATGCGGATCACCGGCACGGGAGGTCTTGTGCGAGACAGCGACCGTCTCCAACTGCTCAACCGGCACCACCTCCTGCTTCCCCCGCGTCCCGACCCGCGTAACGGAGCGCTGGCCGAGCCAGGAACGAATCTCGGCCACCGCGTCACGCTGCGCGGCGTCCAGCGCCTTCGACACGTCCGGGTGCAGCGCCGCCGCGATCGAGAGGGACTTCGGAGCGTTTAC
>JASGDS010000051.1:0-5563 GCA_047607025.1 Microbacterium sp.
CCGTCGCTTGGCCGCAAGGTCACGCTGAACGTCTCGGCCAAGGGCATCAAGGTCATTGACGCTCGTGGCATCGACTCGGTCGTCAAGGACCTTATCGCGAAGGGTGTGAAGCTCTGATGGCCAAGAAGGCTCAGGACGTTCGTCCGATAATCAAGCTGCGTTCGACCGCGGGCACGGGGTACACCTACGTGACCAAGAAGAACCGCCGCAACAACCCTGACCGCCTCGTGCTGAAGAAGTACGACCCGGTTGTCCGCAAGCACGTCGAATTCCGCGAGGAGCGCTAAATCATGGCGAAGAAGAGCAAGATCGCGCGCAACAAGCAGCGCCAGGAGGTCGTCGACCGCTACGCGGCCAAGCGCCTCGAGTTGAAGAAGCAGCTCGTCAGCCCCACATCGACCGACGAAGAGCGCGAAGCCGCTCGCGTCGGCCTGCAGAAGCTGCCCCGCAACGCATCGCCCGTGCGCCTGCGTTCGCGCGACGTCATCGACGGCCGCCCCCGCGGTGTGCTGACGAAGTTCGGCATCTCGCGTGTGCGCTTCCGCGACATGGCGCACCGTGGCGAGCTGCCAGGCGTCACCAAGTCGAGCTGGTAAGCACCGTAGCAGCTCCCTGAGCCGCCATGCGGTCACTGAGCCGCCATGCGGTCGCTATGCCGCTACGCGGTCACTGAGCCTGTCGAAGTGGGCCGGTCTTTCGGGGCCGGCCCCCTTTGCGTGTCGGATGGCCATCCTCCGTCACTCCAGCCACATCCGTCACATCCGAGCCGCAACACGCCGAAGTAAAGTGTCCAAAAACCGCGGAAATACGCGGAATGTCGGGCTCGGTTGATACTCTCGCAGAGGTCGCAAGACCAGCCGACGGCAACCGCCACCGGTTTACGACTTTCATCGCGGCGGCCTCCGCCGCTGGAGGAATGATATGGCCGACAAGACCATCACAAAGACCGAACTCGTTGCCTCGATCGCCAGCGCGACCGGCCAGAGCCAGGCCACCGTCTCGGGCGTGCTCGACGCGCTGTTCACCTCGGTCTCCGAGTCCGTCGCCAAGGGCGCCAAGGTCTCGATCCCCGGTTGGATCGCCTTCGAGCAGGTCGACACCGCTGCCCGCACGGGCCGCAACCCGCAGACCGGTGCCGAGATCAAGATCCCGGCCGGCAAGCGCGTCAAGGTGACCGCGGGCTCGAAGCTGAAGGCCGCCGCCAAGTAAGACTGCTCCCTACCCGAGGGGGATGGCACCGTGCGGGTGCCATCCCCCTCGGGCGTTTCCCACCGCCGAGTGACCACTCGTTTGCCCCCTGTCCCGCATGTTTTCAAGGGGCGCCCGGCAAACGAGTGGTCACTCGGCGGTCGTCAGGGCGCGGGAGGCGGGGTGAGCTGCGGGGCGACCTTGTGCTCGAGCACCTCGATCGCGTCATCCGACAGGGCGATGAGGCCGTCCAGCTCCTCGCGCACGCGCTTGTAGGCGACCTGTCGCTCGGCGGCGGACGCCGACTGGTCGACCGCGGTCTTCAGCAGCTGCTGCGCGCGGTCGAGGCGCTTGCGCTCCGACTCGGTGAAGCCGGAATCGCGTACCCTGCGGGCGTCCTGCTCGGCCACGTCGAACGCCACCTCGAAGTCATGCACCGCGTCGCGGTACTCGGCGAGTGTCGCCGCGTCGATCTTCGCGTCCGCGCTGGATGGCCGCAGACCATCCGCCACCTTCTTCGCCCGCAGGAACGCCGCGGTCAGCTCCTGTCGCCCGTCGCTCATGGTGGGGAAGGCGATGAGCTTCGCGACATCCAACTCGTAGTCGAGCCAGCGCTGGGTGACCTCGTCGTGCGTCGACATGAGTCGCTTCAGCCGGTCGGACCGGCTCTGGGCATCCGTCTGCTCGATGTCGTCGCCCGTCGAGGCGGGCACGATCGACCTGGCACGGGCCTCCGCCTCGATCATCTCGAGCTTGCGCTTGTGGCGCGCTCTCGACTCGATCGACTGCCAGGTCATGAACTTCCGCACGCCGCCGCCGACGATGCCGCCGAGCGGAAACACCAGCCACCAGTAGCTGCCCGCGAACTGCCAGAAGTGGTCCATTCACCACATGCTACGTGTCGGCTGTGGGCGGTGCCCGTGACACGTGTCATCGAATCAGCGCGCGAACGACTCGTGCAGCGCGGGCACGAGGGTGGGGTAGGCGAACTCGAATCCCGCCTCGGTCAGCTTCTGCGGCAGCACCCACCTGCTCTTGAGAATGAGCTCGGTCTCGGTGCGGATGCCGAAAGCGCCGATCTCGAGCATCCAGCGTGGCGTCGGCGGGCCGAAGCGCACCCCGAGCACCTCGCGGATGGCCGCCATGAAGGTGCGATTGTCGACGACGGATGGCGCGGAGGCGTTGACGGGGCCATCCAGGCTCGGCGTGGCCTCAGCGAAGTCGATGATGCGGGCGATGTCCTCCACGTGGATCCAGCTGAACCTCTGCCGCCCATGTTTCGCGCCGAAGTAGTGGGCGGTGCCCGTCGCCCGTCGGCCGGGAGTCACCGGCCAGTGGCCGTCCCACTGCGGGCCGCCGAGGCCGAGGCGCGCGAGGTTCTGCAGTGGACCGAGCACCCCGCCTGGACCATCCGGCCCCCGACCCAGCGTGATCGCACTGCGCAACGCGATGCGACGGGTGGGCAGGTCGCCGGCGAACAGCTCGCGCTCCCACGCCCGGGCGACCTCGACCGAGAATCCCTGACCGATGTCGCCCGTCGACTCGGTCATGGGCCGATCCTCGGCATGGCGGTAGATCGTCGCGGTCGAGGCGTTGACCCACAGCGCGGGCGGTGTGGATGCCCGAGAGATCGCCGTATGCAGGGCGCGCGTGGTGTTGAGGCGCGACGAGAAGATCTCGGCGCGATTGCGTGCGGTGTATCGGCAGTTCACGCTCTTGCCTGCCAGGCCGACGACGAGGGATGCGCCATCCACCGCCTCATCGATGCCGCGCTGGTCGTCCCAGGTGAGGTCGCCGCCGCGGCGCGCGATCGTGACGACCTCGCGCCCCGCCGCACGCCAGCGCGGCGCAAGGTGCGACCCCATGAACCCGTTCGACCCACCCAGCACGACCCGATCGCTCATGCTTCGAGCCTATGCGTTCGAGGTCAGTGGGCGAGAGCGAGGATGGTCGAGCCGCCGCCGGCGATCACGAGGGCGACGATCACGACCCAGGCGACCACGCGCACGGGGCGCGGCCGCGGCGGTTCCTGCCCTTCGACAGGCCCTTCGAGAGGCCCTTCGACAGGCTCAGGACAGGCCGCAGGACAGGCCCCAGGAACCGACTCGTCGGCGAACTCGAGCTCGGGTGGGATGCTCATTTCGCCGCTTCGACAGGCTCAGCGACCGAGGGCGGCTCATCGACCGAGGGCGGCTCATCGACCGAGGGCGAGTCAGCGACCGAGGGCGAGTCAGCGACCGAGGGCGGGTCAGTGACCGAGGGCGGCTCAGTGACCGTCGGCCCGAAGAAGGAGGGAAGCGTCGCCCTCGACGCCTCGCGCACCTCGGCGAGGGGCACGGAGAAGACGTCCTGCACCTCGATCGTGGGTTCGCTGTCGGTCACGCCGATGCGCATCACGGGGTAGTCGCGCCCGGCGCACAGGCCACGGAACTTCACGTCCTCCTCGCGGGGCACAGAAACGATGACGCGCCCGGCCGATTCGCTGAACAGGGCGGTCGCGGCATCCACCCCGTCGCGTGAGGTGATCTCGGTGATCCACACGCGGGCGCCGAGCCCGAAGCGAAGCGTCGAATCGGCGAGCGCCTGCGCGAGGCCGCCCTCGGAGAGGTCGTGCGCGGCGGAGATGAGACCCTGCTCCGCGCCCGCGCGCAGCAGGCCCGCGAGCCGCTTCTCGCCGTCCAGGTCGACGACGGGCGGGTGTCCGCCCAGGTGCTGGTGGATCGTCTCCGCCCACGCCGAACCGTCCAGTTCTTCGCGCGTCGTGCCGAGCAGGTAGATGTTCTCGCCGGCATCCTGCCAACCGCTCGGGATGCGCCGGTCGACGTGGTCGATGATGCCGAGCACGCCCACGACGGGGGTGGGGTGGATGGGCACGTCGCCCGTCTGGTTGTAGAACGACACGTTGCCGCCCGTGACCGGCACGCCGAGGGCGAGGCAGCCATCCGAGAGCCCGTCGACGGCCTGTGAGAACTGCCACATGACCTCGGGGTTCTCGGGCGAGCCGAAGTTCAGGCAGTCGGTGACGCCGGCCGGGATGGCGCCCGTCACCGCGACATTGCGGTACGCCTCGGCGAGCGCGAGCTGCGCACCGGCGTAGGGGTCGAGGAAGCAGTAGCGGCCGTTGGCATCGGTCGCGATTGAGAAGCCGAGGCCCGACTCCTCATCGACGCGCACCATGCCGGCGTCGTCGGGGAACGAGAGGGCCGTGTTACCGAGCACGTAGTAGTCGTACTGGTTGGTGATCCAGCTGGTGTCGGCGAGGTTCGGCGAGGCCACGAGCGACAGGAACTGCGCGCGCAGCTCATCGCCCGTCGTCGGCCGTGCGAGGGCGGAGGCGCTGTCGGCCTGCACGCCGTCGATCCAGGTCGGGTAGGCGACGGGACGGTCGTAGACGGGGCCATCCACCGCGACGGTCGAGGGGTCGACGTCGACGATCGTCTCGCCCTCCCAGGTGATGACGAGGCGGCCATCCCCCGTCACCTCGCCGAGAACGCTCGTCTCGACCTCCCACTTGCCGGTCGTGGCGAGGAACGCGTCGAGCTTCTCGGGCGCGACGATCGCCATCATGCGCTCCTGCGACTCGCTCATGAGGATCTCCTCGGCGGTCAGCGAGGGGTCGCGCAGCAGCACGTTGGTCAGCTCGATCTTCATGCCGCTTCCGCCATTGGCCGCCAGCTCGCTCGTGGCGCACGAGATGCCGGCTGCGCCGAGATCCTGGATGGCCTCGACGAGGTCGTCGCGGTAGAGCTCGAGGCAGCACTCGATGAGCACCTTCTCGGCGAACGGGTCGCCCACCTGCACGGCCGGCCGCTTGGTCGGCTTTCCGGTTCCTGCGGCCTGTCCTGAGCTTGTCGAAGGGCCTGTCGAAGGGGCGAAGGTGTCGGATGCCAGGATCGACGCCCCGCCGATGCCGTCGCCGCCGGTGCGGGCGCCGAAGAGCACGACCTTGTTGCCCGCGCCCGTGGCGTTCGCGAGGCGGATGTCGTCGTGCCGCAGCACGCCGACGGCGAGCGCGTTGACGAGCGGGTTGGCCTGGTACACGGAATCGAACACGGTCTCGCCGCCGATGTTGGGCAGGCCGAGGCAGTTGCCGTAGGCCGAGATGCCGGCCACGACGCCGTGCACGACGCGGGCGGTGTCGGGATGGTCGATCGCACCGAAGCGCAGCTGGTCCATGACGGCGACGGGGCGCGCGCCCATCGAGATGATGTCGCGCACGATGCCGCCGACGCCGGTCGCCGCGCCCTGGAACGGCTCGACATACGACGGGTGGTTGTGGCTCTCGACCTTGAAGGTGACCGCCCAGCCCTCGCCGATGTCGATCACGCCTGCATTCTCGCCCATGCCCACGAGCAGGCGCTCGCGCATCTTGTCG
>JASGDS010000052.1:0-3393 GCA_047607025.1 Microbacterium sp.
CGGCGCTCGGAAGCACTACGGCGGCGTCCAGGCGCTCAAGGGCGTCGATATCGACATCCGTGCGGGCGAAGTGCACTGTCTCGCGGGTGCTAACGGCTCGGGCAAGTCGACCCTCATCAAGGCAGTGAACGGAGTCGAGCGTCTCGACGCCGGGACCGTGGAGGTCGACGGCGAGCGCATCGGACGCATCACCGTGCACACGGCGATCGCCTCAGGCATTCACGTCATCTATCAAGACCTCTCCCTCTTCACGAACCTCACTGTCGCCGAGAACATCGCGATGACGGGGCGGGTGGCCTCGGGCAGGTCGGTCGTCATCGCTCAGGAGGCCCGTGTCATCGCGGTCGAGGTGCTCCAACGACTGAACCTCGACATCGACCCCGATGCGCTCGTGCAGAACATCCCGGTCGCCCAGCGGCAGCTCGTCGCCGTCTGCCGAGCTCTGGCCAACGACGTGAAGGTGCTCTTCATGGATGAGCCGACCACATCGCTGACATGGAGCGAGGTCGAGGTGCTGTTCATGGTCGTCGCCGCGCTGCGCGACTCGGGAGTCGCCGTGGTGTTCGTGAGCCACAAGACCGAAGAGGTCTTCGCTCTGAGCGATGTCATCACGGTGCTGCGCAACGGCGAGGTCTCCGCCAGCGGACGCGCATCAGACTTCACCCGCGACTCGCTTGCCGAAGCGCTCATCGGGCGATCGGCTGCCGAGGAGCGCATCGTCGCCGAACTGCCCGTCGCCGCGGAGCCCGTGCTCTCCGTTGCGGGCCTGGGGGTGCCCGGACTCTTCGAGGACGTGTCGTTCACCGTGCACGCCGGAGAGATTCTGGGGCTCACCGGACTGCTCGGAGATGGCCGAGGCGAGATCGTGGACGGCATCTTCGGTGTCATCCGCGCCGATGCCGGCAGTGTGCACGTCGACGGCAGGCGCGTCACGCCGGGAAGCGTGCGGTCGGCGATCGAGGCGGGAATCGGCTATGTTCCCGCGGACCGACTCACCCAGGG
Organism: Microbacterium sp.; assembly: GCA_047607025.1. Taxonomy (GTDB): domain Bacteria; phylum Actinomycetota; class Actinomycetes; order Actinomycetales; family Microbacteriaceae; genus Microbacterium. The sequence goes on from JASGDS010000052.1 coordinate 1,003, forward strand.
CCTCTTTCTCCGTCAGCCCATCGACCGCAACATGGTCGCGGCCTCCCTGCCGCGTTTCAGTACGAAGACCGGCCTGCTGAAGATGCGTAGCATCAGCAGCACGGTGCGCAGCATGATCGACGACCTGCGCATGAAGGTCGGGCATCAGACGGATGCCGCCAGCACGCTGTCCGGCGGCAACCAGCAGCGCATCGTGATCGGGAAGTGGCTCGCCACCGATCCGCGCGTCCTCATCCTCAACGGGCCGACCGTTGGCGTGGACATCGGCTCCAAGGAGATCATCCTTCAGCTGCTGCGAGAGGCAGCCTCCCGAGGCCTCGCCGTCGTCATCGTGTCCGACGACATTCCCGAACTCGTCGCCGCCTGCCACCGTGTGCTCGTCGTGCGCCGCGGCCGCATCACCGACGAGATCACCTCCGATGCCGTCGCTATCGACGTCATCCGCGAAAGGAGCATCGCATGAGCGACTCGTCCCGCTTCGACTTCTCACGCCTGCGAGGTCGCAACAACGAGGGAGTCCTGCTGGGCCTCATTGCGCTGCTGCTGATCGTCATCGCGATCATCACCCCGAACGCACTGACCTGGGGGATGTTCGCCGACGTCATCCGCGGCGGACTCGTGAACATGGCGCTCGCCCTCGGGCTGCTCATGATCATCATCTCGGGCGGCATCGACGTGTCGTTCACGGCCATCGCGATCTTCGCCGGCTACGGCACCGTGCTCGCGGTGAACGCGCTCGGTCTCGGCACATTCTGGATTCCGTTTCTTGTCGCGATCATCGTCGGCGCGCTGCTCGGCACCGTGAACGCCGTGCTCGTCGCCGGATGCCGGTTGCCTACCTTGATTGCAACCCTTGGCACGCAGGGGATCATCAGGGGGGCACTGCTCGCCTTCGTCGGTTCCGCCTATCTCTCGACGCTTCCTACGAGCCTCACCGAGCTCGGTGCCGCGCGTCTGCTCACGCTCGACGACTCCGCGGTCAGTGTTCTCGTGATTCCTGTGGTCGTGCTCGCCATCCTCCTGGCCCTCGTGCTGAAGTTCACCATGTTCGGGCGCAGCGTGTATGCGCTGGGCGGATCGATGGAGTCCGCCAAGCGCGCAGGCATCCGAGTGGCCCGCGTGCAGACGCTGATCTACGTCATGGCGGGAGGGCTTGCGGGCTTTGCAGGGATGACGCATGTCACGCTGTCGGGGCACGCGTCGCCATTCGAGCTCGTCGGAACAGAGCTGAACGTCATCGCCGCCGTCGTCATCGGGGGCGCATCGGATCAGGGCGGACGCGGTTCTGTCGGTGGCACCGCGCTCGGCGTCATCCTGATCTCACTGATCCAGAGCTCGCTCGTGCGACTCGGCGTTCCGGGCTTCTGGCATGAAGGGGCAATTGGGTTGATGATTCTGCTCGGAGTCGCTATCCAGGCGCAGCTGCAGCGCAGTAGGCAGACCAGGACCGCGATCCTCGAAGGAGCAGTGGCATGAGCACGACAGTCAACGACCTGTCAGAGGTCGCCGGAGCCGCCAAGGCACACCGTGCCAGGTTCCTCACCACGCACACCGCCGGGCTCGTCGGCCTTGCCGTGATCGTGCTCGTCGTGTTCTCGATCCTCGCGCCGAGCACCTACCCATCACCCTTGAACCTTCAGGCCGTCGCTTATGCCACACCCGAGATCGCCCTGCTGGCACTCGCGGTGACGATCGCGATGGCGACCGGTGGAATCGACCTGAGCGTGGTCGGCACCGCCAACCTCGCGGCGATCGCCACGGCGACGACCAGCATGGGCATGGTCGCTGCGGGACTCAATTCGGGGGCGGCGGTCACGATCGGATTGCTGGCTGGCATCGGAGGAGGTCTGCTCTGCGGCCTGCTCAACGGCGTGCTGATCGCCTGGGCGAACATCGCACCGATCCTCGCGACGCTCGCAACAATGACGATCTTCATGGGCGCGGCGCTCATCATCACGCGAGGGAAACCGCTCTACGGACTTCCCGATCCCTTGATTCAGCTGGGCAAGGCCACCATCGCGGTCGTGCCGGTCAGCTTCTGGGTGCTCGTGCTTGCGGTCGCCGGTCTCTGGGTCGTCGTGAATCGCACTCGCCTGGGCCTGCGCCTCATTCTCATCGGCACGAACCCGGAAGCAGCTGACTACACCGGGTTGCGCCGTCGGCGCGCGCTGCTGGCCGCGTATGCCCTGAGCGGTGCGATCGCGGCGCTCGCAGGCATTCTGATGTCGGCGCGGACGGCCAGTGCCGCCGCGGACTACGGATCGTCGTACCTTCTGCTTGCGATCACGATTGCTGTACTGGGTGGCACGCACGCGACGGGCGGGAGTGGACCCGTGGTCGGCGTGGCATTGGCCGCTCTGATCTTGCAGATGATCTCGAGCGGGTTCAACC
>JASGDS010000053.1:0-4601 GCA_047607025.1 Microbacterium sp.
GCCGAGGTTGCCCGGACGGAAGTAGAACTTCTCCCAAAACCGGTCGAGGTGGGGCAGGTGGTGCTTGCGGTACTTTCCGAGCACCGTGCCGTCCGCGTCGACGAGCACCGAGGTGTTGTAGTAGACGCCCGTCATCGCCTCTTCGTAGATCGGCAGCACCATGACGGTGCCGAGCTCTTTCGAGAGCGCGGCGAAGCGTGTGACGATGGGGCCATCCGCCGGCTCGGCGTACTCGTAGTACTTCTTGTCCTCGGTGATGCCGAAGTAGGGGCCGTAGAACAGCTCCTGGAAGCACACGACCTGCGCACCCTGCGATGCCGCGTCCCGCGCGAAGCCCTCGTGCTTGTCGAGCATCGAGTCCTTGTCCCCCGTCCAGGTCGTCTGGCTGATGGCCGCTCGAACGATCGTCATCTCGTCTCCTTGCGTGTCGATGTCGGGGGAAACTCCTGGCCGTGCCCATCTTTGGGGCGACCAGGGTAAAGGCCTACTCTGACCCTCGAACGTTTCCCATGCGTTTCGCCCATTGTCTGCCGCGTTAAGTCCCGCCACAAGGGCCTGTCCCTCGGTTCCTGAGCGTGTCGAAGGATGCAGATGCACATCCGTTCGCGTGTCTTGACAGGGCGTGCGATGGGGCGAGGATGGATGCAGAGGCATACTGCATCGGAGCAGCGCCAGCGTGTCGAAGGGACCGTCGATGAAGAAGCTGATTGGTGACGTCGCGAATGTGGTGACGGATTCGCTGAACGGGGTGGCGCTCGCGCACCCCGAGCTGGCGGTCGATCACGAGAATCGCGTGGTGCTGCGCGGCACGAAGAAGGATGCGGGCAAGGTCGCGCTGGTCTCGGGCGGCGGGTCTGGGCACGAGCCGCTGCACGGCGGATTCGTCGGCTTCGGCATGCTCGACGCGGCGATCGCGGGTGAGGTCTTCACCTCACCGACCCCCGATCAGGTGCTCGCGGCGACGACCGCCGTCGACACCGGCGCAGGCGTGCTGCACATCGTGAAGAACTACACCGGCGACGTCATGAACTTCGAGATGGCCGCCGAACTCGCCGACGCCTCGGGCGTCACCGTCAAGAGCGTGCTCGTGCACGACGACGTCGCCGTCGAGGACTCGACGTGGACGGCCGGCCGCCGCGGCGTCGGTCTCACGGTGCTGCTGGAGAAGATCGTGGGGGCGGGCGCCGAGGAGGGCCGCTCGCTCGACGACGTCGCCTCTCTCGCCGAGAAGGTGTCGGCAGGCGGACGTTCGATGGGCATCGCGCTGACGAGCTGCACTGTTCCCGCGGCGGGAAAGCCGACCTTCGACCTGCCGGACGACGAGATCGAGGTGGGCATCGGCATCCACGGCGAACCCGGTCGTCACCGCCAGAAGATCGCGCCCGCACCCGAGATCGCGAAGCTGCTCGTCGAGCCGATTCTCGCCGACCTCGACTTCACAGGCGGGCCCGTGATCGCGATGCTCAACGGCATGGGCGCTTCGCCGCAGATCGAGCTGTACATCATGTACGCCGAGGTCGCGAAGCTGCTGGAGGCGGCGGGCGTCACCGTCGCACGGTCCCTCGTCGGCAACTACATCACCTCGCTCGACATGGCCGGATGCTCCCTGACGCTGCTGAACGCCGACGACGAGCTGCTCGGGCTGTGGGATGCACCCGTCGAGACGCCCGGCCTGCGGTGGGGGCGGTGAGCATGACGGTCACCGTCGCACAGCTTGTCAACTGGGTGTCGCTCTTCCGCGATCGGATCGCCGAGCAGGAGGCGTATCTGACTGAGCTCGACTCGGCCATCGGCGATGCCGACCACGGCGGCAATATGGCGCGGGGCACGGCGGCCGCCGCCTCCAAGGTCGCTGTTGCCTGTGCTGAGCCTGTCGAAGCGACGGTCGATGCCTTCGGCAAGACGGTCGGGATGGCGCTCGTGTCGACCGTCGGCGGAGCATCCGGCCCGCTCTACGGCACGTTCTTCCTGCGGTTCGGGGCGGCGGGGGTCGGGCTCACCGAGCTCGATGACGCTCAGCTCGGAGCAGCGCTGCGGGCGGGGCTCGATGGCATCGTCGCGCGCGGCAAGGCCGAAGCGGGCGACAAGACGATGCTCGACGCCATGATCCCGGCAGTCGACGCGTTCGACGCCTCGGTCGCTGAGCCTGTCGAAGCGCGCCTCGCGGACGCCGCAGCGGCTGCCCGCGCGGGGAGTGACGCAACCGAGCCTCTCGTCGCCCGCAAGGGGCGCGCCAGCTATCTCGGCGAGCGCAGCGCGGGCCACATCGATCCGGGCTCGGTGTCGACGGCCATCCTGTTCGAGACCCTGGCCACTGCGACACGCTCAGTGACCGAGGCAGCATGACGGTCGGCTTCGTCGTCGTCTCGCACTCGAACCCGCTGGCCGAGGCGGCCGTGGCGCTCGCGAATCAGATGGCGGGCGACACGCCGCCGTCCATCGCGGTCGCCGCCGGCACGGCGGATGGCGGCATCGGCACCGATGCGACACTCATCGCCGCCGCGATCGAGCAGGTGGCCTCCTCCTCCGGAGTGCTGGTGTTCACCGACCTGGGGTCGGCCGTGCTCTCAGCCGAGATGGCGCTCGACTTCGTGGCCGTGGAGGGCGAGGTGCGTCTCGCGCCCGCCCCGCTCGTGGAGGGTCTCGTCGCCGCCGTGGCACGGGCATCCGCCGGAGGCAGCCTCGACGAGGTGACGGCCGAGGCGCGGCGCGCCCTCGACGGCAAACTCTCGGTTATTGAGCCTGCACCGGTTATTGAGCCTGCACCGGTTGCTGAGCCTGCACCGGTTGCTGAGCCTGCACCGGTTGCTGAGCCTGTCGAAGCACCCGCAGACTCCTGCGCGACATTGTTCGTGCTCACGAACGAGGTCGGCCTGCACGCCCGCCCCGCCGCCGCCGTGGTCGGAGCACTCAAGGGTCTCGATGCGCAGGTGCGCATCGGCACCGGCACCAAGCCCGCGGTGGACGGCCGCAGCCTCGTGGGTCTCATGGCGCTCGGCGCGAAGAAGGGCGACACTCTCGACGTGACCGCCACCGGTCCCGATGCCGCCCAGGCGCTGTCCGCCATCCAGGCCCTCGTCGAGGCGAACTTCAACGAGTAGCCGGGTTTCCCGTCGCACTTTCTGCGACCCCACCCGGTTCCCGTCGCACCCTTTGCGGTCAAACCTGGGGCGTTTCGGCCGCCCAAGTGCGACGGGAACCGACCGAGACGACCAACAGTGCGACGGGAACGACGAAGGGCCCCGCCCGGAGGCGGAGCCCTTCGAAGGAGAGTGAGGCTCAGAGCGCCTCGACGATGGCGCGCATGAGCTCGGCGGTCTCGCTCGGCGTCTTGCCGACCTTCACGCCTGCGGCTTCAAGGGCCTCCTTCTTGGCCTGCGCGGTGCCGGCCGAGCCCGAGACGATGGCGCCGGCATGGCCCATCGTCTTGCCCTCGGGAGCAGTGAAACCGGCGACGTAGCCGACGACGGGCTTGGTGACGTTGGCCTTGATGTACTCGGCCGCACGCTCCTCGGCGTCGCCGCCGATCTCGCCGATCATGACGATCGCCTTGGTGTCAGGGTCGGCCTCGAACGCCTCGAGCGCATCGATGTGCGTCGTGCCGATGACGGGGTCGCCGCCGATGCCGATCGCGGTCGAGAAGCCGAGATCGCGCAGCTCGTACATCATCTGGTAGGTCAGCGTGCCCGACTTCGAGACGAGTCCGATGGGGCCCGTGCCCGTGATGTTCGCGGGCGTGATGCCGGCGAGCGCCTCGCCCGGCGTGATGATGCCGGGGCAGTTCGGGCCGATGATGCGGGTCTTGTTGCCTTTCGACACCGCGTACGCCCACGCCTCGGCCGTCTCGCCGACGGGCACGCCCTCGGTGATGACGACGAGCAGCGGGATCTCGGCGTCGATGGCCTCGATCATGGCGTCCTTCGTGAAGGCGGGAGGCACGAACGCGACGGAGACGTTCGCGCCCGTGGCCGCTATGGCCTCGGCGACCGAGCCGAAGACGGGCAGTTCGACCTCGCCCGAGCCCGGCTTCTCGTGCGTCACGGTGCTGCCTGCCTTGCGTGCGTTCACGCCGCCGACGATGTTGGTGCCCGCCTTGAGCATGAGCGCGGTGTGCTTGGTGCCCTCACCGCCCGTGATGCCCTGGACGATGACCTTGGAGTCGTTGTTCAGATAGATCGACATTGTCCCTGCTCCTTAGGCGTTCGCGAGCTCGGCGGCCTTGTCGGCGCCCTCGTCCATGGTGGCGGCCAGCGTCACAAGCGGGTGAGCTGCGGCGTTCAGGATGGCACGGCCCTCGTCGACCTGGTTGCCATCGAGACGAACGACGAGCGGCTTGGTCGCCGTGTCGCCGAGGATCTCGAGCGCCTTGACGATGCCGTCGGCGACGGCGACGCAGCTGGTGATGCCGCCGAACACGTTCACGAACACGCTCTTGACCTGCTCGTCGCCGAGGATGACGTCGAGGCCGTTGGCCATGACCTGGGCGTTTGCGCCGCCTCCGATGTCGAGGAAGTTGGCGGGCTTCACGCCGCCGTGGTTCTCGCCCGCGTAGGCGACGACGTCGAGCGTCGACATGACGAGGCCCGCGCCGTTGCCGATGA
>JASGDS010000054.1:0-4007 GCA_047607025.1 Microbacterium sp.
GCATGCCGCGCGCCAGGCCCGCGCGCTCCAGCGCGCGGCGGCGGTACCAGGGGCCGCTGCCCAGCGCCAGCGTGCGCTCGACGCGGTCGTAGTCGGCGGCGGTGCCGTCGAAGATCTGCCGCAGGAAGGCGGCGCGCTCGGCCTCGCTGCCGTAGTAGGGCGAGAGGGGCGGGTGGGGCGCACGCAGAGGGTCGGCGGGCGCGGCGTTGTCCGGTGGGTTCATGGTATGCAGGCGGCCGGGGGAGCGGGCATTGTGAACCATGTGCGGGAGCCGCAGCCGAGTCCATCATCGGGCGTCGAAGTCATGTGATGGGCATCGGCGCTGGTGCCCTAGCCCGCCAGTTCGACGATGGGACGGGCTCCGCGATCCCCTGCGTGTTCGAGGCTTTCGATGACGAGCAATCCAGCCCCTTCCGCAATGACGAATCCGTCACGCGCCTGATCGAAGGGGCGCGACGCCTGGCTCGGGGTTTCAGTGAAGTCCGTTGACAGTGCTCGTGCCGCGGCAAACGCCCCTGCGCTGAAGCGATCTATGCAGGCTTCGGCGCCACCACACAGCGCCATGTCGGCTTCGCCGCAGCGAATGAGGCGCGTGGCATCCCCGATGGCCTGCACACCGGCAGCACAAGCGGTGACGGGGCGCCAAGTGCCCCCCTGAATCCATATGCCGGATCGAAACGGCGCCTGCCGCCATGTTGGCGAGAAAGCTGGGAATCGTGAAAGGGGAAGCGCATCGGTGTTCAGGTTCGAGCGTCAGCCGATGGTGCGCTTCTCCCGAACAGCAGCAGGCACATCAGCGCCAGACCCATGCCCATCACGAGCACTCCGCCAAGGGATCGATAGGCCGACCCGTTCAGGGCTGTCATCGCGGTGATAGCCAGCGTCGCCATGCCCATTTGCAGGAATCCCAGTAGGGCGGATGCGGCGCCGGCTTGAGCCGCGAACGGCTGCAACGCCATCGCCGTACCGAGCGGATTGATCAAGCCCGCGCCGAACAGGAAGACGCTGATGGATACGCTGAAGCTGAACAATCCTTCTGGAGCACCCAGCAAGGCGATTCCGCCAGCCAACGCGATGGCGCAACCTGCTGCCGTGATGGAGGGCGCGTTCCAACGGCTGGCTAATTTAGGTGCTGCGATTCCAGCGCCGAAGACGACGAACACCGTGGCGGCGAAGAAGTTGCCCAGCTCGATCGAGGTCAGCGCCAACCCATCCATCAGGATCGCGGGGGTGGCCGCGAAAAAGGCCATCAAGCCACCGGATGCCAGCCCCACCGCCATCGCGGGCGCGATGAAGCGGCGGCTGCGCAGCAGTTGGAAGTAGCTGGTGAAGGTGGCTGCAATGGACACCTGCCGCCGCGCGGCGGGAGGATGTGTTTCGCCTATCCGCATCGTGTAGAGGAATCCGATGAGCACGGTCAGCACGGCGACCAGCCAGAACACGCTGCTCCAGCCGGCGACGCTGCTCAGTAGTCCACCAGCCAGCGGCGAAAACCCCGGGGCCGCCGCCATGGCCACCATGATGAACGCCAATGCCCGAGACAGCGCCGGACCTTCGAAGCGATCACGGGCAATCGAGCGAGCCAGCACCGACGGAACGCAGGCGCCCAGTCCCTGAATGACACGACCTGCGATCAGCCAGTCCAGCCGCGTGGCGAGTGCACAGACGACGCTGCCAACGGCGAGAACGGCCAAGCCGCCCAGCATCAGCCCTCTGCGGCCCAGACGGTCCGAGAGCGGGCCGACCACCAACTGTCCCAGCGCAAAGGGGATGAAGAAGGCACTGAGCGTGATGGCCAGGCTCTGGGTGGCGACGGACAGTGAGCGCCCGATGTCGGGAAATGTCGGCAGGATGATGTTGGTCGCGAGCATCGCCAGGGCGGCCAGGCAGGCCAGAACGCCCAGGCCGGCGCGGTTCGATGGATGGGCTTGTGGTGTCATACGCTTGTTGAAGTGGCTTTGGGCCGTTTCAGGCCCGATCCATCACGGCGCGCAACTGCTCGGCCGAGCCGATATGCGCGCCATCAGGTGTCCATGCATCGAGGCGTTCCAGGAGCCAGCCGTCACGCCGGCTGGTGTCGGTGCGCGCGCGCAGCAGTACCCAGGGCGAGGTCGCTTGAGCGAGGTCGCTGCTGGGTGTCACCGTGAATGTGACAGTGGGTATGGGCACCGGGGTGCGCAATATCGCCGCGTAGGACGGCGCGAGCGCGTCCATCAGCACGATCAGCCTGGCTTCATCGGGCGGGAGGTCGTCATCGACCAGGCGCAACCAAGCGATGAGTTCCGGTTCCGCGGCGCCGCCAAACGGCCGGGCACTGCCCACAGGTCGGATTTCGGTGTGGCGCGCGAAAGGCACGAACTCAGGGGGCACCGTGAAGATCGGGCACTGCAACGATGGTGGCGCGGCGGGCATCGGAGGCGCGATGGCCTGCGCGCCCTCCTGGCCTGGTACGGCGAACACAGCACTTGCCGAGATGGCAACGCGCCCTTCCTCGACCGCGTCCGCGTCGAGCCAGGACACGGTTTTTCCTGCGGAGGGCTCGTGCACCTCCAAGCAGAAGGGAGCCCGCAGCGCCCGACGGAATCGGCCCGAGACCTGCTGCAAGACACGCCCCTGTGATCTGTCGCGCATGGCGGCTGTCAACAGGCTCAATGCCAATCCGCCATGAAGGCCGCCGAACCCCCACCACGACGGGTCCATCCCGATAAACGCTCCGGGCCTTGATGCCTCATGAATTTGCGCAAGGCGTGCGTGTGCGCTGAAGGTGTTCATGCCTGACATCGTAGGCAGTTGACCTTCTTTTTTTGAGTGTCAATAATGACTATATTCGGTCTATAAATGACATCATGATCATCCATCTGGCGCTTGACGGCGTTGCCGAAAGCTCTCTGTGCGTAGGGATCGATATCGTTGGCTCGGCCGCACGATTGGCTTCCGATCGTGTGGCCGATGCTCCACGCTCGGCCAAGCTGCTGCGACAGCGCGTTGTGTCGCTCGACGGTCATCCTGTCCGGTCCGGCGCGGGCCGCACCGTCGCCGTCGATGGCGCACTCAGCCTGCGAGGCATCGGAACATCGGATGTCCTGGTCGTGCCAGGCTGGTTCGCCGCCACCGGAGCGTCGATCGAAGGGCTGTTGTCCCGGGACGAAACCCAGCGTGGGGCCGTGGCTCTGAAGCGCGCAGCGGCCAAGGGGGCGATGCTTGCCGCATCCTGCTCGGCGACGTTTCTGCTGGCTGCAACGGGTGTGCTGGACGGGCAGCGGGCGACCACGGCCTGGTGGCTCGCCGCCGCATTCGCCCGCCGGTTCCCCGCCGTTTCTCTGGCAGTGGACCGGATGGTGGTCGAGGCGCCTCGTGTGCTGACCGCAGGTTCGGCCTTCGCCCATGCCGACCTGATGCTGGCGGTCATCGCACGCATCGCCGGCCCATCGCTGGCGCAGGGGGTGGCCCGCTACCTCGTGCTCGACAGCCGGCCTTCGCAGTCTCGCTACATGGTGATGGAGCACCTGCGCGTGTCCGATCCTGCCCTTCAGAAGGTCGAGCGCTTCATCATCGACAACCTCGATCGGCAGATCACGCTGGAGGAACTGGCCGGCGTTGCCGCTGTTTCGTCCAGAACCCTGGCCAGGCGCATGCATGCCGGGCTGGGCATGACACCCCATGAACTTGTCCAGCGGTTGCGCGTCTCGCATGCAACGCACCTCCTGGAAACCACCAGCGCCTCGGTTGACGAAGTCGCGGCTCGTGTGGGCTACGCTGATCCGGCGGCGTTCCGGCGCGTGTTTCGCCGTCTGGCGGGTGACTCACCGCGAGGGATGCGCACTCGGAGCACGGAAGCCCAGCACGGCATCTGATACCTGAAGGCGCAGAGAAGAAAAAACCCGCCAACGGCGGGTTTTCAGGGGGCAGGACGATGCGCCGCTTATTGCAGCGTCACCTCCACGCGCCGCGCCATCGGCCCGCTGCCGGCCTGGATATCGGCGGGCTTCTGCAACGTGATCTTGTCC
>JASGDS010000055.1:0-3425 GCA_047607025.1 Microbacterium sp.
ACACCACCCTCTCGGTCGGGGCGAGGTTCAGTGCAGCGTGGTCGTTTCGATCACGGCGCGTGCCGAGGATCTTCGGCGTGACCATCCAGCCGATGACCCCGGCCGCCACGGCGAAGAGATCAACGACGATCAGCCAGACCATGATCCTCGCCTCGGCGGAATCCGCGCTGCGCGCCGTCAGCGCCGGCGCGGTCAGCATCCGGGCGTTGATCGATGCGCCCGACCGTGTGGCGCCAGAGAGCCCCAATCCGCCGACCAGAGCCGTGACGCCAGCGCCCACCGTGACGGTCATGACCGGATACGTCCAGGCGGGTCCGAATCCGTCGGCCCTGCCTGCCGCGTTCCAGTGCGTCGCGACCGAGGCACCAAGATCGGGCGTGAGGATGAGATGGATGATGGCCAGCGCGACGAAGAGCGCGATCGGCACGACGAGCATCGTCCAGCACAGGAGACGAAGCGTGCGTGACCGATCGTCATCTGGTGCGGATGTCATCATGCAGCGTCGCAAGCGAATCGGCCCCGGCAGTGATCACTGTGCCCCGCCCTCGCCTCAGGTCGACGATGCCCTCGTCGCGCAGCTGCTGGTAGGCGTGCAGCACGGTGTGCACGTTGACGCCGAGGGATGCTGCGACCTGCTTCGCGGACGGGAGCCGCTCGCCCGGCTGCGCACGGCCGTTCACGACGTCGGCGCGAATCGACGCTGCGATCTGCGCGAACACGGGCTCCTCGCGCGTCGGGTCGATCCGAATGAGCATGGATTTATTCATGTGCAACGAGAACCATTCGGTGACCCCGCACGTCCGCGCCAGCCCTGCGGCCCTCCCGCGCAGGGATGGCGCACAGGTGAAGGGTCGCGGAGAAAGACGCGCCGCTCAGCCCTGCTTGGCCTGGGGCGCCTCGCCGGCGACGGCGGCCTCAAGCAGGGGCGTGAGGTGCTCGATGACATACTTCTGACTGAGCGGAGTGAGGAAGTAGATGGCACCCGCCAGCGTGGAATCGGTGTAGATCGCGCGATGCTCGACGACCGCATCCAGCTGCGCGACCGTGCCGAAGTCCAGCAGAGCGTCGATCTCCTCGCCCTCATCCGTTGCGAAGACGATGACGTCCGCGTCGAGAAGCCCTGTGTTCTCGGCCGAAATGAGGGCCTGCTCGCCCACGTTCTCGGAGTACGCCTCAAGACCCTGCGTCATGGTGAACCCGAGCTCGGTCAGGAAATCGGTGTTCAGCCCATCCGGGTACACATAGAGGTTGCCGTCCCACGCCGCACCCTGCGAGAACGTTGCCGTCAGCCCTGCAAACTCCGGATGCTCGGACGCGGCGCGATCGTATGCGTCCTCCACTCCGGCGATCAGCTCTTCACCGAGTGCCGTGCGACCGACCGCTGCGGCGATGAGCCGCGTCTGATCCTGCCAGTCGGAGAAGTAGGCATCGGCACTGGGCAGACTGGTGATGGTCGGCGCGATCTCTGAGAATCGGTCGAAGTCCTCCTGCGTCATCCCCGCATTCGTCCCGACGATGAGGTCGGGATCGAGCGACGCGATCTTCTCGAACTCGAACCCGTCGTCCGAAACGAGCACGACGGGTTTCGCGTCACCCAGCAGCTCCGTCGCCCATGGCCATGTCGCGTAGGGCTGTTCGCCGTACCACTCGGTCGTCGCGATCGGGGTGACACCGAGCTCGAGCAGGATGTCCTGCTCGGTCACGCCGACGACCACCACGCGCTGCGGCTCGGAGGGAATGGTGACCTCGCCATAGCGGTGCTCGACCGTGACGGGAAACTCGTCCGTCGCCTCTGTCGTGTAGTTCGGGTTCTCGACGACCTCGTCGTCGTTGGCAGAGCACCCGCTCAACCCCCCGCCGATGAGGATCGCGGTGAGCAGGAAAACGGAAACGAGTCTCTTCGGCATGAAGTCAGGGTAGCCTTACTAACCTGCCCCGCGCGATCACCCGAAAGCGACATCGATTCATGCATACAGACACGCCCGTGTCCGATGAGAGCAGTCTGCGCCCCGCGCCCTTGCCATCCGAGCGCGGCGATCACGTGGAACCGACACCGCAGAATTTCTCCTGCGAGTCCCTCGTCGTGTCGACCGAGGTCTCCTTCCCCCTGCACTTCCATAGCCATGACCAGCTGGCATGGATGGCGGGAGGCGCGATGGTCGTGGAGGCCGCGGGAACCAGGTGGCACGTGAGAGGAGACCACTTCGTCTGGATCCCTGCGGGCATCCTGCATGAGATGACCTTCACCTCGCCCGGTGAGCTGATCAACGTCTACACCGACGAACGATTGAGACCGCAGGGCGCCAGGTGGATGCAGCCGAGCACGATGTCGACCAATGATCTGGCAGAGAGCATCCTGTGGCACCTCGTGCAGGGACCGCAATCGCTCGAGCGAACGAGCCTCTGCCTACGACTGCTGCACGGCCTGCTGCAGGAGACCGACGTAAGGCACGACACTCTCGCCGTCCCAGCCGATAGCCGAGCGGCAGCGATCGCGGCAGCCCTGCTGGCAGACCCATCCGACCCGCGCGAACTCGGCGACTGGGCGGAGCAGCTCGGCGTCAGCGAACGCACGCTCGCCCGCGCGTTCGTCGCCGATGGCACGACTTTCCGCCAGTGGCGACGGCTCGCCCGCACCCACGCTGCCGCAGCGATGCTGCAGCATGGCCGCTCAGTCGCCGACGTCGCCGCACGCGTCGGGTATGCGACCCCGAGCGGATTCATCACGGCGTTCTCCGAGCGCTTCGGCGTGACGCCCGCAGCCTACGCCAGGCGCTTGCGCCATCGAGCGTCCGCGATCAGGTGACGAGCCGCTCCAACCCCGTGACCCTCCCCTGCGGGTTGGCGCAAAGCGGCGGAGTTGACGTCAGCCGACGGCCGAGCGGTAGGCAGAAGGCGTGAAGCCGAGCACGGTGCGGAAATCATTCGTGAGATGCGCGTGGTCGGCGTAGCCGAGGTCGGCCGCGAGCGTGGCGAGATCGGGCGCGGCACCTGCTCGGATGGCGGCGGCCGCCTCCTGCAGGCGACGGCGGCGGATGATCACAGCGGGAGGCAGCCCGACGTACCGATGCGTGAGTCGCTCGAGCGAGCGCACCGACATCGCGAAGCGCGTGGCGACATCCGCGGGGCGAAGCACAGTGTCGTCGGTGATCAGCACGTCGATCGCGCGATTCGCCAGCAGCCCTGTTTCGTTCGCCTCACCCACGCGGGCTCGCAGCCACCGAGAGAACGCGCCGACGGCCCGATCTCGGTGGCTCTCCCCCATGCCCATCGCCCGTGAGACCGCATGGCGCAGTTCCGATGCCTCGAAGCGCACCTCCCGATCGAGGATCTGGACGGGCTCAGTCGCGAGCGCCCCCACTGCCGCAGGACGCAGCAGTGCGCCGACGGCCCATCCTCTGCCCTCGAGCCTGCGTGCCGCCACC
>JASGDS010000056.1:0-4812 GCA_047607025.1 Microbacterium sp.
GTGTCCTCTCGTTGTGCGTCCTTGTCGACCTGACCGATGCGGAGCATGAGAATCTCCGCCGTCATGGTCAGTGCGCGCCATTCGTCCTCGTTCAGCCCCTCGAATCGGGGGAGCAGGGCGGCGACCAGCTCGGTGCACCACTGGTCGTACGCCTGCAAGCCGCGTTCGGTCACCGCGATCACCACGGCGCGCGAATCGTCGCTGTCCTGCTCGCGTGTGACGAGCCCCGCCTCGACCATCCCGCCGATCAGCCGGGTGATGCCCGGCTGCGTCGTCCGGCTGAGTCGTGCGAGTTCGCCGATCCGCAGCGGTCCGTGCTCGCGCAGCAGCACGAGCGTGCGCCACTGCGCGGATGGCGTCTCATTGCGGGTCTCGATCGCCGCGACACGCGTGAGCGTGTTCGACGCGAAGATGAGATCCTGAACGGTCTGTGAATGGGTCACTCAGAAATCATACCGCAAGTATATATCTACGATATACAACTGATCACTTCGCTTGCTTGGCGAGGATCTTGTGGAAGACCTTGTCCTTCTTCTCGGCTTCCTTCGCGGCCTTCTTCGCCGCCTTGTCGAGCTTGGGCGCCTTCGGCTTCTCGGTGCCTGCGTACTTGTACTCGTGGCCGGCGATGGGGGAGTCTGGCGAGACGGTGCGCCCCTGCGAGGCCGCGCGGATGTCGAGCGCCTGCCCGATCGCGAGCGCGAGCGTGAGCCCCCAGCTCAGCCAGGCGACCGCCACTCGCCAGGTGAGCTGCTGCGAGTTCGAGCCCTTGAGCATGGCGTAGCCGCTGGTGACCGCACCGATCAGTCCCGTGCTGAAGAGGTATTTGCGCATGGGCCAACGCTACCCCGGCTCACGACCTCGTTCTATCCCCTCGATAGACTGGCAGAAGAACCGAAGGAGCATCATGCCCACAGCGGATCTCGTCGTCGTCGCGAACCGACTCCCCGTCGACAGGGTGGAATCGGCCGCAGGAGAGCCCACGTGGCGCCGGTCTCCCGGCGGGCTCGTCACCGCTCTCGAACAGGTCATGAGCACGGTGGATGGCGCCTGGGTCGGCTGGGCGGGCAAGCCCGACCTGGATGTCCCACCCTTCGACTTCGACGGAACGCTGCTCGTGCCTGTGCCCCTCAGCCCGCAGGAGCTCGAGGACTACTACGAGGGCTTCTCGAACGGCACCATCTGGCCGCTCTATCACGACGTGATCGCCACTCCCGTCTATCGCCGCAGCTGGTGGGACGCCTACGTGCGCGTCAACAGGCGCTTCGCCGAGGCGGCGGCAGATGCCGTCTCCGAGGGCGGGTTCGTCTGGGTGCAGGACTACCAGCTGCAGCTCGTGCCGAAACTGCTGCGCGAGCTGCGACCGGATGTCACGGTCGGCTACTTCCATCACATTCCGTTTCCGGCATATGGGCTCTACTCCCAGCTGCCGTGGCGCAAGCGCGTGCTCGAGGGGCTGCTCGGCGCCGACGTCATCGGGTTCCAGCGCACGGCGGACGCCGGAAACTTCCAGCGGGCAGTGCGACGGCTCTACAAGTACCCGACCAAGGGCGACATCATCACGGTCCCGAATGGCGAGGGCACACGGCCGGTCGTCGCCAAGCCCTACCCGATCTCGATCGATGCGCAGGCGTTCCTGCGCACGGCCGCCGATCCCGCGGTCAAGGCCCGGGCGCTGGAGATCCGCGAGCAGCTCGGCAGCCCGCGCAAGATTCTGCTGGGCGTCGACAGGCTCGACTACACCAAGGGCATCCGTCACCGGCTGAAGGCGTTCGGCGAACTGCTGCGAGACGGCTCCGTGCACGTCGGCGACGTCACCCTCGTGCAGGTCGCGAGCCCGTCCCGGCCCGGTGTCGAGGCCTACCAGGACCTGCGCGACGAGATCGAGCTGACGGTCGGGCGCATCAACGGCGACTACGACACGATCAACCACACCGCCATCCGGTATCTGCACCAGGGCTTCCCTCGCGAGGAGATGGTCGCGCTGTACCTCGCCGCCGACGTCATGCTCGTCACAGCGCTGCGCGACGGCATGAACCTCGTGGCCAAGGAATACGTCGCCGTGCATGACGACAACAGGGGAGTGCTGCTGCTGAGCGAGTTCGCGGGGGCGGCAGACGAGCTGAACCAGGCGCTGCTCATCAACCCGCATGACATCGACGGGGTGAAGGATGCCATCCTGACGGCCATCGACATGCCGGTGCGCGAGCAATCACGGCGCATGCGCAGCATGCGCCGCCGCGTGCTCGAGCACGACGTCGCGAAGTGGGGTCAGCTCTTCCTCGCCGATGTCGCCGAGTACCGCAGGAGGGCGGGCCAGTGACGCTCGAGCGCCGTGCCGAGACTCGCCGTCTTCTCGTCGCTCTCGACTTCGACGGCACCCTGTCGCCCCTCGTCGACGAACCCATGACCGCCCGTGCGCTGCCGGAGTCGAAAGCGGCGGTCGCCCGGCTCGTGGCGCTGCCTGACACGATCGTGGCCTTCGTCTCCGGTCGCAGTCTCGCCGATCTGCGTGTCATCGCCGAGCACGACGACGCCTCGCCGATCTGGCTCGCCGGCTCCCATGGCGCCGAGCAGTGGCGACCGGCCGGAGCGCCGGCGGCCCCCGTGACGAGCGATCCCGCGCAGGATGCCCTCGTGGCAGAGCTCACCGCCGACGCACAGCACCTCGTCGACGGCATCGAGGGCGCATGGATCGAGCCCAAGAGGTTCGGGTTCGGGCTGCACACCAGAACGGCGGGTGAGACCGAGACCGCGAAGGCGCAGGCCGCCATCGATGCGCTCGTCGCCGAACGGGCGAGCGGATGGCGTCGCCGCACGGGCAGGGACCTCATCGAATTCGCGTGGCGGCACGAGGGCAAGGACTCCGTCATCGCCGAACTGCGGCAGGCGACGGGCGCCACGGGCGTGCTGTTCGCCGGCGACGATGTGACGGACGAGGACGCCCTGCGGTCACTCGGCGAGGACGACCTCGGTGTCAAGGTCGGCGACGGCGAGACCGCTGCATCCGTCCGGGTGCACGACATCCCCGCGCTCGCGGCGCTGCTCGACCGGCTGGCCGATCTGCGCGGCGCCGGGGGCCGTGAGGCCGAATAGACTTCAGGGGTGAGCGGCGTGCGGAGGCATCGTGAAGATGCACTAAGCTGGAGGGGCGAGCGGGGTCGGTGTGGCACAACCACGCGAGGCTCCGCTCGAATCGCACCTCGCCTTCCCGGCAGACACGCCGGTGACATCGAGTGGGCCGTCCGCCGAATCGGCGGGGCGCCCGCGGCCCCGCGTGACTCCCGCGGTGATCTGGCCGAAGACTCGAAGCCCGTGCTTCTCCATGCCGCGCGATCTGCGACGCCTGTTCGCTGATGCGCGGAACCCCACCCCTCACGCAAGGAATGATGATGCCCGTCGAATCAGCCACGGCCGTGCCCCGGCCGCCCTCCCGCACCGCGCCAGCGCCCGTGCTCACGGGTGCTGAAGCCGTCGTCCGCTCCCTCGGACTGCTGGGCGTCACGGATGTCTTCGGCCTGCCAGGCGGCGCGATCATGCCGGTGTACGACCCGCTGCTCGACGATGAGACCGTCAACCACATCCTGGTGCGTCACGAGCAGGGCGCAGGTCACGCCGCCGAGGGCTACGCTGCGGCATCCGGTCGCGTCGGCGTGGCCATCGCGACGAGCGGGCCGGGCGCGACCAACCTCGTCACCGCGATCGCAGACGCGTACATGGACTCCGTGCCGCTTCTCGCCATCACCGGACAGGTGTTCTCGACCCTGATGGGAACCGACGCCTTCCAGGAGGCGGACATCGTCGGCATCACGATGCCGATCACGAAGCACTCCTTCCTCGTCAAGCGCGCCGAGGACATCCCTGCCGCGATCGCCGCGGCCTACGAGATCGCCTCGACCGGCCGTCCGGGCCCCGTGCTCGTCGACATCACGAAGGATGCCCAGCAGGGCACGCTCTCGTTCGTCTGGCCGCCGAAGTACGACCTGCCTGGATACCGGCCGGTCACCAAGGCGCACGGCAAGCAGATCCAGGCGGCGGCATCCCTCATCGAGGCCTCGCACAAGCCGGTGATCTATGCCGGCGGCGGCATCATCCGCGCGCGAGCGGCCGCCGAGCTGAAGGAGTTCGCCGAGCTCACGGGCATCCCCGTCGTCACGACCCTGATGGCGCGTGGCGCGTTCCCCGACTCGCATCCGCAGCATGTGGGCATGCCGGGCATGCACGGGTCGGTCCCCGCGGTGCTCGCGCTGCAGGAGAGCGACCTGCTCATCACGCTCGGCGCGCGCTTCGACGACCGCGTCACGGGCAAGGCCGATCTGTTCGCGCCGGAGGCGAAGGTCATCCACGTCGACATCGATCCGGCCGAGATCTCCAAGATCCGCACGGCGGATGTTCCGATCGTCGGCGACGTGAAAGAGGTGCTCACCGACCTCATTGCGACGCTCCGCGGCGCGGACTCCAAGCCGGACACGGCGGAGTGGTGGACGCGCCTGCGCGACCTGCAGAAGCAGTACCCGCTCGGCTTCACGCCGACGAGCGACGGCCACCTCTCGCCGCAGCACGTCATCCAGCGCATCGGCGAGCTGACAGGTCCTGAGGCCGTGTACGTCGCCGGCGTCGGTCAGCACCAGATGTGGTCGGCGCAGTTCATCACGTACGAACGCCCGAACTCCTGGCTCAACTCGGGTGGCGCGGGCACCATGGGCTACTCGGTGCCCGCAGCGATGGGCGCCAAGGTCGCCGAGCCCGAGCGGGTCGTCTGGTCGATCGACGGCGACGGCTGCTTCCAGATGACGATCTTCACGACGTTGATGA
>JASGDS010000057.1:0-5431 GCA_047607025.1 Microbacterium sp.
CGACAACGTCGCGGCCGCGCTCGTCGGGGCATCCCGCCCCGAGAAGCTCGCCGACAGCGTCAAGGCGTCGGGTGTGACCCTTGATGCCGACACGCTCGCCGCGATCGACACCGCCCTCGCCGGCGTCGTGAGCGACGACCCCGAGGACACCTACTCGGTCTCGCCGAAGTCCCGCGTCGCCTGACCATCCCCGTTCCCGCAGCGCCTTTGGTGGAGAAACAGCCGTTTTTGCCGCAAAGAGTGCGACCGCAACCGGGGGTCATCGGCGGGTGATGTCGAACTGGCGGCCGCGGAAGGAATCGGCGCCAGGAGAGAACGGACGGCACGGGCGCGTCCACGTGCCCGTGGCATTGAAGACGAACCGTGCCGCCCAGGTTCCGGCATCCGATTCGACGAGCAGCCGGTCATCCCGCCCCTGGCGCACCGCCGTCACCGTCACGAGCCGCCCCACGTTCAGCGAGAAGCGTGCCTCATCGTCCCCGCGAAGTAGGCCGGCAGCACGGCGCGCGCCTCGTCATCCGGGGCGAAGGATGGCACGGGCACGCCTGGCAGCTCGGCGATGCCGTTGACGGTCTGCATCGTGAGCCCCGGCCACCTGTGATGCCACGTGCCGCCTGGCGCAGCTTCTGGTCGAGCATGACGAAGTCGAGCCCGCGCCCGCGCAGGTGATCCCCGCCGACAGCCCCGCCTGCCCCGCGCGGATCACGACGACGTCGACGCTCTGCGGGCTCCCGCTCTTTCCAACTCGCCGAGAACCAACTGGCCGAGAAGCGGCGGCATTCCGAAATGACACGGGCCCCGCACCCGAAGATGCGGGGCCCGAGTGCCGGTGTGTCAGGCGCGGCGGCGGATGGCCACCATCGTGATGCCGGCGATGGCGAGCAGCGCGGCCGCTCCGCCCAGCATCAGCGGCACCTGGCCGTCAGCGGCGCCGGTCGGCGCGAGCGGACCATCCGTCGGCGTCGGCGTCGGCGTCGCGGTTGCGGTCGCGGTTGCGGTCGCCGTCGGGGTGGCCGTCGGCGTCTCGGTCGGCTCGACGTACTCGACCGCGCGACCCAGCGGTGCCGGGTCGACGACGTCGTGCGCGGCGAAGTAGTCGACCGTGCTCGACAGGTCGATGAGGCCGGTGTCGCGCGTGTCCGTGCCGTCGAGGAAGGCGACGAAGCTGTCGCCACCCGCCGAGACGAACGAGTTCGTCGTCACGAGGAACGTGTCATCAGGCTGCACGGCCTCGCCCTGGAAGGTGATCGACTTGATGTGCTCGCCGGCCTCCGCGTCATCGACGTACTCGTACGTCAGGCCATCCGAGATGCCCAGCTGCAGCTTCGGGCGTTCCTCGCCCGGTTGCCACTGCTCCTCGAGCAGATCCTTCAGGTTCGCTCCGGTGAGCGTCGTCGTGGTGAGCGTGTTGCCGAAGGGCTGAACGTTGGCGACGTCCTTGTAGGTGACGGTGCCGTCGCCCGAATAGAGCAGATCGGCGCGCAGACCGCCTGCGTTCATCACCGCGATGTCGGCAGGCTCACCGCCGTACTGGCTGTACTCCGAACTGGTCGCCCAGAGGTAGACGTCGGCGATCGTGTTGTTCAAGGTCGACTCGACACCGCGGTCGTCCCCTGGCGGGTTGCCGCCACGCAGGATGTCGGCCGAGATCTTGCCGACCGGTTGCGAACCGAGCTCCTCGGCCGAGGCGGACGCCTCGTCGACGATCGCCTGCACGTCCGGGTCGGCGTCATACGCCGGAGTGTCGTCGACGACGAGGTCGATCATGCCGCCCGTGGCCGAGACGAGGTTCTTGTCCGCGTCGAAGCTCAGTGACAGCGTGCCGAGGTTGTTGCCGTAGCTGCCGGTCTGCGTGACGGGCCGCAGCTCGCCATCCGGCCCCTGGATCGTGCAGCTGTACAGCTGGTGCGTGTGGGCAGAGACGATCGCGTCGATGTCGCTGGATGCCCCGTGGACGAGCTCGCCGAACTCGGTCTGCTCTGCGGCCGCGGCGTCGCAGTCGGTGCCTGTCGCCCCGGAGTGGGTGAGCAGGATGATCGCGTCGGTCTCGTCGGCGATCTCGTCTGCCACGCGGTTGGCGGCTTCGAGCTGCGAGCCGAAGTCGATGTCGGCGATGCCGGTGGGGTCCACGAGCGTGCTCGTGTCCGCCGTCACGGTGCCGATGAAGCCGATCTTCACACCGTCGATCTCACGGATGGCGTACTCCGGCAGTGCAGGATCGGTCGTTCCCTTGTCGTAGACGTTCGCGCCCAGTGCGAAGTCGCTGCTGCCGTAGCGCGGAATCACCCGATCGACGATATCGCTGTATCCCTGATCGAACTCGTGGTTGCCGACGGCGCTGAGGCTCAGGCCGGAGGCGACGAGCGCGTCGATCGTCGGATTGTCCTGCTGGATGAACGACGTGAACGTCGATGCGCCGATGTTGTCGCCCGCCGACACGAGCAGCGTGTTGGGGTTGTCGGCCGTCAGGGATTCGACCGCGCCGGCGAGCACCGCGGCGCCCGCGATCTCGCCATCCGCCTCGATGCGGCCATGGAAATCGTTGATGGAGAGAATCTCGATGTCGGTCGTATCGTCGTCGGTTGCGGCACCTGCGGCGGTCGGCAGCATGGTGAGCGCACCGACGGCGAGCACAGTGGTCAGCCCCACCGCGCGTTTGGGAGAAGAGATCATCGTCAGCCTCGATCTGTCATTCGGTCGTGTGGAACGGCGCACGGGCGCGTCATACCTATCATGCATACATTTCCCAGGTTTCGGGAGGGTTTCTTCTGCGCGAACGGTGCGTTCACATGCCCGGGCAGGATGTGGGAGTACCGGAATTCCCACCTTTGGCGGGTGGGTGAGAGCACTTTCACCGTGGATGGTGAGGGGGCCGCGCGACCGACGGTGCCGCCTCGACGACCTCGCCTACGGCGCGGGGCTCTGGTGGGGGTGCATCCGGAATCGTCGCAGCAGTCGTGCGCTGCTGCTCGCCTTCACGAAATGGTGACGCTCGCCGCACCCTGCGCATAGGCCTCATCGGCGCCGAGGCGGAACATGTCGCGCTCGGCGGGCCGGATGATCGTGCGCGCGCCCGGCAGGTCAAGGTCGCCGACGAGGTCGGCGCGGCCACGGACGACGGCGACGGGACGGCCGGTCGTCTTGCGCTTGACGAGGTCGGCCGCGCCGCACAGCTCGTCGGCGACGCACGGCTGGGTGACCACGAGCGGACGGCCCTGGGCATCCACCGCCCCGCGCAGGTCTTCGAACACCGCGACGCCGGCCGCGCCGATCGCCTGATCGGTCTGGCCCTCGCGCCAGGCGCGGCCGAGGGTGTCGGAGACGAGCACGCCGAGGCGCACGCCGAAGCGCTCGCGCAGCGCGGCGGCGAGGGCGCGGGCGGAGGCGTCCGGGTCCTCCGGCAGCAGCAGCACCGTGCCATCCGGCGTATTCGACGCGTCGACGCCGGCGGCCGCCGACACGATGCCGAGGCGGTTCTCGACGATGCGGGTGGTGTGCCCGTCGGGCGAGGTGCGGCTCGCCACGAGACGCACCGTCTGATCGGTGATCGCCTGCTCGCGGTCATCCGCGGCGAGGATGCGGCCCTCGGCCTTCGAGACGATCTTGCTGGTGACGATGAGGATGTCGCCATCCGCGACGGGCTCGCCGGACGCGTCGATCGCGTCGCCGATGATGCGGGCGAGGTCGTCGCCTGGCGCGATCTCGCCGATGCCGGCGAGCGCCCAGACCGTCAGCACGTCAGCGCACGTAGCGCACCTCGGTGAGCGTCTCACCGAGGAACGGCTCGTCGCGGCGTGCGCCGTCGAGGTGGAAGCCGCGCTTCTCGTAGAAGGTGCGGGCACCTGGATACCGCTCGGCGAGCCACAGGTACAGCGGCTCGTCATCGTCGACGACGGCCTCGAACAGCGCGCGGCCGACACCCTTGCGGTGCCACTCGTCGAGCAGGTACACGAAGTAGAACTCGCGTTCGGCCGGTGCGTCGTCGTCGCGCGCGGGCCCGGAGCCGGCGAAGCCGATGATCTCGCCGTCGGACAGGGCGGCGGCCATCCGGTACTCCTCGCCCTGGTCCTGGTAGCGGCTCCACAGCTCGGCGAGGCGCTTGGGCGAGACGGACTCCAGCGCCGCCGTGCTGATCAGGTCGTTGTAGGTCTCGTGCCAGACCTTCGCGTGCACGCGGCCGAGTGCCTCGGCGTCGACATCTCGCACGGGTCGGATGAGAACGTCAGTCGGTGTCGCAGTGTGCATGTCTTGAGGGTACGATGCCGGGCCGGATGCCCGAAATCGAGGGGCGCGTCGCTTGTCGGAAGACGACAAACTATCGTGAGAAGCATGCGTGGGATGGCGGTGACGATCGCCACCGCGACGAGGCCCGTGATCATGCTGCGCGGATAGCGTGTGAGCGCCGCGGGTGCGTCGTCGCAGTCGGCCTGTCCTCCACCCTGAAAAGTCTCTTGTTCTCCGGTTCCTGAGCCCGTCGAAGGGCCCGTCGCACTTTCTGCGGGTCCCCTGGGTTCCCGTCGCACCTTTTGCGACCATCCGGCTCGAAAAGCCGCAAAAAGCGTGACGGGAACCGGTGGGGCGCGGGGTTGCTGTGGGAACAGGCGGGGTCGGATGCCTAGGGTGGGGAGCATGGGCGAGCAGTCAGACGACATCGTGGATGAGGCGGTCGCGCTGGCACGACGGTGGTCCGCCCTTCGACAAGCTCAGGGACCGGTTCCGGCAGACCCCGCGGCCGCGCGGCTGGCCGGTGTGCTGCAGGATCCGGACGGGCTGGCGTTCACCCTCGGGTTCACGGACGGCGTCATGCGGCCCGAGTCTCGCGCCGCCGCCGCCGCGGAGCTCGCGCGCATCGCACCCCTCGCGCCGGCCTTCCTCCCCTGGTACCTGCGCGCCGCCATCCGTACGGGTGGCGTCGTCGGACAGGCGGTGCCCGTCGCTGTCGTGCCCGCCGCCCGCCGCGCGCTGCGCCAGATGGTCGGCCACCTCATCGTCGACGCCCGCGAGCAGAAGCTGGGGCAGGCGATCGCCCGCATCCGAGACGCCGGTGTGCGGCTCAACTTCAACCTGCTGGGCGAGGCGGTGCTCGGCGAGAAGGAGGCGGAACGGCGCCTCGCGGGCATCCACGATCTGGTGCGTCGGCATGACGTCGACTACGTCTCGGTCAAGGTGTCGGCGATTGCGCCGCACCTGTCGATGTGGGCGTTCGATGAGACCGTCGATGACGTCGTGGGGCGCCTGCGGCCGCTGTATCTGACGGCGGCCGGCAACGGGACGTTCCTCAACCTCGATATGGAGGAGTACCGCGATCTCGACCTGACGATCGCCGTGTTCCAGAAGCTGCTCGACGACCCGCAGCTGCATCGAGCGGAGGCGGGCATCGTGCTGCAGGCGTATCTGCCCGATGCCCTGCCCGCCCTGAACCGGCTCACCG
>JASGDS010000058.1:0-6306 GCA_047607025.1 Microbacterium sp.
GACGACGACGGCGGCGCTGGGCGGCGGGCCTGCCGTCGCGGTGCTCCTTCGTCGCGTCGCCGTCGTGCGTGCCCGCGCCCTCTGCCGAGCGGTCGGGTGACGCGTGCTCAGACCCGGTGGATGGCGCGGTCGACTCGGAGCCCTCGACGAACGTCGAGCCGACGGGCGCGTTCGAGCCGGTGCGGCGACGCCGACGACGACGGGTGCCGCTGCGGTCCGAGTCGTCCGCGGCGGCATCCGCCGCATGCTCGACCTTCTGCGTCTTGACGGCCTGCGTCTTGGGCGCCGTGACGATGCGACCCTTCGTTCCGGCCGGGATGTTCAGGTCGGCGTGGAGGTGCGGGCTCGACGAGTAGGTCTCGGTCGGCTCCGGCTGCCCGAAGTCGAGTGCGCGGTTGATGAGGGCCCACTTGTGCAGGTCCTCCCAGTCGACGAACGTCACCGCGATGCCGGTGCGACCGGCGCGTCCTGTGCGGCCGACCCGGTGCAGGTAGGTCTTCTCGTCGTCGGGGATGGTGTGGTTGATGACGTGGGTGACGTCGTCGACGTCGATGCCGCGCGCGGCGACATCCGTCGCCACGAGCACATCCTTCTTGCCCGACTTGAAGGCGGCCATCGAGCGCTCGCGCTGCTCCTGGCCCATGTCGCCGTGCACGCCGCCCACGTTGAAGCCGCGGTCGCTCAGCTCGTCCATGAGCTTCTGCGCCGCGCGCTTGGTGCGCATGAAGATGACCGTCTTGCCACGACCCTCCGCCTGCAGGATGCGGGCGATGATCTCGACCTTGTCGAGCGAGTGCGCGCGGTAGATCAGGTGCTCGATGTTCGCCTGCGTGAGACCCTCATCCGGGTCGCTCGCGCGAATGTGGATCGGGTTCGACATGAAGCGGCGTGCCAGCGCCACAATCGGGCCAGGCATGGTGGCGCTGAAGAGCTGGGTGTGCCGGATGGCGGGCACCTTCTGGAAGATCTTCTCGATGTCGGAGAGGAAGCCGAGGTCGAGCATCTTGTCGGCCTCGTCGAGCACGACCTCGCTCGCGTTGGACAGGTCGAGCAGGCGCTGACCGGCGAGGTCGATGAGGCGACCAGGGGTGCCGACGACGATCTGCGCGCCGGCCTTCAGCTGCTCGATCTGACCCTCGTAGGCCTTGCCGCCGTAGATCGCCACGACGCTCGTCTTGCGGCCGGAGGTCAGCAGGTCGAGATCCTCGTACACCTGCACCGCGAGCTCGCGGGTCGGAACGACGATGAGCGCCTTGACGCCCGGGGTCGGGTCGAGGCCGAGCCGCTGCACCACGGGGACGCCGAAGCCGAAGGTCTTTCCCGTTCCGGTCTTGGCCTGGCCGATGACATCCTGCCCGGGAAGCGAGAGCGGGATCGTCTGCTCCTGGATGGGGAATGCCTCGGTGATGCCCTTGGCGGAGAGAGTGTCGACGATGTCCTGGTCGACGCCGAGTTCGGCAAAAGTCGTCATGAAGTTTTGAGCCTGTCGTTGAAAGGTCCACGCCTTTCGCTGTGCCACAGGCGCGGTGCTCCGATCCTGCGCCGGAACATCCTCACCTTACCGGAGAGCCCTGTATGGGCAGCGGGTGCGACACGAACTAGGCTCGATGCGTGGATCTACGGCGATTGTTCGGGCGGCACGAGTCGGGCAGCATTCTGCGTCTGCGTCCGCGTGGCGAGGGCTCAGGTGCCCAGCGCGTCGACTTCAAGGAGCTCGCTCCCGACGTCAGCACCTTTCTCGGTCAGGCCGCCTACCTGCAGCTGGGCTACTTCGAGACGCTGTCGCGGCTGATCCGCGCCACGCCGCAACTCGCCGAGAAGGAGGCGATCTCGCTCGCGGCCGACGCGACGCTGCGCAAGCATCGCGGGGTGATCGACGTCATTCGCGAGCGTGGCAATGACCCGACGAAGCTGATGCTGCCGTTCCAGCAGCCGCTCGACGCCTTCCGCGCCCAGACGATCAGCCCGAGGCCCCGCGAGACGATGCTCGCGGTGTACATCACGGCGGGCATGCTCGACGACTTCTACCTCGCGCTGGCCGACAGCTACGGCGACACGGGCAAGAAGGTTGCGCGGGTGCTGAGCGCCGACCACGACCGCGAGCAGGTCGCCGATCTGCTGACCGAGACCATCCGGTCGGATGAGGAGATGCGCGCGCTGCTGTCGATGTGGGCGCGACGGCTGGTCGGCGACACGCTGCTCGTCGCCCGCGGAGCGCTCGTGCTGGACGCCTCAAAGGTGCCAGGCCACGAGGACGGGGTCGCCCAGGGCGATCTGGAGAGCGCCGTCGAGCCCGTGTTCACGGCCCTGATGTCTGCCCACACCAAGCGGATGGACGCCCTCGGGCTGGCGGCCTGAGTCGGGGTCAGCGGATGGCGGCGAGCGCTGTTGCCTCGCGGCCGTGGCGGGCGCGTGCGAGCGGAGCGGCTACGGCTGCCGCGACGACGACCGGCACGATCAGCGCGATCAGCCATTGCAGGATGCTGCCCTCACCGACGCCGAGCCAGGTGAGGATGCCGTAGAGGGCACCGCAGAGTCCACCGGCGATCGCGGGCGCAAGTGCCACACCGAGTTGATCGTGATGCGGCGTCGCAAAGTGGACGGCGATGCCGGCGACGACGGTGACGATGAGCGCGATCAGGATGTACACGAGGGAAACCCTATGCGACGAAGCCGACGCGCCGCTGCTCCTCGGTGCCGATCTCGATGAAGCCGAGCGTGGCGGAGGGGACGATGTACGTGTTTCCCTTGGCATCCACGAACGACAGGTGGGTGGCAGCCGACTCGAGCGCCGAGGCGACCTGCGTCTTCACGGCATCGGCCGTCTCGTTCGTCTCGAACGACAGTTCGCGGCCGGAGTTCTGGATGCCGATGCGGATCTCCACGGTGAAGCCTCTTTCTTCGGGAAAAGTTCGTGCACGGAAAGCCTAGGGCACGCGGTTCGCCGCGCGTCGCTTGCACGCTACGGGCGAACGCGCGGGCCGCAGTGCACGAACGCTCCCGGACTTCAAGTGGCACGCACTGTTTGGGAGCGGGGGTGCAGTGTGGGAGTCACCGTGCCGTGTGCGAGTGTCGGTGCACCATCCGCCGCGGCATACCGCGCGATCGCTCTCGGACTGCGCGTGCGCTCTGAGACTGCGCGTGGCACGTGCTGTCTGCGAGCGCGGATGCAGTGCGACAGCGGGCGTCGGAGGGGACGGATAGCGTGGAGGGCGTGGAATGGGATGACGGCCAGCGGGCGGTGCTGGGGCTGCCGAGCGACGCGTCGGGCACCGTCATCGGAGCACCAGGCACGGGCAAGACGGCGGCGCTCGTCGAGCGCGTCGGGCGGATGGTCGACGCCGGGCTGGATCCCGCGCACCTCACCGTGCTCACTCCGTCTCGCGCCTCGGCGACGCGGCTGCGTGACAGGCTCGGCCTGCGCGTGGGCGTCGCCACGCCCGGCCCGCTCGCACGCTCGATCGGCGCGTTCGCGTTCCAGATCGCCCGGGCGCAGACGCCGGTGGATGGCGAACCGCCCCGCCTGCTGACGGGTGCCGACCAGGACCGCATCCTTGCCGACATCCTGGATGGCCATGCCGCGGACGAAGCGAAGGGTGAGCGCATCTGGCCCGAGACACTGGGGGCGAATCTCCGCGCGTCGCGGGCGTTCCGCTCCGAGCTGCGCGTCATGCTCACCGAGCTGACCGAACTCGGCGTGACGGATGACGAGCTGCGCGCGACGGGCGACGAGGCGTGGAGAGCCGTCGCCGAGCTGCGTCGCGACTACCTGAACACCATCATCGGCATGCGCAACGCGCACTATGAGAGCGCCGAACTGTATGGCATCGCGGCGACGGCCGTCCGCGACGGAGCCGACCTCGACGGCTTGCGGCAGGTGCTCATCGATGATGCGCAGGAGCTCACCCGCGGCGGCATCGCGCTCGTCGCCGCGCTGCGCGAACGGAGCGTCGCCGTGCTCGCCTTCGGTGATCCCGACATCGGCTCGGGTGCCTTCCGCGGCGTCACGCCCGAGCTGTTCGCGGGGCTCGTGAACGACCTCGGAGCGGTGCATGTGCTCGACGAGCCGCATCGCAGTGCCCGCGAGATCACGCGCATCGCCCGGATGGCGACGCAGGCGATCGGCGTGGCGGGCCGTGTCGAGCATCGGCGCGCTCCCGGTCCTGCCCTTCGACAGCTTCAGGGACCGGAGGGAAATAACGTCCAGACCATTCGGGCGGGCTCGCCCTTCGAGCAGGTCGACCGCATCGCGTGGACGCTGCGCTCCTGGCACATCGACGAGGGCATCGCGTGGGGCGACATGGCCGTGATCGCACACGACACGAGCCAGCTCGCCATGTTCGAGGCCGAACTCGCCACCCGTGAGGTGCCGGTACGGGCGGAGGGCGTGCAGAGCCCGCTGCGGGACGAACTCGCGGTGCGCGAGCTGCTGCAGATCGTGCGCCTCGGTCTCGTCCCCGCGGCCGAGCGCGACCCGCAGCAGCTCTCCGATGCCCTGGTCTCGCCGTTCGGCGGGCTCGACGCCGTCGGCATGCGGCGGCTGCGAGCAAGGCTTCGGCATATCGAGCTCGCAGATGGCGGCGCGAAACCTGCGCGAGAACTGCTGCGAGACGCCCTCGCCGACTCCGCCATCCTCGGCGAACTCGACTCGCGCGAGGGCCGGGTGGCGCAGCGCTTCGCCGACACCCTGACGACACTGCACACCACCGCGCAGCAGGGCGCGACCATTCATGACCTGCTGTGGACGGCATGGGATGCCGCGCGCGGCGTCGACGGCCGCCGCCTGCGCGAGACCTGGGGCACCCGCCAGACCGGGCCAGAGATCGAACGGGCGCTGGACGGCCTCGTCGCCCTCTTCGACGCCGCCAAGCGCTTCGTCGAACGGGCTCCGGCGACCGCGCCCGCCGTCTTCATCCACGGCATCCTCGACTCGGATGTGCCGGAGGACATTCTGAAGGCGCCCGCGCGGCCGGGCACGGTCGCGCTGCTGACGCCGGCCGCCGCACTCGGCGGTGAGTTCGCGGCGGTCGTCGTCGCGGGCGTGCAGGATGGCGTCTGGCCGAACCTGCGCCTGCGCGGCGGGCTGCTCGGCGGCTGGATGCTCGCCGACTGGGTGATCGCGCAGCGCAGAGGGGCCGCCGCACCCACGCTGCCGCGCCCGGCCGATCGCCGCCGGGCGGTGCTCTCCGACGAGCTGCGGCTCTTCGTGCGGGCGGTGACGAGGGCGCGCTCGCGTCTGGTCGTCACGGCGGTCGACGACGACGAGTTCACACCGAGCTCGCTGCTGCGGCTGCTGCCCGACCCGACTCCCTTCGACAGGCCCTTCGACAGGCCCTTCGACAGGCTCAGGACAGGCCACAGGACAGGCCACAGGACAGGCGACCGGAGAGGCGACAGGGACCAGAGCAGCGGCGCCCAGCGCGACGACCATCCGCTCACCCTGCGCGGTCTCGTCGCCAGGCACCGCCGCACCCTCACCACGAGCACGCAGCCCCAGGCGCGCCAGGAGGCCGCCGAGCAGCTCGCCGTGCTCGCGCGCGAGGACGTGCCAGGTGCCGATCCTGACGACTGGTTCGGCCTGCGCCGGGCGACGACGGATGCGCCGCTCACCGATCTCGCCGAGCGAGCGGTGCACGTGTCGCCCTCACGCATGGAGACGTTCGAGACCTGCGGTCTGGACTGGGCCATCCGCGCCCTCGGCGGCGACACGCGCACCTCGCCGTCGGCCGGCATCGGCACCATCCTGCACGCCGCGATGGAGGCCTCGCCCGAGGGCGATATGGACGTGATGCGTCGGGTGCTCGCCGAGCGCTGGGGCGAGCTCGACTTCGAGGCGCCCTGGCTCGGTGACAAGGAGCGTCGCCGTGCCGAGCAGTATCTCGGCCGGCTGCACAGCTACCTGAAGGACGTGCAGGCGGAAGGCGGTGAGCCCGTGGCGAGTGAGGCGGATTTCCGGCTGGAGATTGCGCTGGACGGCGGGGGAACGGCCCTCATGGCGGGCGTCATCGACCAGGTCGTGCGCTACCCGCCCGGCCGGGGCGAGCATGCGGCCGCCCGCGGCCGAGGCTTCGCCGAGATGGCGGATGCCGACGCGCCGCGCACCGTGATCGCCGACCTGAAGACGGGGAAGAACGAGGATCGCGTCTCGGATGGCAAGGTGACCGATGATGCCCAGCTCGCCTCGTATCAGCTGGCCGCGCAGGAGGGGCTCATCGACGGCGTCGATCCCGACAGCGTGGCGGGGGCGAGGCTCGTCGTCGTCTCGCAGACGCTCGCGAAGAGCGACTACCGCATTGCGCAGCAGCC
>JASGDS010000059.1:0-28694 GCA_047607025.1 Microbacterium sp.
AGGGGTCTTTCCCTCCCCATCTTAGTGACGCGATTCGGGCGCTTGGGTCGCTGTGACGAACCACGTCAGGCGGACTGGATGCCCTCGGGCACGGCGGAGGCCGTGCCTGGCACTCCTTCGAGCTGCGCCTTCTTGTCCGCCATGGCGAGCAGGCGACGGATGCGGCCGGCGACGGCATCCTTCGTCAGCGGAGGGTCGGCGAAGTGGCCGAGCTCGTCGAGGCTCGCGTCACGGTGGGCAAGGCGAAGGGTCCCTGCCTCCTGCAGGTGGCCGGGGATCTCGTCGCCGAGGATCTCCATCGCGCGCTCGACGCGTGCGCAGGCGGCGACGGCGGCCTGTGCCGAGCGACGCAGGTTGGCGTCGTCGAAGTTGACGAGTCGATTGACGCCCGCGCGCACCTCGCGGCGCTGACGGATCTCCTCCCACGCCTTCGCAACACCTGGCGCGCCCATGACCTCGAGCATGGCGCGGATGTCCTCCGCCTCGCGGATCACGACGCGCGGATGGCCGCGCACCTCGCGCGACTTCGATGCGATGCCGAGGCGACTGGCCGAGCCGACGAGAGCCATACCGGCCTCGCCCGTCGGGCAGGCGACCTCGAGCGACGCCGATCGTCCTGGCTCGGACAGGCCGCCCGCGCCGAGGAACGCACCGCGCCAGATCGCCGCCTGGTCGTCCTTGTTGCCCGTCACGACGCGGTTGGGAAGGCCGCGCACCGGCCGGCCGCGCTGGTCCAGCAGACCGGTCTGGCGGGCGAGCGTCTCGCCGCCATCCACGACGCGCACGGCATAGCGCTCACCATCGCGGGTGCCGGAAGCCGGGATGCGGGCCAGCTTCGGGCGCACGCCGTAGATCTGCACGATGTGGCGCGCCAGTCGCTGCGCCACCTCGACCGTGTCGAGCTCGGCTTCGACGGCGGTGCGCCGGGTGATGGTGCGCATGCCGCCGGAGAATCGCAGCAGCGCCGCAACCTCTGCGACGAGCACCGACGGTCGAGCATCCTTGACGGTGATCAGCTCTGACTTCACGTCGGCGGTCAGTGACACGGGCATCCTTCTGTTCGAAACGGGCAAGGATCAAGCATAGCCAGCGGGGCGCGATTCCGTCTGGGCGATTGCACAGGCGCCCATGCCGTCACTCCCGACCGAGGTCGCGGTGGCGCACCCGGATGGCGACGCCAGGAACATCCTTCAGCGCATCGGCGAGGGCGAGCGTCATCGCGACCGATCGGTGCTTGCCTCCCGTGCAGCCCATGGCGACCGTGGAGTGGCTCTTGTGCTCACGCTGATACCCCGCGAGCACGGGACGCAGGGCGGCTGCGTAGGAATCGAGGAACTCGCGCGCACCCTCCTGCCCGAGCACGTAGTCGCTCACCGTCTGGTCCTGCCCCGTCAGATCCCGCAGCTCGAGCTGCCAGAACGGGTTCGGCAGGAAGCGCATGTCGGCCACGATGTCCGCATCGGATGGCACGCCGTACTTGAATCCGAAGCTCATGATCGTGAGACGATGCCTGGCCGCGCCCTCCTCGAGCACGAGGTCGCCGACCGCCGTCGCGAGCTGGTGGATGTTCAGCTCGGAGGTGTCGATGATGATGTCCGCGTTCTCGCGAATGGGTGCGAGGATCCTGCGCTCGGCCCGAATGCCATCCAGGATGGTGCCATCGTCCTGCAGCGGATGCGGCCTGCGCACGGACTCGAAGCGCCGAACGAGAACCTCATCCGACGCATCGAGGAAGATCACCCGCAGGTTGCGCTGCTCGCGGATGGTGCGGGCGGCGGCCGGCAGCTCGGCGAACAGATCGCGCCCGCGTACGTCGACGACGGCCGCGACCTTCGGCAGCTCATCGCCCAGGCGCCCGGACAGGTCGAGCAGCGGCGACAGCATCTGCGGCGGAAGGTTGTCGACCACGTACCAGTCGAGGTCTTCCAGCGCATTGGCGACGGTCGAGCGGCCGGCGCCGCTCATGCCCGTCACAATGAGGGTCTCCCCCGCTTCCGCCATCCCCCCACCTTATCGGCGCTTCGGGAGGAGAATGTCTCTTCGGTTTCGGGAGGAGAATGCCTCTTCGGAAGGATTCCTGGTGCGAATGCATCCTCCCCTCGGTCATTCCTCCTCCTGAAGGCTCAGCGGGAGCGCACCAATCCGCGGCGCGAGGCCGTCCCGATACAGCGACGCCGCGAGTTCGGCGGGCGACCAGTGCCGCGTACCGAAGAGGATGATGGCCTCGGCCGACTCGATAGCGCCCGCGTGCGCGTCGACGAGGTCCAGCTCTCCCACGGCAGCCATCCTGCCATCCTCTGGAATCACGCGGCGAGGTGGAGGCCCTGGGCGACGGCGCGCGCGATGGCATCCTGCACGAAGGCCCAGTCGTTCATGATCTGCCACAGACTGATCCGGATGACGTGGTAACCCATCAGCCGCAGCCGCGCATCGTGCGCATTATCGGAGTCGCGCTGCGCTCCGATGTGATGGGCGCCGTCGATCTGCAGCACGAGCCTTTCGCCGATCAGCAGGTCGACACGATGGTTCGCGATCCACACCTGCCTGCGCAGGGCGACCCGCAGCCAGCGAAGGCGGGGAATGACCATCGTCTCGGCGCCGGAATCGGCATAGGGCATCATGTCTTCGCAGATCTCTCGCGCCGCCGGCGGCAGCGGAAGCCGCTGCATCCGAGGCTTGTTGAAGAGCTCGAGTCGCAGCGCGGACTCCCACACGGCGAGCGCCTGCTCGTAGGGCTGGCACTTCGCAACAAGCACAAGCGCATTCTCGATCGAATCCTCGGCGGAGTCCGGATGGCGCGGCACGAGCGGTTTCGCCCAGTGCACATGCGCGTCCGATTCGCGCAGCAGTCTCGCGTTGGGCGCAAGTGCGACGTGCCACCCGGCATCTCGTGGCTCCCAGAGACCGAGTCGCGCAGCACGAGAGACGCATGAGATGACGGCACCGATCTCCAGGGCCGCGCGAACCGCCGGATCCGCCTCTCGTGCGATGACCCATCCGCGTCTCGGGGGAAGCAGGTGCCCTGCCGCAACGGCCTTTTCGATCTCGCGCGGGGCGACGCCATCATGCACCAGTGTGCGGACACGGGCGTAGCCGCCGTGCCGGTAGAGCGCTTCGTGAACATCCATACCCTCAGACTGACGCGTCGCGTTGCTCCGCGGGGTGGGTGTGAATAACTTCTGCCGCGACACGCCGCGGTTTCGAGCCTGTGGACGGGAGGTCGGTGTGAAATCCGCGTCGGAAGACGTGTTGGCGACTGTGTTGAGCCCGATCTGGGCGGGTTCGCGCACCCTGGACTTCGGAAGGACTATTGGGCTTAGGAAGGAGGGTATCGGCCCAGGGCTCCTACCGAAGGCCGATCGTCCTCTTGAAGCCCGAGGGCACGGCAGACCAAGGGCTTCGGGAGGAGAAAGCGGCTTCGGAAGGTCGGTTCCCACCCAGAGCTCCTACCGAAGGCCGATCGTCCTGCGGAAGCTCAGGGCTGGAGGTGGGAGTGGATGGCGGCGGCGAGGGTGGGGCCGATACCCGGCAGCTCTTCGATCTGCTCGGGGGTGGCCTCGCGCAGCGCCTTCACCGAGCCGAAATGGCGCAGCAGCGCCTTGATGCGGGCATCCCCGAGGCCGGGCACCTCGGCAAGGATGGTCGAGATGTCGCGCTTGCGGCGTGCCCGCTGGTGCGTGATGGCGAAGCGGTGCGCCTCGTCGCGCAGCCGCTGCACGAGGTACAGCGCCTCCGAGGTGCGCGGCAGGATGACGGGGAAGTCATCGTCGGGCAGCCACAGCTCTTCGAGGCGCTTGGCAATGCCGGCGAGCGCGATCTCGGGATGGCCCGTCTCCTCCAGCGCACGGGCTGCGGCGGCGACCTGCGGCTGACCGCCATCCACCAGCAGCAGCTGGGGCGGGTAGGCGAAGCGCCTCTTCTTCACTTCGACAGGTGCTTCGGCAGGTGCTTCGACAGGCTCAGCAACCGATAGGTGCTGCAGGCGGCGCACGAGCACCTGGAACATCGAGTCGGTGTCGTCGGTCGTCTCGGCGATGTTGAACGAGCGGTACTGATCCTTGCGGGGCAGGCCATCCTCGAACACCACCATCGAGGCGACCACGTTCGTGCCCTGCAGATGCGAGATGTCGTAGCACTCGATGCGCAGCGGCGCCTCGTCCATGCCGAGCGCCTCCTGCAGGTCGGCGAGTGCCCGCGTGCGCGTCGCGTAGTCGCTCGTGCGCCGCGTCTTATGGCGGATGAGCGCCTGCTGCGCATTCAGTTCGGCATTGCGCATGAGCTCGGCACGCTGCCCGCGCTGCGCGACCTCGATCGACACCCGCTTGCCTCGGCGATCCTGCAGCCACGTCTGCAGTTCGACGACGTCGGATGGCAGTGCGGGCACGAGAACGCTGCGCGGCACATCCGCGGCATCGGCCTCGCCGTAGGTGCGCTGCAGCACCTGATCGACGAGGTCGGCGCCCGAGATGTCGATCTCCTTGTCGATCGTGGTCGAGATGACACCGCGCACGCGTCCACCGCGAATGACGAAGCGGTGCACGGCGGCCGACAGCTCGTCCTCCGCGATGCCGAACAGGTCGCTGTTCGCGTCGTCGGGAAGAACGAGGGCGCTCTTCTGCAGCACGGCATCGATGGATTCCAGCTTGTCGCGGTAGATCGCGGCCGCCTCATAGTCCATCGCGGCCGCGGCGTCCTTCATCTTCGCCGTCAGCTCACGCGTGAAGCGCGCGTCGCCCCCGTTCATGAACGCGACGAAGTCGTTCACGATCGCGCGGTGCTCCTCGATCGTCACTGTCATGGAGCAGGGCCCGCCGCAGCGGCCGATCTGCCCGGGGAAGCAGGGCCTGCCTGTCGCCATCGCCTTCGTGTACGACGAGTCGCTGCACGTGCGGATCGGGAAGACCTTGATCATCAGGTCGATGACATCGCGCACCGCCCACACCTTCGGGTAGGGCCCGAAGTACTTCGCGCCCTTGATCCTGTGGTTGCGTGTCACCATGACGCGCGGCGCCTCGTCGGCGAGGGTGATCGCCATGAAGGGGTACGACTTGTCATCCTTGTAGCGCACGTTGAACGGCGGGTCGAACTCCTTGATCCACTGGTACTCCAGCTGCAGCGAGTCGACATCGGTCGGCACGACCGTCCATTCGACGGATGCCGCTGTCGTCACCATCCTGCGGGTGCGCTCGTGCAGCGTGTGCAGCGGCGCGAAGTAGTTCGACAGGCGCTGGCGCAGGTTCTTCGCCTTGCCGACGTACAGCACGCGCCCGGCGGCATCCCGGAATCGGTAGACACCGGGGTTCGTCGGGATCTCACCCGGACGCGGTTTGTACGGCAGCTGGTCAGCCATGGCGGTCGAACATCTCGGCAAGGAACGCGCCGGTGTGACTGCCCTCGGCCGCCGCGACCTGCTCGGGCGTGCCGGTCGCGACGATCGTGCCGCCGCCCGAACCGCCCTCCGGCCCGAGGTCGACGATCCAGTCGGCCGACTTGATGACGTCGAGGTTGTGCTCGATGACGATGACGCTGTTGCCCTTGTCGACGAGTCCGTTCAGCACCTCGAGCAGCTTGCGCACATCCTCGAAGTGCAGACCGGTCGTCGGCTCGTCGAGCACGTAGATCGTGCGGCCGTTGCTGCGCTTCTGCAGCTCGGTGGCGAGCTTCACGCGCTGCGCCTCGCCGCCCGAGAGCGTCGTGGCGGCCTGGCCGAGCCGCACATACCCGAGCCCCACGTCCACGAGCGTCTTCATGTACCGATGGATGGCGCTGATCGGCTCGAAGAACTCCTCCGCCTCGCTGATCGGCATCTCGAGCACCTCGGCGATGTTCTTGCCCTTGTAGTGCACCTGCAGCGTGTCGCGGTTGTAGCGCTTGCCGTGGCACACCTCGCAGTCGACGTACACGTCGGGCAGGAAGTTCATCTCGATCTTGAGCGTGCCGTCACCGCTGCACGCCTCGCAGCGGCCGCCCTTCACGTTGAAGCTGAACCGGCCGGGGCGGTAGCCACGGGTCTTCGCCTCCGGAGTCTCGCTGAACAGGGTGCGGATGCGGTCGAAGACGCCCGTGTAGGTGGCGGGGTTCGAGCGCGGGGTGCGTCCGATCGGCCCCTGGTCGACGTGCACGACCTTGTCGAGGTTGTCGAGGCCTGTCACCCGTGTGTGCT
Source organism: Microbacterium sp. (assembly GCA_047607025.1). Lineage (GTDB taxonomy): Bacteria > Actinomycetota > Actinomycetes > Actinomycetales > Microbacteriaceae > Microbacterium. The sequence goes on from JASGDS010000059.1 coordinate 6,164, forward strand.
TGCCTGGCACGGTGCGGGCGCCATTGAGCTTCTGCGCCAGCACCTCGTAGAGGATGTCGTTCACGAGCGTCGACTTGCCGGAGCCGGAGACCCCGGTGACCGCCGTCAGCACGCCCAGCGGGAAGTCGGCGGTGACATCCTTCAGGTTGTTGGCGCGCGCCCCGACGACCGAGAGCATCCGCTTCTTGTCGATCTTTCTGCGCTTCTTGGGCGTCTCGATCGCACGGCGACCGGCGAGGTAGTCGCCCGTGATCGAGCGCTCCTCCGTGATGAGCTGCGAGAAGGGCCCGGAGTGGATGACCTCTCCCCCGTGCTCGCCCGCGCGCGGGCCGATGTCGACAACCCAGTCGCTCGACTCGATCGTCTCCTCGTCGTGCTCGACGACGACGAGCGTGTTGCCCAGGTCGCGCAGCGTGATGAGCGTGTTGATGAGCCTCCGATTGTCGCGCTGGTGCAGGCCAATGGATGGCTCATCCAGCACGTACAGCACGCCGGTGAGACCGGTGCCGATCTGCGTCGCGAGGCGGATGCGCTGCGCCTCGCCGCCGGAGAGCGACCCGGCCGAGCGGCTGAGGGTGAGGTAGTTGAGGCCGACCTGGATGAGGAACTCCAGCCGCACCCGGATCTCGCGCAGGATCTGCGCTGCGATGCGCTTCTCGCGGTCGGTGAGCGTGATGGAGTTCATCATGTCGAGGGTGTCGTCGAGGCTGAGGTCGGCTGTTTCGGAGATGGAGCGCCCGCCGACCCTGACCGCGAGCACCTCGGGCTTGAGACGGGCGCCGTGGCAGGTGCTGCACGGCACCTCGCGCAGGTACTCCGACCACCGGGCGCGCGTGGCATCCGTCTCGGCCTGCGCATACTGCCGCTCGATGTACGGCACGACGCCCTCGAAGCCGCTCGCGTACCGCACCTCGCGGCCCCACTTGTTCTTGAAGCGCACGTTGACCTTGTAGTCCTGACCGTAGAGCACGGCCTCGCGCACGTCGTTCGTCAGCGCTCGCCACGGCTTCTCCAGTGAGAAGTGCAGCTCTTCCGCCAGGCCCTCGAGCAGTCGCTCGTAGTACTGGAACAGGCCCTTGCCCTGCGTCGTCCAGGGCACGATGACGCCGTCGCGGATCGACAGCTCCTCATCGCCCAGCATCAGGTCGGGGTCGACCGACATGCGCACGCCGAGGCCCGAGCAGGTGGGGCAGGCGCCGAACGGCGCGTTGAACGAGAAGGTGCGCGGCTCGATCTCGGTGAGCTGCAGCGGGTGCCCGTTGGGGCAGGCGAGCTTCTCGGAGAAGTTCTGCCAGGCGGCATCCCCCTCCTCGTCGACGAAGTTCACCTGCAGCACGCCGCCGGCAAGCCCCAGCGCCGTCTCGACCGAGTCGGTGACGCGACCGAGGATGTCGCCGCGCGCGACGAGCCGGTCGACGACGACCGCGATGTCGTGCTTGTACGACTTCTTGAGGGTGGGAGGCTCGTCGAGGCGCGCCTGCTCGCCATCCACCACCGCACGCGAATAGCCCTTCGCCGCGAGCTCGGCGAAGAGGTCGACGAACTCGCCCTTCTTCTGCGTCACGACGGGCGCGACGATCTGGTAGCGGGTGCCCTCGGGCAGGCTCGTCAGCTGATCGGCGATCTGCTGCACCGTCTGCCGCTGGATCTTCTCGCCGCAGACGGGGCAGTGCGGCACGCCGATGCGCGCCCACAGCAGGCGCAGGTAGTCGAAGATCTCGGTGATCGTGCCGACGGTCGAGCGCGGGTTGCGGTTGGTCGACTTCTGGTCGATCGACACGGCGGGGCTGAGCCCCTCGATGAGATCGACGTCCGGCCGGTCGACCTGGCCGAGGAACTGGCGGGCGTAGGCGCTCAGCGACTCGACGTAGCGGCGCTGTCCCTCGGCGAAGATCGTGTCGAACGCGAGGCTCGATTTGCCTGACCCAGAGAGCCCGGTGAACACGACGAGCGAGTCGCGCGGCAGGTCGACGTCGACGTTCTTGAGGTTGTGCACGCGCGCTCCGCGCACGGCGATCTTCGCGTTCGTCTCGAGGGGAACTATAGGCACCCGACCATGCTAAACGCGATCTGTGACATCTGGATTTTTGTACGATGGTGTCATCGGCGTGTCTCGAACTTTTTTCCCTGCTGCGGTGTTCGAGACGGTGAGTACCACGGCGACCGCCACGAGCGCGAGGGCGCCGACGAGCGCCAGCGCCGGGCGGGGTTCCGCCCGCTGCAGTGACGACGCGACCAGACCGACCAGCTGCGCAATCGCCTGAATCACGATGAACCGGATGCCCGTCGGCCGCAGCGCGCGCCAGCTGATGCTCGCGTGGCCAGGGATGGCGCAGCAGAGCGTCACGAGCACGTGCACCGCGTGCACCGCCAGCACCGCGACGGCGATGCGCCACGCACTCGGGTCGGAGATGAGCACTCCGATGGCGATCACAGCGAGTGCCGCGTAGGACAGCCGCGAGTGCAGGAAGGCCGCACCGATCACCGGCAGGATCGCGAGCGCCATCCAGCTGTCGGTGGGGAGGAGGACCGCTGCGGCGACGGTGGGGATCACGGCCAGCAGCAGGCGCAGCACCGCCACGGGAATGCCGCGCGGCCCCATCACTCGGTGCAGCACAGCGGTGCGAGAGGGCAGGATCATCGCGGCCTCCTCACGAGCAGTCGCATCGCGATGCCCGGATCGTCGGCCCAGACCACGAGGTCGGCGCCCTGGCGTTCGATGCGCACGATGCGCTCCCGGCGTTCGGCGAGCACGAGGCGAAGGCCGGTTCGCTCGGCGCGATTCAACCGCACGGGATCGAGGTGCGGCAGCGTGTCGATCGCCACGACACGGTGACCTGCGCCGAGCCATCCCGTCGCGAGGTCGGCCGCGGTGTCATCGAGGAAGGTCGACAGCAGGAACACGACGGATCCTCGCGGCACGGGTGGCGTTCGCGCCCAGTGACGGGCGGATTCCCGCGGGGCGAGCGTGGTGATCGCGGCGGCGAGACGTGCGAGGTGACGGTTCCCCGCCGCGCTGCGGGTCATCCGGCCGCCGACGCCGAGCTCGTGCAGGCTGACGCGGTCGCCCGTCTCGATGGCCATCGTCGCGAGGCTGCGTGCGGCCTCGCGGGCGAGGTCGAGCGAGGTGACGCCGCTGCCCTGCGGGGCGTCGCGATCCCAGGTCGCGACGACCTCACCCAGGTCGTCGATGCCGTCGACGACGAGCGCGATCGCCTGCTCGCTCATGGTGTGCATCCGACGCACCTGCAGGTCGCCACGGCGGCGGGCGAGCCGGGCCGTCGCCTTCCAGTCGACACGGCGCAGCTCGTCGCCAGGTGCCCACGGATGGATGTCGCGGAAGTCGCCGCCCTGCCCCGGTCGCCATCCCTGATGACTGCCGTGCAGCCCCGAGAGCGTGCGTGCGGTGGGCAGCGCATCAAGGTGACGAGTGGATGGCGCGATCGCGTGTCTGCTGCGCGCCTCGCCATCCCGCGCCGAGGTCGTCGCGCCGTCCGCCGAGATCGCGCGAGCGTGCGCCCACACCGGGAACCACGGCCCCGAGTGCTGCGCGATGCTGAACGCTTCGAGTCGCTCGTCCGGCGCGACGACGAGTTGACGCTCGAGCGAGTGGCCGAGCAGCGCCACGAGGTGCACCGCCTCCGCGTCGGAGCGCACCTCGATGGACGAACGGTAGCGGCCATCCTCGTGCAGCGGTGCGTCGATCAGGATCTCGGGCGTCTCGGGCTGCTTTGCGGTCACGGTCGTCCACACCGCCCAGAGTGCGAGCGGCGCACCGAGCGCGACGACATCGCCGCGAGAGAAGAGCAGCCCGAGCGCGGCGAGCGCGACGGCACACGTCGTCGCGATCGCCACCGCCGACGTGAAGCGCGTCGTCATCCGGCGACACCGACCGTGGGGGGAACGGCGACGGTGGGAACGACCCGCTCGACGATCCGACTGGGCTGCACGCCGGTCGCCCATGCCTGCGTGGTGAGCGTCAGACGGTGCGCGAGCACCGGAACCGCAATGCGCTTGACGTCGTCCGGCACGACGAAGTCGCGACCGTCCAGCGCGGCGAGCGCACGGCCGAGCAGCAGCAGCGCCTGCGAACCGCGCGGCGATGCGCCCACCTCGACATCGGCATCCCGCCTCGTCGCACGGGCGAGGTCGACGCAATAGCGGGCGATATCGGCATCGACGTGGGTGGTCTCCACCTCGCGCTGCAGGGCGAGGAACCCCGCGGCGTCGATGACCGGCTCGACGGTGACGGCCTCCTGCTGCCGTTCGATGCGATTCAGCAGGATGGCCGCCTCCTCCTCGCTCGACGGGTAGCCGACGCTCAGCCGCACCATGAAACGGTCGAGCTGCGCCTCGGGCAGCGAGTAGGTGCCCTCGTACTCGATCGGGTTGGCGGTGGCGATGAGGTGGAACGGCTCCGGCAGCGCGAAGCGGCGACCCTCGACGGTCACCTGACGCTCGGCCATCGCCTCGAGCAGCGCCGACTGCGTCTTGGGCGTCGTGCGGTTGATCTCGTCGGCCAGCAGCAGCCCGGTGAAGATCGGGCCCTCGCGGAACTCGAAGGCGCCCGTCGACGGCGCATAGACGTAGGAGCCTGTGACATCGGATGGCAGCAGGTCGGGCGTGCACTGCAGCCGCCGGAAGTCGAGCCCGATCGCGGCGGCGATGCTGCGGGCGGCGAGCGTCTTGCCGAGGCCCGGCACGTCTTCGAACAGCACGTGCCCGCCGGCGAGCAGCGCGCCGAGCGCGATGCGCAGCGGCTCGTCCATGCCCACGACGGCCTGCCTGACGCGCTCCAGGATGGTGGTTCCGGCTTCACGGATCGTCGTCATCGGTCGTCTCCCTCGTTCGGTCCTTTTCGTCGCTGCACCTGTTCGATGCTTCGCAGCACCTCGTTCAGTCCGCCCGGCGTGAGCGCGTCACCCGCGCAGACGCGCGCCGCGCCATCCCCGAGCAGACCTCGCACGGCCCGCTCGTCGGTCGGGTCCACTCCGTGGTCTCGCAGCGTGGTCTGGATGAGCTGCAGCACTCGCCGGTGCAGCGACGGGCCGAGTGTGCCCCTGCGCGTGTCGATGCTCCACGAGATCGAGCGCACATCGTTTCTGCGGCCGGGCGGCGGGTCGGGCCGCGGGCCGCGCAGCGCTGGACGATCGGTGGCTGGCCTGCGCAGCAGCACGATGCTGACAACCGCCGCGATCGTGAGGCCCCAGCCCGCGCAGAACAGCGGCTCGACGCCGAACACCACACAGGCACCGGCGACGGCGACACCGATCAGCAGCGACCCGATGATCGGTGCGACCCTCATTCCCACACCGCCCTGATTCGTTCGAGGGCGGCACGCGCCTTGTCGCGATCGACGTCTTCCGCGCTCCACCCGCCGTAGCGCACGTGCTGATACAGAGCGAGAAGGTCGTCGATGTCGTCGCGGGCGGCAGCGCGGTGGCCGAGCAGGCGCCTCGTGAACTCGGCGGCCGTCTCGGCGGGCTGCCTGCGCCATCCGGCGTCTTCTGCAGACTCTTCGAGGCCCACCCAGGCGGCGATGATCGCGTCGCCGGGCTCGCGCTCATCGTCGATGCGGGCGAGCGCACCGTCGATGCCGCGCCGGATGGTCGGGGCATGCACGGGTGCGGTTTCATCGCTGTCTGGCGCGTCGACCGTGTCGATGGCGGCTCCGCGCCGCAGTGCGAAGGGGTGACGCGAGCGGATGTAGCGCCACAGCAGCGCGAGCAGGGCGCAGAGGATCGCCAGGAGCAGCAGGATGCCGATCACCTTGCTCGCGGTCGCACCCCACCCCGGAATCGGCGTGGGAGGCTGAGTCGGTGCGGGGCTCGGCGTTGCCGCCTCCTCCGGTGTGTCCGTCGGCTGCGGCAGTTGAACACCGTTGAGCAGCGAGGGACCGATGTGGGGGTAGCCCTGCCAGTCGGCGGCGATCATCATCACGAAGAACAGCACCACCACCGTGGCTGGCAGAATCAACGGCGTCGCGCGCCGCTTCGTCTCCCCCGCCATCCGTCCACCCTAGTCGGGACGGGTCACCCCTGGAGGCAGAACTCGTTGCCCTCCGGATCCTGCATCTGGTGGTACCGGTCGGGCCACGGGCCCCACATCTGATCGACGAACCGAACGACGGTTGCGCCGAGCACGTCGGACCAGAAGTGCGAGAGCCGACGCGGATCGTCAGCTCTTCGAGCACGTCGCAGTGCCTTCAGCACCGCTGCTCGCCGTTCCCGGTGCCGTCGCCACTGCACCCGCGAAACCACCGCCGAGGCGCAGTGCCTTCGGCACCTCAAACCGCCCGAATCGGTGCTCAGCGCACTGCGCTTCGGGACGTGACACCGCTTGCCGAGCGTGATGCGGGACGAGAGTCACCGCGCGTGCGTCCTCCCCGCCCTCGTACCCCAGGTAGTCGCTGCTGAACAGCGACTGGTCGATGATGCAGGCATGCATGATGCCCGGTGCAGCGAACATCAGCAGCAGGCTCGGCCCCCGCCGACTCGCCGGACGAGCTCGCGCACCACCAGCGCGGGCGCGCCGTACAGCACCCCGAAGAAGATGATCTCGACCAGGACTCCCGCAGGATCCCCCGTTCCCTCGCCCTCGGCGGCGAGCACCTCCGCGCCGAGGCCGCACAGCAGCAGGCCGACGATCTGCGCGAGGCGTCGGATCACAGAACCGCCCGGTGGTGATCGGTGACGCGAGGCGCCTCGCCCTGGGGTTTACGTCCGTCTGGCCCGGCGGCGCGCACGCTCACACCCTGCACGAGCGGCTCGGCGAGCCCCACCATCCGCACGTCGCACACCAGAGCACCCCGCTCGCACGGGATGGTCCAGCGCAGCGCCGACTGCTCGGCCGCCGAGACCACGCGATCTTCGAACGGCGCCCCGTCAATCGGATGGCCGACCTCCGCGGTCAGCGCGGCGAAGCGCTCGGAGCGCACGGCCTCCGGCACATCCCGCAGCACATTGCGTGCGAGCAGCGGCCCTGCCTCGCCGAGCGAGCGTTCACCGCGCAGCAGCTCGTCGATCCTGCGCGCGGCCGCCACCGTCTCCGGCCGTGGTCGCACCACCGCGGCTGGCGCATCGATGCCCGCGAGCACCTGGGTCAGCGCCGATGTCGCGGTCGACCCGGCGGGGAACTCGTCGGAGTTGCCGAACACGACCGCTCCGACACCGGTCGCGGCGTGCCAGCACATGTACGACGAGAAGCCGGGAAGCCCGCCCGCGTGCTGCACGATGCGCCCGAACCGCCGATCGTGCTCGACGCGCAGGCCGTAGCCATAGCCCGCGCCATCCGATCCGTCGGCGCCCAGCGGGATGAGCGTGCGCGCGGTCTGCAGCTCGCGCCGCGATGCCGCACTGAGCACGTCGGGCGACGCGATCTCGTCCGTGAACGCCGAGGAGAGGAAGTGCACCCACCGTGCGATGTCCGCTGCTGTCGAGAACAGGCTGCCGATGCATGCCAGGGCGCCGGAGCCGACATACGGTTCGGGCACGAACGACGCTCCGTCGTCGAAGGTGCGGAATCCGTGCGCGAGATCGGTGCCCTGTGGGTAGTCGCTTGCGGAAGCCCACGTGTCGCGCAGCCCGAGCGGTTCAAGCATTCGCTCCCGGATGACGTGCTCGACATCTCGCCCTGTCACCCGCTCGATCGCCCGTCCGATGATGGATATCCCGATATTGGAATATTGATATTCCGTCTGTGGGATGGCTGACATCCGCAGACCCTCGGCGACGAGACGCGCCATGTCGTCGCGTGGCAGCCCCAGGTGTTCGTCGCCCCACGCGTTGTCCTCGGCGAGCCCGGCACGATTGCTCAGCAGGTCGGACAGGGTCACGCGCACGGGATGGCCGTCGAACGTCGCCACGTCCAGTTCCGGCACGTACTCCGCAGCGGGTGCGTGCAGGTCGATGGCACCCTCGTCGCGCAGCGCGAGCGCGGTCGCGGCGAGGAAGCTTTTCGACATCGACGCGATGCGGAACACCGTGTTTTCGGTCGTCTGCTGTCCATCGCACCGCGGCTCGCCTCGTGTCTGCACGGCGACGACGCGCCCCTCGTGCACGACGGCGGCAAGCGACGCGGGGGCCGTCGACGCAAGAAAGTCCGGCGCGACAAGCATCGCGCGCGCCACCTCGTCGAGCGTCGTCATGCCGCCGCCTCCGCGGCGAACGCCCGCTCCTGCGCAAGCCACGGCGCCGGCGCAGAATCGTCCGGCATACGTCCGCCGTCCAGCAGAACGAGCGCGTCGTACCCGCCGAGGGTCGAGGGCAGCCCATCCGCGCCGACCCGCACGTCCGGTTCGAGGCCCGCCTGCGTGAGCCATCCCTCTGCACGCCTCGGCCCCGAGGCGGCGGCGTTCACGACGATCAGCACACGAGCATCCACCATCGCTCACGCCTCTCGCGCGTCGAGCGCCGCCAGCATCCGCGCACTCGCCTCATGGTCGACGATGACCGGCGCACCATCGAGCGAGCGGATCGGCGCCGCACCCCGCGTCGACGAGCACAGCCACAGTGCGTCGGCGCGCTGCAGGTCTTCGGTGCGCAGCGCGCGCACCTCCACCTGTTCCCCCGCCTGGGCGAGCGCGGCGATCACGTCGCCCTGCGTTGTGCTGGGCAGGATGCCGAACTCGGTGGGCGTGGTCGTGTACACGTCGTCGATGCGGGCGATGAGCGTGGCATTCGGACCCTCGAGCACGAAACCGTCGGTCGAGACGAAGACGACGTCATCCGCCCCTCGCCGCTTCGCCTCGCGCAGCGCCGCCATGTTCACGGCGTACGACAGCGTCTTCGCGCCCTGCAGCAGCCAGGGCGAGGTCTGCGCCACATCGCTGCGGTAGCCGCGATCGAGCACCACGACGTCGATCTCGGGCGAGTCACCCGCAGGCCGCGAGTCCGGCACGAATCCCAGCGCCCATCCCGTCGCCTGCCCCGTCACCTCGTCGCCGCGCGACAGAATGTACTTCACGGCGGCGATCGGATGGTCCTGCATCTGGCGCGCAGCATCGAGCACGACGCTCCGCCACAGCTCACGGTCGGGTTCGGGCAGGTCGAGCATGGCGGCCGAGCGTGCGAACCGGTCGAGGTGCGGCTCCATGGCCTGCGGCACGCCGCTGCGAATCATGATCGTCTCGAAGATACCGTCACCGCGCGTCGCGGCGAGGTCGGTCGCGGTGAGGATCTGCGCTGAGGGGTCGACCTGCGTCACCTGCCCGGCCGATGACGGGTCGATCTGAAACAGAACGAGAGTCTTCATGCCCCTCTTTCCTCCTGCCGCACGCAGTTCTCGCCGATCCAGTCGACATCCGCCTCGTGCCCGAGCGTAGTACTTGTCCGATCCAGACAGGTCGGATGGCAGGGTGAGGCCGGCGAGCGACGAGATCGCGACATTCGCCGCGCGCCCGGTGCTGAACTCGTGCAGTCCGCCACACCGGACGGAGATGCCTGCCTCTCGCGCACACGGATCATGTGCGCCTCGTCGACGGTGCCGGCGATGAGGAGAGTCGCGGTCGGCTCGCCGATCTCGATGCGACCGCCGCAGATGATCCGATTTCCTCGATCGTCTTCGAACGGTTCCAGCACGCTTCGCCGTGACATATGAACAGCCCATGCGAATCAGACGAGGAATCTCTCGGTGGTGCACCCCCAGGGACTTGAACCCTGAACCCACTGATTAAGAGTCAGTTGCTCTGCCGATTGAGCTAGAGGTGCGGATCGACTCGGCCACAGATTTCTGCGGCGAACCGAGGAACTACGTTACCAGGAACGGCACCGTTCGCCAAAACGAACCAGCACCGCCCCGAAGGGGGCGCGACGCCGTGCCGAGCATCGCGGCCACCGTCCTGCGGTGGCGTTCCGGCGACAGGGCGGCAACCCCGTCAGCACTGCCGGTGGCGTGACCTTACGAGCTCGGCCACGCGTGAATCGCCCTTGCCGGGGCGGCTCGCTCCCGCACCATTCGCGGGCATCCCGAATCGCTTCGGGGCGCGCAGTGCACGCGACGTCTTCGACGTTTCGACCATTCAGGTCTCATCAGGCGTGCTTGCGCAGATCTCTGTTGAGTTGTGTGGGTCACCGGGGCAAACAAGAAGCCCACCCGCTGCCAGTGGCCGCCGGTGGGCTTCGGATGTTCGCTCTTGCGTTACATCCTGAAGCCCTCTCTCGCGCCGAAGCCCTGCGTGATCGGCGACGGCAGCGCGGCAGCATCGAGGCGGTATGCCTCGCGCACCCTGGCGCTCTTCGTCGTGATCATGATCTGCTCCCGTTCGAGTGTCCGGCCCGCAACAGGCCAGCATTACAGACTACAAGACATCCTCGGTCTGCGCAAATCAGACGAGGGACCCCAGCCAGAGGCCGAGGCCGGCGAGCGCGGTCGAGACCACCAGCGTGCCGAAGCCGTTCAGCGCACTCGCCATCCATTTGCGCTCCTGCAGCAGCCGTACCGTCTCGATGCTCGCGGTCGAGAACGTGGTGTAGCCGCCGAGGAAACCGGTGCCGACGATCAGCTGCGCGGCCTCGGGCAGCACGTGACCGATCGTGAGGCCGGTGACGAAGCCCAGCACGAGGGAGCCGGTCACGTTGATGATGATCGTGCCCCAGGGCAGCGCGCCGCGTGAGCGCGCTGTGATGATGCCGTCGAGGATGAACCGGCACACGCACCCCACTCCCCCGGCGAGCGCGACGAACAGGAAGATCAGCGGCGTCATCGGTTCGCTTTCCGGGCACGACGGATGACGATGCCCAGCAGGATGCCTGCCCACGTCGCGCAGGCGCCGACGATGACGGTCACGAGCGCGTACGCGATGCCCACGCCGACCGATCCTGCACCGATGAGCGCCGCGCTGTCCGCGGCGGGCGCGCTGTAGGTCGTGAACCCGCCCATGAATCCGGTGCCGACGAGCAGCCGCGCCGCGCGTCGGCGACCGCGGTCCGGTCCGCGACGGGAGAGCCCCTCGAGCAGCAGACCGAGCAGCAGGGCGCCGGTCAGGTTGATCACCAGGATGGCCAGCGGCACCGCCCCGAGATCGGGGATCGCCAGGATGAGCCCCTCACGGGCGGCGACTCCCAGCGCACCGCCCACGAACACGAGCGCCGCGAACTCCGGTTGCAGGTGCACCGGCTTCGGCTGTCCGCTCGGCGTCTCGGCGACGTCTGTGTCCGGGTCATCCGGCAGCGGAATACTCAGGTCTGTCTCTGTCATCACAGCTACCCTCTGCCCACCCGTCAATTCTCGTCCTGCCAGTGCAGCTGCTCGTCGGGCCCCACGGGGTGACGTGGAACGGCCAGAACGGGCCGACGCTGACGATGCAGCGAGTCGCGGATCCCGTTCTCCCGGGTGCCGACGACGATCATGGCCGCGTCGGTCTCGTCGGCAAGAAGCGCGGACTCTTCCGCCGGAGAATCTGCGCCTGCGCTGAGCAGAAACTGCGGGGCCATCGGTTCTCCTACCTTGCGGGCACGCGAGCGCCTTCCAGGTAGGGACTGTTGTCGGGAATCCGAGGTTGGGTGCGGCGAGCCCCACCGCCGCAGCACCGGGGTGCTGCCCTCATCCTTGCACACCTGCTCGCAGCACGCGAGGGCTCTGACGATTGGCGGGCGTGCTGACGGATGGCGGGAGAATATCCCGGCCTCAACCGCTGTGCGTCAGCACTCCCGCAGAACGCTGCGCGTCAGCGGCACGGCCCGCGGCGTCATCGGCCACTGGCGTTTCATCGACGCCTTCAGACAGCACATCCACAGTCTTCACATAGGGACTGTGTCTCATCCAGCCCGAATCGCGCATGCAGCGTTCGAGCGGCGTGTCTGGCTGAGCATCGCCTGTGCACGAGGGCTGGATGACGCGGGCAGGGCAGGGCGCGACCACGCCCGTCGATAGGCTGTCAGGGTGACTCCTCCCCCGCCGTCCGACACCGTTTCGGACGACCTCGACGCCGACCTCGCGCTCGCGCTGCGGCTCGCAGACGCCGCCGATGCCGAGACCGCGCCGCGCTTCGATCAGGCGCACCTGGAGGTCTCCCTCAAGGCCGATCGCACCCACGTCACGGAGGCGGATCTGGCCGCCGAGCGGGCCATCCGCGCCCTCATTCAGGCCGAACGACCCGATGATGCGATCTACGGCGAGGAGTTCGGCGCGACCGAGGGCCGGCGACGCTGGGTGATCGACCCGATCGACGGCACGGCGAACTACCTGCGCGGTGTTCCCGCCTGGGGAACGATGATCGCCCTCGTCATCGACGGCACCCCTCGCCTCGGCGTCGTCAGCTCGCCCGCCCTCGGCCGCCGCTGGTGGGCGGCAGCAGGTCGCGGCGCCTGGGTCTCGGTCGCCGGTGCCGCGCCGCACTCCATCCACGTCTCCGGCATCGACACGCTCGACGAGGCCAGCATCAGCTTTCAGAGCATCAGCCAGTGGGATCGGGGCGGCCACGCCGACAAGCTGCTTCCGCTCAGCCGTCGCGTGTGGCGCGATCGCGCGTACGGCGACATCTGGTCGTACATGCTGCTGGCCGAGGGACGGCTGGAGTTCGTCGCCGAGTTCGACGTCAAGGAGTACGACATCGCCGCGGCCGCCGCGATCGTCACCGAGGCGGGCGGACGGTTCACCTCCTTCGACGGCGTAGACACCCTGTCCGCCGGGTCGGCGCTCGCCACCAACGGACTGCTGCACGATGCGTTCCTCGATCAGCTGCACGGAACATCCGCATGAGACGCCGCCTCGTCGCCATCGCTGCGCTCGCCGGTGCGGCGACGATCGCGCTGACGGGCTGCACCTCGTCGCTACCCAACATCTCCGGCGCAGACGGCGACTCCCCGCAGACGGCGTCCGCCTCGCCCACGACCGACGCCGATCCCACCTGCGACAACATCATCGCCGACACCCTGGTGCAGGAGTTCGCCAAGCTCGGCTGGACGAGCAACCAGGAGGAGTTCATGGTCGGCTCCACGACCGTGCCTGGCGGCCTGCAGTGCAAGTGGGGCGACTTCTCGGGTGACGCGAGCGAGCTCGTGCAGATGTACGGATGGGCGCCCGTCGACGACGACCAGACGGCCGAGCTCGAGCAGTACCTGCTCGATTCGGGCTGGAAGAAGGAGGAGGACGACTCGCTCGTCTACCTGACGGAGCCTGACCCGCAGCCATCGTGGTCGGATGACGACGGCTACGGCATGACCTACGCCTTCGGCGACGGCTGGGTGCTTCTTTCCGACACCAAGCAGGGCCTCGGCGTCATCACCTGGCGGAAGTGACGAACGCCGCCCGCGCGGGATCCGACAGCATCGTGCCGACCTCGGTCAGCACGCGCGAGCCGAGTTCGCCATCCACCAACCGGTGGTCGAACGACAGCGCCAGCTGGCACACCTGCCTCGGCACGATCTGATCGTCGACGACCCACGGCATCGTCCGCACCGCGCCGAAGGCGAGAATCGCGGCCTCGCCCGGGTTCAGGATGGGCGTGCCCGCGTCGACGCCGAACGCGCCCACGTTGGTGATGGTGATCGTGCCCCCCGTGAGGTCGCCCGGCATCGTACGCCCCTCCCTTGCGGTGTGCACGAGGTCGCTCAGGGCGTCGGCGAGCTCCGCGAGGTCGAGCGATGCCGCATCCTTGATGTTCGGCACCGTCAGCCCTCGCGCGCCCGCCACGGCGATGCCGAGGTTCACGTCGCGGAACTGCACGATCTCACCCGCGTCGTCGTCCCAGCTCGCATTGATCTCTGGATGGCTGCGGATGGCGCCGAGCAGCGCACGTGCGACGAGAAGCAGCGGCGTGATGCGCACGTTCTGCCACTGACGGTCCTGCTTCAGGCGCGAGATCAGCTCCATCGTCGGTGTGATGTCGATCGTCAGCCACTCGGTGACGTGCGGGGCGGTGAACGCCGAACGCACCATCGCCTCGGCCGTCGCCCTGCGCACGCCGCGGATCGGGGTGCGCGTGACCGCGGATGAGGCGCTGCGCACATCGGCCCGCGCGTCCGGTTCCTGCGACCCGTCCTGAGCCTGTCGCGGTTCCTGAGCTTGGCGCGGTTCCTGAGCTTGGCGCGGTTCCTGAGCTTGTCGCGGTTCCTGAGCTTGTCGCGGTTCCTGAGCTTGTCGAAGGACGCGCGTGGCGGTGAGGCGGCGCTTGCGGGCGACGGCGGCCTTCGGTGCGGTGCCGACGAGCACGAGCGGCTCCTCGTCCTGCGGTGATTCCTCGTCGGCCTGTGCTTCGACGGGCTCGGCAACCGGTGCGGGTGACGCCTCCGCATCGGAGGTGGCATCGCCGATCGAGAGGATGATCGTGCCGACGGGCACGACGTCGCCCTCCGCGACGCGAATCGACAGCACCGTGCCGCTCGCGGGGGCGGGCAGCTCGACGGCGGCCTTCGCCGTCTCGACCTCGACGATCGGGTCGTTCTCGCGCACCTGATCGCCCTCGTGCACCAGCCATCCGAGAATCTCGGCCTCGGTCAGCCCCTCGCCGATATCGGGCAGGGCGAAGTCCACCGTGGTCATGCGACACCTCGATTCCACGTCAGCGAACGGTCGACCGCGTCGAGCACCCGGTCGACATCCGGCAGGAACTGGTCTTCGAGCTTCGCGGGCGGGTAGGGCAGATCGTCCGCCCCCACACGCAGCACGGGCGCGCGCAGCACGTCGAAGCAGCCCTCGGTGACGGCGGCGGCGATCTCCGCACCGATGCCGAACGACACCTGCGCCTCATGCACCACGACCATCCTGCCCGTGCGGGCGGCCTCGTGGCGCAGCAGGTCGAGATCGAGCGGCGAGATGGAGCGCAGGTCGATCACGCCGACCGAGAACCCGTCCTCCTCCGCCGCGAGCGCGGCCGAGAGTGCGGTGCCGACGGATGGTCCGTGCGCGACGAGGGTGCAGTCGTCGCCCGCCCGCACGAGTGCCGCATCGTGCAGCCCCCTCGACGGACGTTCGCTCACCCCACCCTTCTCCCAGTACCTGCGCTTCGGCTCGTGGAAGATGACGGGATCATCGCTCGCGATCGCCTGCTGGATCATGTGGTATGCGTCATCGGGACTCGAGCAGGACACGACTCGCAGGCCAGCCGTGTGCGCGAAGTATGCCTCGTTCGACTCGCTGTGGTGCTCGACCGCGCCGATGCCGCCCCCGGACGGGATGCGGATGACGATGGGCAGCGGCACCGCTCCCCTGGTGCGCGCGCGCATCTTCGCCAGCTGCGAGACGATCTGGTCGAACGCGGGGTACACGAACCCGTCGAACTGGATCTCGCACACCGGGCGATACCCGCGCATCGCGAGTCCGATCGCGGCGCCCACGATGCTGGACTCCGCGAGCGGGGTGTCGATCACGCGCTGCGCCCCGAACTCGGTGGCGACGCCATCCGTCACCCGGAACACGCCTCCGAGCACGCCGACGTCCTCCCCCATCACCATCACACGGTCGTCATCGGTCATCGCCCGGCGCAGCCCGGCGTTGAGCGCGCCGCCCAGGGTCATCGTGCCGAGGCCCGCCGTCGCCGTCGCCATGTCCGTCACGCCCCTGCGACGGTCGCGAGGAAGCGGGCGCGCTCGGCCCGCTGCTCGTCGAGCCGCGGGTGCGGGTCGGCGTAGACGAGGTCGTACAGTTCGTCGAACTCCTCCGCCTTCAGCGCGAGGCATGCCTCGCGCACGGTCTGGCCGTAGCGGTCGAGCGACTCCTCGAGTCGGTCGAACCACGACTGGGGCGTCCCACCCTCTTCGAGAACGACGCGCAGGCGTGCCAGCGGGTCGAGTCTGTGCCACTGCTCGACCTCGTCCTGCTGCCGATAGCGCTTGGGGTCGTCGGAGGTGCTGTGACCCGCCATCCGATAGGTCTGCGCCTCGATGAGCACGGGTCCACCGCCGGCACGGATGTGGACGGCGGCCTGCGTGGTGACGGCGTGCACCGCGAGGGCGTCGTTGCCGTCGACGTGATAGGCGCGCAGACCGAACCCGGCGGCACGACGATGGAGCGACGAGCCCATCTGCAGGTAGTTCGGGGTGGAGATCGCCCACTGGTTGTTCTGCACGAAGAAGAGCATCGGCAGGTGGGATGCCGCCGACCAGTTGAGCGCCTCGCTCACGTCGCCCTCGCTGGAGGCGCCGTCGCCGAAGTAGGTGCAGACGACCTCATCCGTGCCCTCGGCGACCGCCCCCAGCGCGTAGCCGACTGCGTGCAGCGTCTGCACGCCCAGCACGACGGAGATGGGGCGCACGTTCGAGGGCTCGGGCGACCATCCGGCATGCCGCGTGCCGCGCCAGGGCCTGAGCATCTCTGCGGGGGTGAGGCCTCGCACCAGTTCCACGCCGCGCTCGCGATAGCTGGGGAAGACGGTGTCCGAGTCGCGCAGTGCGCGGATCGACCCGACCTGGGCGGCCTCCTGACCGATCGACTGCAGGTAGAGGGAGAGCTCGCCTCGCCGCTGCAGCGAGTACGCCTCCTGGTCGAAGCGACGGGTGCCCGCCATGTCGCGGTAGAGCTGCCTGGCGAGCGTGAGGTCGATGCCGTGTGCACGTCCGAGGTCGGTGAGCGCGCCATCCGGTTCGATGAACCGATTGGGATCGAGCGGTGGCTCGGCAAGAACGGTGGGAATCCCGGCATCCGTGTCGGGAAGAATCGAAAGCGTCATCGTTGACCTCCTGGTGCCTGTGGGCGAAGAGATGATTCAGTTGTGGCAGAGCTTGTGACTCTGCTTCGGATGCTACGCCTGTGCGCTCAGGTGCTTCGACTTCTCTTCGGCGCGTTGAGCACTCTGCTCACTCTCCGTCGCTCGAGCGGGTCGGACTCAGCGCAGAAAGAGCATCCGCAGACGACGCGTGGTGAACACGATTCCGATGAGCGACATCACGGCGAGATAGAGGGCATGACCGATGATCGAGGCATCGACCGCGCCCGTCGTCAGCTGCCTGATCATGTCGACGCCGTGCCACAGCGGCAACGCCTGGATGATCAGCTGCACGCCGTGCGGATAGACCTCGATCGGGAAGAACGTCGCAGACAGCAGGAACATGGGCATCAGCACGAAGAACACGTAGTCGAGATGCTGGAACGTCTTCATGTAGCTGGTCACGGCCATCCCGAACGACGCGAACGACAGGGCGACGAGGATGGCGGCGGGGATCGCGAGCAGCGCGGTCCACGAGAGGTTGAGCCCGAGCACCGTGGTGATGGCGAGGAAGGCGCACGCGTAGAGGAATCCGCGGAACAGCGACATGAAGATCTCGCCGATCGCGACATCCAGCGGACCGAGGGAGGTCGCGAGCATCGTGTCGTAGAGCTTCGCGTAGCGCAGCTTGAAGAACACGTTCATGGTCGAGTCCATGATGGCGCCGTTCATCGCCGACACGGCCATGAGCGCGGGAGCGATATATGCCGCGTATGGAATATCCGCGCCGCGGTAGGTGATCGAGCCGATCATCCCGCCGAGCCCCAGACCCATCGAGAGCAGGTAGAGCACCGGTTCGAAGAACCCGGAGACGACGACGGCGAGGTTGTTGCGGCCCATCACCTGCATACCGCGCGAAATGACCGCACGGGCGTTTCCGGCATAGAGCCCGTGCAGCGCTCCCCTGCGCGGGGCGACATCCGTGCTCATGAGTCGAGCCTTCTGATGAAGATGCGTCGAGACAGCAGGAAGCCCACGGTCGCGAAGGTCGCGAGCACGACCACGTGCACGATGAGCAGCCATCCCGGCACCGGCATGCCGTACACCGCCCAGCGCGAGAGGTCGACGGCGTGCCACAGGGGAGACACCCAGCCGATCCAGTGCAACCCGACGGGGAGGGTGTCGAGCGGATAGTAGGTGCCGCTGAAGAGCATGAGCGGCAGCATGATGAACCGGTCGATGAAGTTCAGCTGACCACGGTCCTGCGTCTGCGACGCCGACCACGCCATCACCGGCAGCGCGACGGACAGCACGAGAACGGCGGCGATCGGGATGAGCCAGAGGACGCGGATGCTGCCGGTCACCCCGAACAGCCACAGCACGAGCACGTAGACGAACGACAGCGGCAGCACGCGGGTGAGCGTGCCGATGTTGTAGCCGATGACGATCTGCGTCGGGCTGACGGGGCTCTGGCGCATGGCGAGGAAGATCGGCGTCCATTTGAAGCCGCCGAACACGCCGTACACCGACTCCTGCGAGCCGGTCTGCATGGCGGCACCCAGCAGCAGTGCGGGGGCGACGAAGGCGATGTAGCCGAGACCCGCGACCTGCTGCCCACCCTGCGACTGGTTCACGATCACGGAGAGGCCGAAGCCGAGGCCCGCGACGTACAGGAACGGCGAGGCGAGGCCCAGCGCGATCCAGGTCACGAGGTAGCTGCGCATGCCGCGGATGCGCTGCTCGGCGACGTACCACCAGCCGAGCGCACGCGGGCGCCGCGCGGCGTTCAGCCCCACGCGGCGCGTGTCCTCCTGCGTGAGCGTCATTCGATCAGCGACCGTCCGGTCAGTCGCAGGAAGACGTCTTCGAGGCTCGAGCGGCGCACGAGGCTCGTCACCGGTTCGAGGCCGCGGGCGATGACGACAGCGAGGGCCTGCTCGCCGTGGTCGTCGTAGATCAGCACCCGGTCTGGCAGCACCTCGATGCGCTCGCCGATGCCGTCGATCTGCTCTGCGGCGCGGGCGTTGTTCGCCGACCCGAACCTCAGCTCGAGCACCTCTCTGGTCGAGTACTGCCTGATGAGGGAAGACGGGCTGCCCTCGGCGACGATGCGGCCGCCATCCACGACGACGAGCCGATCGCACAGCTGCTCGGCCTCGTCCATGTAGTGGGTCGTCAGCACGAGCGTCGTCCCCTGCTCCTTCAGCCGGAACAGCCGATCCCACAGCACGTGACGCGCCTGTGGGTCGAGGCCCGTCGTCGGCTCGTCGAGCATGAAGATCTTCGGGTCGTTCATGAGCCCGCGCGCGATCGTGAGACGTCGTTTCATGCCACCGGAGAGACCATCCACCCGGCTCTTCGCCTTGTCGGTGAGCTGCGCGAACTCCAGCAGCTCATCTGCACGCCTGCCGACCTCGGCCCGAGGCAACCCGAAGTAGCGGCCGTAGACGAGCAGGTTGTCGCGCACCCGCAGCTCCTCGTCGAGGTTGTCGGCCTGCGGCACGATGCCGAGCTGTGCGCGGATCTCGGGCCCCGCCTCATTCGGATCGAAGCCGAGCACGCGCAGTTCGCCCGACGTTCGCGTCGAGGTCGCCTGCACCATGCGCATCGTGGTCGACTTGCCCGCGCCGTTCGGCCCCAGAAACCCGAACGCCTCACCGGCCGGGATGGCGAAGTCGATGCCGTCGACGGCCGTCAGCTCGCCGTAGGTCTTCGTCAGCCCTCGCGCTTCGATCACGTTCTCGGTCACAGTCATCCACCGTACACACGGGGTGCGACATCGAGAGCTGAATCAACGAAGTGACAGCGGGTGGTGGAGCTGGGGGGAATCGAACCCCCGTCCAGCGCTGAGTCTCTGGGGCTTCTCCGGGCGCAGTCTGTGGCGGCGTTCTGCTCGGCTCCGACCTTTATCACAGACACCTAGATCGACGAGCCCAGTCGAGAAAGAGTCCCGCGCGGCATCCCGACACTGCCGTGCAGCAAGATTCCTAGATGACGCCAGGGTCCGTGTCGGAATCAACCACGGTCTGACGGACTATCGGGCTCGCTTACGCAGCGAGGGCGAAGTCAGTGCGCTTGGAGTTGGCACTTATTGGTTTGCAGGGAGCGTTCACGAGATAACCCTGCATCCTCGGCCCGCTTCTCGCAGATTCGCAAGCACTGTCGAAACCGATCAGCCCCGTGAATCCCTCGAGGGGAACCGCTGTCACTCTGTTGACTTTCCACCGGATGCCGAAGCACCCGAGCAGTACAGCTTACAACGGATCGGTGGCAGGCGCCATTCCCACTAGAGTCGATCCATGGCGCTCCCCGCACGCACCGCCCCTCGGCTCGGCGTGCTGGCGAGCGTCGTCGGACTGCTGGCGTTCGTCGAGTTCACGAGCGGCGTCATGCAGGGCTACTACTCGCCCCTCATGACCGACATCGCGCGCCACCTCGGCGTGCACGACGCCGATATGAACTGGCTCGAGGGCGCACAGCTCATGCTCGCAGCTCTCGTGGTTCCCGCCTTCGCGAAGCTCGGCGACATGGTCGGCCACAAGCGAATGCTGCTCATCGCGATCGGCATCGCGACCGCGGCGTCGTTCGTGCTGCCCCTGACGACCTCCTTCCCCGTGTTCCTCGTCGCCTGGGCCATCCAGGGGTTCAACGCGGTGTGGCTGCCGCTCGAGATCGCACTCGTCTGGTCTCGTTCTCGCGCTCGGGATGCCCCTGCCGGCATCACCGCGAAGGCAGCGGGCGTGCTCGTGGCGGCCCTCGAACTCGGCGCGATCTCGGGCGCTCTCGTCGGGGGCGCGCTCATCGACGCGCTGCCGCTCGCCATCGTGCTGCTGGTGCCCGCCATCATCATGGCCGCCTGCTTCGTCGTCGTGCTGTTCGGCGTTCCCGCCTCGCGGGATGTCGCGGGCGGCCGACTCGATTCAACGGGACTCGTGCTCGTCTCGGTCGCGCTCATCGTCTTCACCGGCGGCCTGTTCCTGCTGCGCGCGTCAGGGCCAGGCGCGCCGCTGCCCTGGATCGCCGTGATCGTCGGCCTGGCGCTGTTCGTGCCCTTCGTGCTCGCCGAGCGCAGGCAGGCCGACCCGCTGATCGATGTGCGCATGTTCGCCGATCCTGCGCTGTGGCCGGTCTTCCTCACCGCGGGCCTGTTCGGGATGAGCGTGCTCGGCGCGCAGGTGCCGCTGTCGACGTTCGCCCGCACCGACCCCGCCATCTACGGCTACGGCCTCGGCACCGCGGGGTTCACGACGTCGCTCATCATCGGCCTGTACCTCATCGCCATGATCGCAGGCGCCCTGCTCTACTCCGTCATCTCACGCCGACTGACTCCGCGCCTCACCCTCGTCGGCGCATCCGTGCTCGTCGGCATCGGGTATCTGCTGTTCCTGCCGTCGCATGCGAGCTACCTCGGCGTCGTCGCGAACATGGTCATCGCCGGCATCGGCTCCGGCGCGCTCGTCGCCGCACTGCCCTCCGCCGCTGCCGCAGCCGCGCCCGCCACGCAGACCGGCGTGGCCACTGGCCTCACCAACTCCGTCAAGACGGTCGGTGGTGCCATCGCGAGCTGCATCTTCGGCATCGCCCTGGCCTCGGGTGCCTCGGCGGCCGCCGACGCCACCGCAGGCTCGTTCTCCGGCTACGTCGCGGTGTGGCTGGTGTGCGGGATCACCGCGCTCGTCGCTGCGGGAACGCTTCTGCTCGTGCCACGGGAGGCGTTCACCGACCGTCGCTGACAATGTCACACCTCCGGACTAGTGTTCGATTTATGTGCTGGCGCATATCGAACAGAAGTTCTAAAATAGCGAGGTGGGAATGGCAGCAGCGGCAGAGATCCTGCGCCTGCAGAGTGAGATCAGCAGGATGCAGCGCACCAGCGCGCGCGTCGACGCGATTCCCGTGCACGAGGCCCTCGCACCGCTCTTCCCCGATGGCGGGCTGCGGCCGGGAGCCAGCTACTCGCTCGCCCAGGAGCCGAGCCTGCTGTTCGCGCTGATGGCGGAGCCGTCGCGCGCAGGATCCTGGTGCGCGGCCGTCGGCATGCCCGACCTCTCGGCGGAGGCCGCCGAGGCCGAAGGTGTCGACCTCGACCGCTTCGTTCTGGTGCCTGATCCCGGCGAACGGTGGATGGCGACCGTCTCGACGATCGCCGAGGTCTTCCCCGTCGTCGCCGTACGGCCGCCATCCGCCCCCCGCGACGCCGATGTCGCGCGCCTGGCCGCGCGCCTGCGTGATCGAGGCTGCGTGCTGCTGGTGGTGGGGGTATGGCCGCAGGCCGAGCTGACGCTGCAGCTCGCCGACCCGCAGTGGTCGGGCATCGCCTCCGATGGTCACGGTCTGCTGGCCGCCCGCACCGTGACAGTGACGGCTGCGGGTCGCCGCTCCCCCGTCCCCCGCAGCGTGCGCATCCAGCTGCCTGGCCCGCTCGGCGCGCCCTCCCCCGTGAGACGCCTTCCCCCGCGTGAGGCGCCCCGCAGCACGGGGCCTCTCACCGCTCAGACGGTGTCTCACCGGGGCGACGGTGCCTCACCGCATCTCTGGGCGGTGGCAGGATGATGCGCGCCATCGTCGTGTGGGTGCCCGACTGGCCCGTCGTCGCACTGGGAACCGCGGAGGGAGCTGTGGCGATCATGCACGCGAACCGGGTCGTCGCGTGCTCGGCCGCCGCCCGCGCACAGGGCGTCAAGCGAGGCATGAAGCGCCGAGACGCCCAGGGCGCCTGCCCGCAGCTGCAGCTGGCCCCGGCCGATGCAGGGCGCGACGAGCGCGCCTTCCAGCCCGTGATCGCGCGACTGAATGCCCGATCTCCCGGCGTGCAGATGCTGCTGCCCGGTCTCGCCGCCCTCCGCGCCCGCGGCCCCGCTCGCTTCTACGGCGGCGAGGCCGAGGCGGCTCGTGCCCTCATCGTGGGGCTGCCCGATGCCCGTGCGGGCATCGCCGACGGCATCTTCA
>JASGDS010000060.1:0-5724 GCA_047607025.1 Microbacterium sp.
CGAGGAGCCGAAGCGCATCGGCCCCTTCTCGAAGGGTCAGTGGGTCGGCGCTGTGATCGTCGGCGGCATCACCCTCCTGCTGCTCCTGCTGCTGGCGGTCACCGCCGTGCGCGTCATCCTCTCGACAGACGGCGGCGTGAGCTTCCTCGCCCGCTTCCCCGGCCACGATGAGCTGCCGGCGGATGCTCCCATCGGCCTTCCCCGCTGGCTCGGCTGGCAGCACTTCCTCAACGTGTTCTTCATGGTGCTCATCGTGCGCACCGGCCTCACCGTGCGTCATGAGAAGCGGCCGGACATGTTCTGGACGAGCAAGCGCAACAAGAAGAACAAGGTCAGCTTCACGATCTGGACGCATCAGGCCCTCGACCTGCTCTGGATCATCAACGGCGTCGTCTTCATCGTGCTGCTGTTCGTGACGGGCCAGTGGATGCGTCTCGTTCCGACGACCTGGGAGGTCTTCCCGAACGCGCTCTCGGCCCTGATGCAGTACGTCTCGCTCGACTGGCCGACCGAGAACGGCTGGCTGAACTACAACGCCCTGCAGCAGCTCATGTACTTCCTCACGGTGTTCGTCGCCGCGCCGCTGTCGGCGATCACGGGCATCCGCATGTCGACGCTGTGGCCGAAGAACGCCAAGGGCTTGAACAAGGCGTACCCGATCGAGGTGGCTCGCAAGGTGCACTTCCCCGTCATGATCTACTTCGTGATCTTCGTCATCATCCACGTCGCCCTCGTCTTCGCCACGGGCGCGCTGCGCAACCTCAACCACATGTTCGGCGGTCAGGACGCCGTGAACTGGACGGGCTTCTGGATCTTCTTCGCGTCGCTCGTCGTCATCGTCGGCGGATGGGTCGCCCTGCGGCCGGTGGTGCTCGCACCGATCGCCCGGCTGTTCGGCACTGTGAGCAGTCGGTAGATGGCTGGGCTGGATGAGACGGTCCTCGCCCTCGGCGAGCGCATCCGCGCGCTGCGCAAGGCGCAGGGCCTGACTCTCACCCAGCTCGCGGCGTCCTCCGATCTCTCCCACTCGTTCCTCAGCCAGGTGGAACGCGGTCGCGAACGGCTGAGCATGGCGTCGCTCTTCCGCATCGCCGCCGCCCTCGGAACGACCCAGCAGGCTCTGCTCGTCGACGACGCACGCGACACCTCCGAAGCACGTCACTACGTGTTCGCGCACGATGCCGCCTCGCCGCTCGATGCCGGCGGCGGCCCCGCCCTGGTGCTCGCTCAGGGCGACGCCCCCTTCGTACCGATGCTCATCAACGGCACGTTCAGCGGCATGGGCGAGGACGACGGATGGTTCATCCACCCCGAAGCGGAGTTCGTTCTCGTGCTCGAGGGCGAGCTCATCGTCGACCTGGATGACAAGGAGTATCGGCTGCGCGCGGGAGATTCGACGTACTACGAGGGCGGCGTGCGCCACCGGTGGCGCACCGATGACGGCGCGTCATGCCGGCTGCTCTCGGTGAAGGAGCGCGCGCACCGTTGATTCGGGCGCGCTGTAACAGCGATGCAACACTCGCGGCGTGGCGTCGAAACAGGTCGCGCGTTGAATGGAGTCACCCGATGTTGGCCTGACCACCATTCTTCGAAAGGTCGCTCATGAGTTCCTCCGCCCCCACTCGTCTCGCGCTCGGAGACCCGGTGGGGCATCTGGATCTCGAAGGCACCGGATGGCTCGCCCTGCCGCCGCTGGCCGACCTGCACGCGCACCTCGACAAGGCCTACACCTGGCACGCCGCCGGAAGCCCTGCCGGTTCTCTCGACGACGCCGTCGCCTGCTGGACGGCGTTCAGCGCCTCGATCGGCTACTCCGACATCAAGCGCCATGCGCGTCGTCAGCTCGTCGCCGCCCTGCGGGCCGGAGTCACGGCCATCCGCACCCACGTGAACTATCACGAGGGTGCCGACCCGCTGCGCGGCATCCGCGCCGTGATCGAGCTGCGCGAGGAGTTCCGCGGGCTCGTCGATGTGCAGGTCGTCGCGATGCACGGGCACGACCGCGACGATGCACTCATCCGCGACGCGGTCGCGCTCGGCTGCGATCTCATCGGCGGCGCGCCGCACCTCGCCCCCGATCCGCACGCGCAGGTCGACCGCGCCGTGCGGATGGCCGAGGAGACCGGCATCGGGATCGACCTGCACACCGACGAGACGCTGAACCCCGACTCGCTCGACATCGTCGCCCTCGCCGAGCGCGTCGCCGACTGGCCGGATGACCGCATCCGGTCGGCGGGGCACTGCGTGAGCCTCGCGATGCAGCCCGAGGGCCGCCTCGCCCGCGTGCTCGACACGGTGCGCGAGGCGGGCGTGAGCATTGTGACCAACCCGGTCACCAACCTCTATCTGCAGGGATGGCAGCATCCCGTCGCCACCCCGCGCGGCATCCCGCCGCTGCGGGCGATCCTCGACGCGGGAGTCGCTCTCGCCGCGGGCGGCGACAACGTGCAGGACCCGTTCAATCCTCTCGGCAACGGCGACATGATCGAGGTCGCGGCATCGCTCGTCATCGCTGGCCATCTGTCCCCGGAGGAGGCGTGGGGCGTCGCGGCAGAGGGCGGCAGGCGCGTCTTCGGCGACGATGTGCCCGAGGGCGACCTGCTGCTCGTTCGCGCAGGGTCGACGCAGGAGGCGCTCGCCGAGCGCGCGCCCGATCGCATCGTCATTCGCGCGGGACGCGTCGTCGCCATCCGTCGCGCAGAGAGCCACCATCTCGAACCGGACGAATGGGATGCGCTCGTGCGCACCCCCGTGCTGCAGGAGGAGCCGGCATGACCACGACGCCGACCGCGACAACGCAGACCGCGGAGCCCACGCTTCGCTTCACCGATGTCACGAAGCAGTTCGACACGGGAACACGAGCGCTCGAGAACGTCTCGCTGGATGTCGCAGCGGGAGAATTCGTGTCGGTCGTCGGACCATCCGGCTGCGGGAAGTCGACGCTGCTGCGGCTGGCCTCCGGCCTCGAGCAGAAGACGGAGGGCGAGGTCGCCGTTCGCGCGGACACGACGAGCTTCGTCTTTCAGGATGCGACGCTGCTGGAGTGGCGCAGCGCCCAGAAGAACGTCGAACTCGTGGGCGAGCTGTCGCACGTTCCGGCGGGCGAACGCCGGCGCCGAGCATCAGAGGCACTGGAGCTCGTCGGTCTCGCCGGCTTCGAGAAGCAGCACCCCCGCGAGCTGTCAGGCGGCATGCGCATGCGCGTGTCGATCGCGAGGGCGCTCGTGGCCGAGCCGCAGCTCGCACTGTTCGACGAACCGTTCGGGGCACTGGATGAGATCACGCGGCT
Source organism: Microbacterium sp. (assembly GCA_047607025.1). Classification (GTDB taxonomy): domain Bacteria; phylum Actinomycetota; class Actinomycetes; order Actinomycetales; family Microbacteriaceae; genus Microbacterium. Next base: position 3,290 of record JASGDS010000060.1, read on the forward strand.
CAAGATGCAGACCGAGCTGCAGCGCATCTTCCAGGTCAAGCAGTTCGCGGCCATGTTCATCACCCATTCGATCTCGGAAGCGGTGTACCTCTCCAGCCGCGTCGTGGTGATGAGTGGGCGGCCTGGCCGCATCGTCGACGACATCGAGCTGCCCTGGTCATACCCCCGCTCGCCCGAGCTGCGCTACGAGCCCGAGTTCGGGCGAATCGCCGGCCACGTCTCCGCACTGCTGGAGGAGCACTCATGAGCACAACCGTTCAGACCACGCCGACCGTCGGTGAGGCGGAGCCCGCAGCGGCGCCCCGCCGGGCGCGCACGCGTCGCCAGACGAGCCTCGGCACCCAGGTGGCGTCGATTCTCGCGGCGATCGTCGGCATCGTCGCCATCTGGTACGCGGTGTCCTACCTCGCGCTGACGCCGCAGCGGCGCTTTCTGCTGCCCCCGCCGCACCAGGTGATCGCCGAGACCTTCGGCAACCCGCAGGTGATCTCCCCCATGCTCTCCGCGCTGATGCAGACGACCTCCGTCGCGCTCACCGGCCTCGCCATCGCGGTGGTGATCGGCATGGCGTGGGCCATCCTGATGTCGCAGTGGAAGATCGCCGAACGCATCCTCTACCCGTACGCGGTCATTCTGCAGACGATTCCGATCCTCGCGCTCACCCCGCTGATCGGCATCTGGATGGGCTACGGCATTCCTGCGCGCATCGTGGTGTGCGTCATCATCGCGGTGTTCCCGATGATCTCGAACACCCTGTTCGGGCTGCAATCGGCTCCGGCATCTGCGCACGATCTGTTCACGCTCAATCGGGCGACGAGGCTGCAGCGACTGCTGAAGCTGCAGCTGCCTTCCGCTCTCCCCGCGATCTTCACCGGACTGCGCAACTCGGCCGGTCTCTCGGTCATCGGTGCGATCGTCGGCGACTTCTTCTTCCAGCAGGGCTCGCAGGGCATCGGCGGTCTGCTGCGCACCTACACCCTGCGTCTGAACATGGAGCCGCTGTTCCTCTCTATCATCTTCACCGCTCTGTTCGGCGTGATCGTGTTCTCGGTCTTCGCCGCACTCGATCGCGCCATCGTCGGCCACCTGTTCGGTCGAAACGGCCACTGACCCGCCCACTGCACACCCGGAGGATCGCATGTCAGCACCACACCGCACCACCGTCCGTCGGCTTCTCGTCGGCACTGTCGCCCTCACCGCAACATCGAGCCTGCTCGCTGCGTGCTCCAGCAGCGTCGGCGAATCGTCATCCACCCCCGCAGGCACGAACACGGCAGCCGCGGCCGAAGCGGATGGCCCGCTCGACCTCGCGGACATCTGCCCTGCCACCGTCGTCATGCAGCAGGACTGGCAGCCTGAGGCGGAGCACGGTGCCATGTACAACCTGATGGGCGACGACTACACGTTCGACACCGATACCAAGACGATGACGGGCTCGCTCGTCGTCGACGGCACCGATACGGGCGTCGATCTCGAGCTGCGGCCGGGCGGACCCAACGTGAACTACCAGCCGGTGCCCGCCCTGATGTACCTCGACACCGACATCTTCTTCGGCGCCGTCAACACCGACCAGGCCATCGTGTCGTACGCCGACCAGCCCACGGTCGCCGTCACCAGCCAGATGACGTGGAGTCCGCAGATTCTGATGTGGGATCCGGACAGCCACCCGGGGGCGACCACGATCGCCGATGCCACCGCCGACGGCGCCGTCGTCGTCACCTCTGGTGACATCATCCCGAACCTGCTGCTGTCGCAGGGCATCATCGACGAGTCGCAGATCGACACCAGTTACGAGGGAACGCCGCAGCGGTTCGTCTCCGATCCGACCATCCTGCAGCAGGGTTTCGCGACAGCAGAGCCCTACATCTACGAGAACGAGATCAGCGAGTGGGGCAAACCCGTCTCGTACCAGCTGCTGTCCGAGCTCGGGTACAACATCTACCCGGAGCCGCTGGCGGTCAGGCCCGACACGATCGAGGAGTACGGCGACTGTCTGGAGAAGCTCGTGCCGATCATGCAGCAGTCCCAGATCGACTACCTCGCCGACCCGACGCGCGCCAATGAGCTCATCGTAGAGGCGGTCGAGGAGTACAACACGGGATGGACGTACTCCGCCGGTGTGGCCGACTTCTCGGTGCAGCAGCAGAACGATCTCGGCATCGTCACCGACGATCCGTCGACAGGAGCGTTCGGCGCGTTCGACCCCGATCGGATGCAGTCGATTCTCGACGACTTCACGCCGTTCCTCGTGCAGGCCGGCAGCATCAGCCAGGCGGACGCGGACGCCGTGGAGGTCGAGGATCTCTACACGAACGACTACATCGACACGAGCATCTCGATCGGCGGCTGAGCCGCGGCTGCGCGTCCGGCACCGAGTGACGTTCCGCCGACGATGTGACGGATGGCGGCCCGATACGGAAGATCGGGCCGCCATC
>JASGDS010000061.1:0-5915 GCA_047607025.1 Microbacterium sp.
ACCGAGCACCTCAAGGAGCACAAGCACGACCACCACTCGCGTCGTGGCCTGTTCCTGCTCGTCGGTCAGCGTCGTCGCCTGCTGGGTTACCTGCAGGAGATCGACATCGAGCGCTACCGTTCGCTGATCGAGCGTCTCGGCCTGCGTCGCTGAGTGCTCCCTGAGCCTGCCGAAGGGGTTCCTGAGCCTGTCGAAGGGGTTCCTGAGCCTGTCGAAGGGCGACCAGCGCACGATCGCGCAGAACATTCTTGAGAAGACCCGTCCCAGGTGTGGGGCGGGTCTTCTGCTGTGTGCCGTGATGTTGCGATGGGGGATGGTGCGGAGTACGGTTGAGCAGTGGTAAGGTCTGCCTTATCTCTTTATCGGCGCCAGGATGCGCCCACCCTCAATCGGAAGGCACGGCGCGTTGCTCGCGAGTTTTCTCATCGGCCTGCGTGAGGGTCTCGAAGCGGCCCTCGTCGTCGGCATCCTCGCCGCCTACCTGACGCGCTCAGGCCGCCGCGACGTGCTGCCGCGGCTCATCCTCGGCGTCGTGTTCGGTGTGCTGCTCGCGCTCGTGCTCGGCGCGATCATGACCTACGGCGCCTACACGCTGAGCTTCCAGGGGCAGGAGATCCTCGGCGGCTGCATGAGCCTTCTCGCGGTCGGCATGGTCACCTGGATGATCTTCTGGATGCAGAAGACGTCGAAGAACCTCAAGAAGCAGCTCGAAGGCGAGGCGGAGCGCGCACTGGTCTCGGGCTCGCTGTGGTCGATCGTCGTCATCGGATTCGTCTCTGTCTCGCGCGAGGGCGTCGAGACGACCCTGCTCATCTGGTCGTATGTGCAGTCGTTCGGCAGCGCGCCGAGGGCGCTCATCGGCACTGTGCTCGGCATCGTCGCCGCCGTCGTGATCGGATGGCTGCTGCAGCGCGGCATGGTGCACATCGACCTGCGCGTGTTCTTCACCTGGACGGGCGCCCTGCTCATCATGGTCGCCGCCGGAGTACTCGCGTACGCCATCCACGATCTGCAGGAGGCGAACGTGCTGCCTGGCCCGTGGAGCGCCAGCGCCACGATCGATCAGGTGACGGGCACGGTCGGCACAGGTGCCGCGGGCTTCCCGTTCGGCTGGGCGTTCGACGCCACGAACGTCGTGCATCCGGCCGGATGGCTCGCCTCGCTGCTGCAGGCGACGATCGGCTTCATGCCGCAGATGACCTGGTTGCAGGTGATCGCCTGGGCGATCTACCTCGCCATCGTCATCCCCATCTTCTCGCGCAAGGCGCTCGGCGCCGCGCGCGCCGCACAGGCATCCAGAACCCTCCCCATCACAGCAACCGCAGAAGGACGACCATGAACACCACGAAGACCCTGGCTGCGCTCTCGGGTGTCGCCATCGCCGCTCTCGCCCTGTCGGGGTGCGTGGCGAATGACACCGACGGCACCTCCGCTGATTCGACGGATGGCACGGATGCCGCCGCCAACGCCCTCACGGTGGATGCCACGGACGACGGCTGTGCCGTCTCGGCGGCGACCGCGACGAGCGGCACGCTCAAGTTCAGCGTCACCAACGGCGGCAGCCAGGTGACCGAGTTCTACCTGCTCGCCGATGACGGCCTGCGCATCATCGGCGAGGTCGAGAACATCGCGCCCGGCGCTTCGCGCGACCTCACGGTCACGGCGCAGCCGGGCGACTACTTCACGCTCTGCAAGCCGGGCATGGTCGGCGCGGGCGTCGGCAAGGCCGACTTCACTGTCTCGGGCGACGCGGTCGAGCTGTCGGAAGCGGACGCCGAGGTCATGCAGCAGGCCGTCGACCTGTACGCCGCGTTCGTGAAGGACCAGGTCGAGCAGCTCGTTCCGGGCGTCGCCGACTTCGTCGCCGCTTACGAGTCGGGCGACGACGAGACCGCGAGGGAGCTGTTCCCCGAGGTGCGCGCCCACTACGAGCGCATCGAGCCGGTCGCGGAGTCGCTCGGCGACCTCGACCCGAAGATCGACTATCGCGAGGTCGACGCCGTCGCAGAGGGTCTGGACTGGACCGGCTTCCACCGCATCGAGAAGGACCTGTGGGTGCCGGAGGAGGACGCGCTGAACGCCGACGGTGAGAGCGCGTGGAAGGACTGGGAGCCTTCGACCGATGCGGAGCGAGCGCAGTTCGGCGACCAGCTGATCGCCGACGTCGCCACGCTCGACGACTACGTGCACTCCGACGACTTCACCGCCGCCCTCACCGATCAGGGCATCGCCGGCATCTCGAACGGCGCGATCGGGCTGCTCGACGAGGTCGCGACGGGCAAGATCTCCGGTGAGGAGGACTGGTGGAGCGGCACCGACCTGTGGGACTTCGCCGCGAACGTCGAGGGCAGTGAGATGGCGTTCTCGCTCGTCAAGGACTACGTCGAAACGAAGGATGGTGGCGCCGACCTGTCGTCGCAGATCCAGGACGGCTATGACAACCTGAAGGCGGTGCTTGCGACCTTCGGTTCGCTCGACGACGGTTTTGTGAACTACAGCGAACTGACCGATGATGACAAGCAGAACCTGAGCGACAAGCTCAACGCCCTGGCCGAGCCGCTCTCGCAGCTCACCGGAGTGCTCACCACCGAATGACGGAGAACCCCATGACAGAAGCCCCCGGTGGACTCAGTCGCCGGGGGCTTCTCGGGCTCGCCATCGGTGCAGGAGCAGCGGGCCTCGCCGTCGGAGGCGGTGTCGGGTTCGGCGTCGCACGGTCGGGATCGGCAGGCGCGGACGCCGATGGTGAGCAGTTCGCGTTCTTCGGCGACCATCAGGCGGGCATCACCACCCGCGTGCAGGAGCACCTGCACTTCGCGGCGTACGACCTGACGGATGACGCCACGCGCGACGACCTGATCGAGCTGCTGCAGGACTGGTCGTATGCGGCCTCGCGCATGGTGCAGGGGCTCGACGTGAGCGCGACGGGGGCGACGGGCGGCAGCGAGCAGGCGCCGCCCGACGACACGGGGGAGGCGGTCGGTCTCGGCGCCGAGGGCCTCACGGTGACGTTCGGTTTCGGTCCCTCGCTGTTCGAGAAGGACGACGTCGATCGCTTCGGCATCGCCGCGCAGCGCCCGAGCGAGCTGGAGACGCTTCCTGCGTTTCTGGGAGACGACCTCGACCCCAACGCCAGCAACGGCGACCTGTGCATCCAGGCGTGTGCCGACGACCCGCAGGTCGCCTTCCACGCCATCCGCAATCTCACCCGCATCGCTTTCGGACGCGCCCACATGCGCTGGTCGCAGCTGGGGTTCGGACGCACGTCGAAGACCACGGCCGACCAGCAGACGCCGCGCAACCTGTTCGGCTTCAAGGACGGCACCTCGAACATCCTCGCCGACGATGCTGACGCGCTCACCGAGCACGTGTGGGTCTCGAACGACGACGACCCCGCCTGGATGGCCGGGGGCAGCTACCTCGCCGTGCGCAAGATCGCGATGACGATCGAGGTGTGGGATCGGCTGCGGCTGGCGGAGCAGAACCGCACGATCGGGCGAGACAAGGCCGAGGGCGCACCGCTGTCGGGCGGTGACGAGTTCACCGAGCCCAAGTTCTCTGGCAGCGAGATCGACCAGGCGGCGCACGTGCGGCTCGCGCATCCCGACGTCAACAACGGCATCAGGATGCTGCGGCGCGGCTACAACTACGTCGACGGCGACAACGTGCTCGGTCGGCTCGATGCGGGGCTGTTCTTTCTCGCGTTCGTGCGTTCGCCTTCACAGTTCATCACGGTGCAGAAATCGCTGTCGACCGACCTCATGCTCGAGTACATTCAGCACGTCGGGTCCGCACTGTTCGCCATCCCGCCCGGCGCGGCATCCGGCTCCTACGTCGGAGCAGACCTTTTCACCTGATCGGGAATAGTCTCGGACGCAGCGCGTTCCCTCATGTATATTCATCTGAATGGAAATACGGGCAAGGAGCACCATGAGCGACGAGAACCCCTCCGGCATGCAGTTCGGCCTGATGTCGGTCAGCGACATCACGAAGGACCCGATGACCGGGTACACGCCGAGCGAGGCGGAGCGCATCCGCGACGTCGTCACGATCGCGAAGCACGCGGAGGAGGTGGGGCTCGACGTGTTCGCGATCGGCGAGCACCACAACCCGCCGTTCTTCTCGTCGTCGCCGACGACCCTGCTCGCGCACATCGCCGCGCAGACGGAGCGGCTCATCGTCTCCACGTCGACGACGCTCATCACGACGAACGACCCGGTGCGTATCGCGGAGGACTACGCGATGCTGCAGCACCTGTCTGGCGGCCGGATGGACCTGATGATGGGGCGAGGCAACACCGGCCCCGTCTACCCCTGGTTCGGCAAGGACATCCGCCAGGGCCTGCCGCTCGCGACCTCGAACTACGCCCTGCTGCACGAGCTGTGGTCGAAGGATGTCGTGGATTGGGAAGGGAAGTTCCGCACCCCTCTTGAGGGCTTCACCTCGACGCCTCGCCCGCTCGACGATGTCGCCCCGTTCGTCTGGCACGGGTCCATCCGAACACCGGAGATCGCCGAACAGGCCGCGTACTACGGCGACGGGTTCTTCGCGAACAACATCTTCTGGCCCGCCTCGCACTATCAGCGGCTGATCGGCCTGTATCGCCAGCGCTATGCGCACTACGGCCACGGTGTGCCGGAGCAGGCGATCGTCGGCCTCGGAGGCCAGGTGTTCATCGCGAAGAACTCGCAGGACGCCGTGAGCCGGTTCCGCCCCTACTTCGACGCTGCTCCCGTGTACGGCAACGGACCGTCGATGGAGGACTTCACCGAGATGACGCCGCTCACGGTCGGCTCACCCCAGCAGGTCATCGACCGCTACGTCGGCATGCGCGAGCTGTTCGGCGACTATCAGCGTCAGCTCTTCCTCGCCGACCACGCCGGACTCCCGCTGAAGACGGTGCTCGAGCAGATCGACTTCCTCGCCGAAGACGTCGTGCCCGTGCTGCGGCGCGAACTGGCCGTGAATCGGCCGTCGACCGTGCCTGACGCGCCGACGCACGCCGCCCGCGTCGCGGCGAAGTACGGCGACGCCGAGCCGCGCCAAGCGCGCCCGAACGCCAACCGCGGCGACAACCTCACCGGTGGCTCGCCCTACCAGGACACCGCCATCGGTTCCTGAGCCGCCATTCGGTTCCTGAGCTGCCATTCGGTTCCTGAGCTGCCATTCGGTTCCTGAGCTTGTCGAAGGGACGCCTCAGAGCGAGGAGAGGTTCGCGCTCGCGGGCGGCGGGAGCACGACGTAGCCCGAGTCATGCTTGGGCGCGAGGCCATCGCCCGCCGTGCGGCCGCGCAGACGCCGTGCGACGTAGGGGAGCAGGTGCTTGTGCACCCATCCTGATCCCGGCTCGTCGTCGTCGACATGCAGTGCGTCGTCCAGGTCGCCGAGGGCGTGCGCGAACGGGAGGCCAAGCACCTCGGCGGCTCGATACGAGAGCAGCCGATGGCCGCGCGAGCGCAGGTGCACCCTGTCCTCCGCCCACATGTCTGGCACTCCCAGCTCGGGCAGCGCCTCCACGTCGAGCAGCAGGCTGCCCGTCTCGCGGGCGATGCGCCGCACCTCGTGTGAGAACGCGGCGAAGCGCTTCGCGAAGACCAGCGATGAGTGCCGGTGAGGGAGGAAGGGCGTCACCAGCAGCACGTCCGCACCCGTCGCTCTGATCTCGCGCACGACCGCCTCGAGCTGCTCGCCCAGAACGAGCGGGGACGCCCCGTGGTGCACGAGATCGTTCGATCCCATCAGGATGGCGACGAGGTCGGGACGCATCGACAGCGCCCTGGGCGCCTGATCGCGCACGAGATCGCGCATGCGCCTCGAGCGCACGGCGAGATTCGCGTAGCGGAACTCGCCGCGCGAGGTCTGCGCGAGCAGCGTGGCGAGACGGTCGGCCCATCCGCGGTAGGCGCCATCCGGCA
>JASGDS010000062.1:0-5442 GCA_047607025.1 Microbacterium sp.
CTCGCCGACCGGCTCGAGCCGGGGGACACCGTTCGCGTCTTCCCGCTGCCGAACCGGACCTTCCGCCTCCCGGAAGACCCGTCGACGCCGATCGTCATGGTGGGCCCAGGCGTCGGGGTCGCGCCGTTCCGAGGGTTCCTGGCCGATCGCGCCCAGGTTCCGGACCGAGGGCCGGCCTGGCTGTTCTTCGGCGATCAGCACGAGGCCAGCGACTTCAGCTATCGCGAGGAGTGGGGGCAGTGGCTCGCGGACGGCGTTCTCACCCGGCTGGACACCGCCTTCTCCCGGGATCAAACGGAGAGAGTGTACGTCCAGGATCGGATGCGCGAGAACGGCGGCGAGCTCGTCCGCTGGCTGGACGAGGGGGCGTGCTTCTACGTCTGCGGCGATGGCAAGCGGATGGCCGCCGACGTTGACGACGCGCTGTACGAGATCGCCGTCGCCGAGCTGGGGTCCGCTGCGGGCGAGGCCCTGGTGGTGCGGATGCACCGGGAGAAGCGGTATCTCCGCGACGTGTATTGAGTGACGGCCGTCGTCACGGCGTCGCCCGCCGTGCTCTCGGCGGAAGGCCGCGCGTCGTCTTCAGACGCGATCGCGGAGCTGTTCGAGGACGTCTTCCGCGGTGCCGCCGCCCGCCAGCAGCCGTCGCAGCTGGTTCAGCGCGCGAACCCAGTTCACCGTGACGGCTCCGCAGGCTCTGCCGCTCGCATCGGCGTGGACGACCGCGACGCGCCCGTCCTCCTCGAGGTCTCCGAGCACGACCGACCTTCCGTTCGGGTCGCGCCACCCGACGGCGTTCACCTTCCAGTCGTACTGATCCGACCAGACGTAGTCGGATGGCTGGTAGGGCTCCTCAGCGCCGGTCGCGATCGCGGCAGCGACATGGCGGGCCTGGTCACTCGCGTTGGTCCAGTGCTCGGCGCGGATCAGCTCGCCGCGGCCGGGGTGCCGCCAGCGCGCCACGTCGCCGATGGCGTAGATGTCGGTCGCGCCCTCCGCGCGGAGGAACTCGTCGCAGACCACCCCGTTCTCCAGCAGCAGCCCGGAGTCGGCGAGCCACTCGGTTGCGGGCACGGAGCCGATGCCGACGACGGCGGTGGTCGCCTGCAGCACCTCGCCGTCCGCGAGTGAGACCCGCACAGCGCCGTCTTCGCCCTCGATCCCGGTCACGCCGACGCCGAAGCGGGTGCGGGCGCCGTTGCGCGTGTGCAGTCTCACGAGACTGTCGGCCACCTCGGGGCCGACCAGGCGGGTCATCGGCTCGGGCAGCGGGTCGACCACGGTCACCTCGCAGCCGCGCCCGCGTGCGGCGGCCGCGACCTCGGTGCCGATGAACCCGCCGCCGACGACCACGACATGGCCGCCGACCGCGAGGCGTGCGGCGATGGCACGGGCGTCGTCCAGCGTACGCAGCTGGTAGACGCCCGATGCGGGCCGCCAGGGGGAAGGGCGAGCGGTCGCCCCGGTCGCGATCACCAGCACGTCGTACTCCGCCGCGCTGCCGTCGGCCAGCCCTATCGCCCTGCCGTCCAAGTCGAGCCCCGTCGCGGCGACGCCGAGCCGGACGTCGATGCCGGCGTCGTGCAGCTCCTGTGCGTCAGCCAGGCGGACCCTCTCGACGGCCTCTTCGTCCCATCCCGTCTTCAGCAGGTCCTTCGACAGTGGAGGCCGGTCGTACGGCGGCTCCGTCTCGGCGCCGATCAGCGTGATCGGGCCGGCGAAACCGAGCTGGCGCAGTCCCTGCGCGGTGCGGGTCCCGGCGAGGGAAGCGCCGACGATCACCACGCGGCGGGCATCATCGCTCATCTCTCAGACTCCCTTACGTCTTCGTCCGGCGGTGTCGTCGCTGCTCCTCAGCCTCGAGCGCCGATGCTGCATTGAAAGGAACAGGCGGTGCTTAATACGCAACACATGAAGTATCTCTCCCCGTCTGCCGTGTGTCAATCTACCGGCGTCATCGGGACGACCGCCGTGCGTGGGGGTCGCGTGTGCTCCGCAGGTAGCCGGACAGCCGCTCGGCGGCGTCCTGCACCATGCCGGCCAGCGCCGTCGCCTGGGCCGCGTTGAATCGGCTCTCGGGGATCGTGATGCCGGTCGAGGCGATGACGCCGGCAGGGCCGAAGACGGGAGCGGCGATGGCGATGGCGCCCTCGATCCGCTCGCCATGGGTGATCGCATAGCCCTCCTCGCGCACGCCTGCGAGCCGCCGGAGCAGGTTGGGGGGGTCGACGATGGTGCGCTCGGTCAGCGCCGGGAGGTCTCCGTGCGCGATCTGCTCCTGGACGTCTGTGGGAAGGTAGGCGAGGATGGCCAGCCCGCTCGCGCCCGCGTGCAGCGGCAGCCAGGTCTGCATCGGCAGCGTGTAGCGCAGCGGATGCGGTGACTCGATCGTCAGCGTGAACATCATCTGACGGCGCGGCTCGCTGTAGACGCAGAAGAACGACGACTCGCCGCTCTGCTCGGTCAGCGTCTGCAGCGTCTCGGCCGACACCTCTTGCAGCGGGTAGCGCGTGGTGGTCGCCCATGCCAGCCGGAGGAACTCGATCCCGAGGCGGTAGGAGCCCGTGGGCGTGCGCCCCACGAGGCCGATGCGCTCCAGGTCGGTGATCAGCCGGTGCACGGTGCTGGGGCTGACGCCGAGCCGACCCGCCAGCTCTCGCACGCCGTGCGTCTCCTGATCGCTGTCGACCATGAGCGTGATCAACTCGATGCCGCGTGCCAGCGGCTGCCGTCTCCTGCTCTCCTCGCCCGCTGTGTCGGGGGTGTCCTTCGTCGACTCGGCCATGAAAGCAGATTCCCTTCGCTTGACATTCGGGGTGCGGGCGGACATTCTGGAGGGAGCAATCCCCAACAGAACAACTGTTCCGTACAGCACAACAGTAGTGCATGCGCCAGCAAGAGCGGGTGCCTGCACAGACCGTACGGATCCAAGGAATCCGAGGACGTACTCCTAATGATCGACGCGAATTCTCATCCTGTACGTCCCGAGCCCGGGGTCGCCTTGGTCACGGGCGGCTCAGCAGGGATCGGATACTCCATCGCCGAGCGACTGGCCGCCGACGGATTCCGGGTGGCGATCTTCAGCAGCGGCGAGGGCGGAGCTGAGCGGGCTGCGGCGGAGCTGAGCGCGGACGGGGCCGTCGTACGCGGCTACCGCGCCGACGTCAGTGACCGGGCACAGGTCGATGCCGCGGTCGCGGCGGCCAGGGATGAGCTCGGGCCGTTCTCCGTGATCGTGGCGAACGCGGCGGTTGCGCCGCAGCAGAGCTTCTTGGAGATGACGCCGGAGGAGTGGGAGCGCACGATCGCGATCAATCTCACTGGCACCTTCCACACGGTGCAGGCCGCGCTGGGCGACCTGGTCGCGGCGCACTGGGGGCGGGTCGTGCTGATCTCCTCCTCGAGCGCGCAGCGCGGTTCTCCGCGCATGGCGCACTATGCGGCCTCAAAGGGCGGCCAGCTCGCCCTCACGAAGGCATTGGCGGTCGAGTTCGCCTCGAGCGGGATCACGGTCAACAGCGTCGTGCCCTCCTCGGTCATCTCGCGCAGCGTGCTTCGCAAGCAGGAGGCCGGGACCATCCCGTCGGAGGAGCAGATGGCGAAGTACATCCCCGTCGGGCGAATGGGCCGGGGCGAGGACATCGCCGCGGCTGTCTCGTACCTCGTCTCCGACGGCGCCTCCTACGTGACCGGACAGACGATCAGCGTCAACGGCGGATCCTTCATCGGCTGAGAAAGAATGACATGACCATGACACCGCGAGTGCCCCCCCGCCCCACCGAAGACTGGACCGACGAGGTCGACGACGCCTTCGCCGTGCTCCAAGCCCACGCCCCGGCCGCCGCGCAGGCGGCCCAGCAGCCCGGGCAGCGGCCGAGGTCGAACATCCTCGGCATCTATGCCTGGCACCCCGACTTCATCCGGGGCTGGATGCCGTTCTCCAACCACCTGCGCAACTCCACCCTCTCCGACCGGGTGCGCGAGATCATCATCATCCGCACCACCTGGCTCGGCCACGGCGAGTACGAGTGGGCGCAGCACACGCGGATGAGCCGTCTGGGCGGATATCTCACCGACGCCGAGATCGAGGCGCTCTCGATCGGTTCGGGCTCGCACGAGTGGTCACCGCAGGATGCGGCCATCGTCCAGGCGATCGACGACTTCTGTCTGCGCAAGCAGATCACGGACGAGACATGGGCCGCCCTCGAGGCGCAGTTCGACAGGCAGCAGCTCATCGACTTCGCGTTCACGATCGGCACCTACGACATGCACTGCACCGTCTTCAACGTGCTCGGTCTGCAGCTCGAAGAAGGGTTGACCGGGTTCCCGCCGGAGCACACGCGGTGAACCGCGGCGGCGAACTGCGCTGGGCCGTCAAGGACTCGTTCCTCCGCTACGTGCGAGTGATCGCGGCGGGCACGGTGACGGTCAGCGGCGGCGCCGGGGAGCATGCCGAGGGGGGTTTCTTCTGGCCGTTGCGCGAGGCGCGCCGCGACGACGACGACCTCGTGCTGGAGTTCGCGGGTTCGGTGCGCTTCACGGCGCACGCGGGCTTTCTCGACGTGGAGCTGCGCGACCCGCAGCTGCGCCTGGGCGGCGCGCTGAGTGCGCTGAGCGTCGCCGCCGAGGCGGGAGAGGGGCGGCTGACGATCGCGACCCTCGTCGGCGGAGGAGGCGACGCGCTCGTCCCGCGTCTCACCGAGGCCGGTGTGCCCCTGTTCGGTGACGTGTACCCGGCAGGCACCGAGCTCGCGCCCCTGACCGCGAGTGTGCCCCGCAACGGTGCCGAACCGCCCGCGCACGGGTAGATTCGTGAGTGTGCCGCCTCCCTCAGCCCCCGAAACGCAACCAAGACGTGGCACGGCACGCACCGGTGGCGAACGACGCAACGTGCGCGGCGAGGCGACGCGGCTGCGCATCCTCCGCGCCGCCGAGCAGCTGTTCGCCGACCACGGGATCGCCGCTGCGCCGCTGCGCGACATCGCCGTCGCGGCGGGGCAGCGCAACCACGCGGCCGTTCAATACCACTTCGGCGACCGCGATCGGCTGATCCGCGAGGTCCTCGAGTATCGGGGTGCGGAGAGCGAGGCGATGCGCGCTGAGGTCGTCGCGGGGCTGGCGCTCAGCGACTCCCCCGCCACCGTCGAGGACGTGGTGGCCGCGTTCATCTGGCCGCTCGCCATCCACCTCCAGCCCGACAACCACTATCTCGCCTTCCTCTCCCGTCTCATCATCGAGGTCGGCGGCTACGAGGGCTTCGCCGGAATCGGTGTGCACACCGGTGCGTCGACGTTCACGCTGCGCAATCTGCTCGGCCGCCTCGTGCCGTCGCTGCCGGGCAGCGTCCTCGACGAACGCTGGTCGGTGGCCGAGACCAGTGCCGTGCACGCCCTCGCGCGCTACCAGGCCGCACAGCGCGTGCGTGGCGTCCCGGCGACGCAG
>JASGDS010000063.1:0-2689 GCA_047607025.1 Microbacterium sp.
AACAGCGGCGAATACGGGCCGATCGTGCGATTGCGACGTTCACGCAGGGAAAGGGGTTCAGACACGGATGCCTCCAGAGGGATAATCACGGGACGATCACAGGGACGTGACCGGATGAGCGCCGCGTGCTCACGCGGCGAGGTGTCGGCGGGCGAGGTCGACGACGAAGGGACGCACGTCGGCGGCGAGGAACTCCGCCGTCTCGTCGCCCCGGCGATCCGCCGCCCAGCCCAGGTAGGTCATGCCGCGCGCGAGCAGCAGCGGGTCGAGCAGCGCCAGGGTGCGCTCCGGGGCCCGCCGCGCCCGCGCGTAACCCTGCTCGAGAGCCGCGCGATACTCGGCGTAGCGGGGGTGGAACTGGAAGAAGAACAGGGTCGTGGCGAGGTCGAACGCGTGCCATCCCTCGCCGAAGTCGTCGAAGTCGATGAGGGTGAGCGACCCGTCGGCGCGGCGCATGACGTTCTCGGGAGTGAAGTCGGCGTGCAGGATGCCGAACACCTCGGCATCCGTCCCCGCATCCTCCAGCAGCCGAGTGAGCGAACGCGCCGCCTCACGCAGAACGCGCACGTCGTCCTCGCTGTGCTCGGCGAGCCCCGCCGGATCGCCCCAGAGCGCACCCGCGCCGACGAGGCCCTCGGCGTCCCAGGCCGGCCGGTCGTAGGCCGGCGGACGGCCGATCACTGCGGCGGCCTCGTGCATGTGCGCCGCGAGCGCGCCGATCGCGGCGAAGTCGGCGGTGGTGAGGTCGCTGGTGCCGTCGGCGGCGCGGGCGATGTCCTCCAGCGGCGTGCCGTCGTCGAGCCAGTCCTGCACGACGACGGGGAACCGCTGCCCGTCGACCTCGCGCACCGCGAACGGCCCGCCGCCCGACAGCCGGCGATAGCGGGGGACATCGATGCCGTGCGCGCGCAACGCCTGCACGTACTCGATCTCGCTTTCGATCTCGGCATCGGTGCGGTAGCCGGGGCGCGCGATGCGCAGGGCGAATCGGCCGTCTGAGCACTCGACGCGGAACACCGTGTTCTCCCGCTGCTTGATGAACGTCAGCGTCGCATCCTCATCGAGGCCGAAGTCTGCGAGCGCCGATCGGGCGATGCGCTCGGCGCGGGCGATGCGGGGATCCATCGGCTGTCGTTTCCTCTCGCGCGCGGCCGGAAACGGCCGGCCTTTCGGGGGTCGGGTCTCTATCCTCCCCCACCATGACGGCGCCGTTGTGCGCACAGTGCACGAGCCTGTGCCACGCGTGCAGGGAACGTTCGACCGCTCTATCACCGGGGCGGGCGCACCGCGTAGCATCCCCGCAAGATCATCCGCCCCGCCGTGGGCGCACCTTCCGGAAAGGCCGAACCATGGCAGCTCCTGACCTGCACCTCCCCCGCCGCGTCGCGATCACGGGCGGGGCCTCGGGAATCGGACTCGCGTGCGCGCGTCTCTACCGGCAGGCGGGAGGAGGCGTGGGCCTCATCGGCCGGTCGGCGTCGCGCTTGGATGCCGCAGCGCGCGCGCTCGACAGCGACGGCGACGGCACGGTCGTGACGGCAGCCGCCGATGTCGCCGATGAGGGGCAGGTCCACGGTGCCATCGAGACGATCGCGAGCCGCCTCGGCGGACTGGACGCCCTCGTGATCAGCGCCGGCGTGGAGGGCGAGATGGGAGCGGCGGCAGCGGACGTGACGGCGGCCGGATTCCGCGAGGTGCTCGACGTCAACGTCCTCGGGGCGTTCTTGGCCGTCAAGGCGGCCCTGCCGCATCTGCGCCGGTCTCCGGGCGGCACGGTGACGATCATCGGCTCGGACTCGGGATTCGTCTCGGTGCCCGGCATGCTCGCGTACAACGCGTCGAAGGGAGCGATCGTGCAACTCGTGCGGGCGCTCGCTTTCGAGCTGTACGACGACTACGGCATCCGGGTCAACAGCGTCGCCCCCTCGGTCGTCGACACCCCGATGGCCCGCCGCGGGCTCGGCGACGAGGTCATGGACGATCCCGCGTTCCCCCTGCAGTCGCCGGAAGACGTCGCGTGGTCGGTCGCGTATCTCAGCAGCAGCCGCGCACGGGCGATCAACGGCACGACCCTGCTGTCCGACTTCGGCTACACCGGCCGCTCGTCCTTCCCCGCGTAGCACCCGATCAGCGCCTGCTGGCCGGCACCACTCGAAGGAGTCCTCATGTCCGAAACCTCTCCCGGCGCACTCGCGCACAACAAGCTCGGCGTCTCCGCGATCGTCTTCCTCGTGCTCGCGGCGGTCGCGCCGGTGACCGTCGGGGTCGTCGTGCTGCCCCTCGCGATCGCCTCCGGCAACGGCGGCGGGACGCCGGTGGCCGTGGTCATCGTGGCGATCGCCCTGCTGCTGTTCGCGGTCGGCTACGCGCAGATGACGAAGGAGCTCGTCAACGCCGGAGGCTTCTACGCGATCGCCGTCAAAGGCCTCGGCCGCCCCGCGGGGCTGATCACCGGGATGATCGCCACGATCGGCTACAACGGCTTCGTCGCGGGCGCCCTGGGAACGCTCGGCTTCTTCACCGGCTCGGTGGCGCTGCCGACGCTCTTCGGCTTCGAGCTGCACTGGTACCTCGCCGGTGCCATCATGTTCGGGATCGTGTTCGCGCTGGCCCGCTCGGGCGTCCATGTCAGCGCCGTCGCGCTCGGCATCGCGCTGGTCCTCGAGACCGCGCTGCTCGTGGTCTTCGC
>JASGDS010000064.1:0-3092 GCA_047607025.1 Microbacterium sp.
CGCGGTGCTCGCGCGCCGCCGCGTGGAGGCGCCGCTCGAGGAGGCCGCCGCCGCGGCGCGCGATGCGGACGCCGACATCCTGCTGCTGTGCCGCGAGGTCGCCACCGACGTGCCCACGCCCGTCGCGCTCACCGTGCACTCGCCGCGGCGGGTGCGCATGACGCCCGCCGTCGGCACCGACCCCGACCGGGTGATGGCGGTCTTCGAGGCGAGCCTGGCGGAGATCGGAGAGCCCGACCTCGAGACGGCGACGCGGCTGTCGATGCCGGGGTCGGCGGTGCTCCGGCTGCACGCCGTGACGCCGCAGCTCATCGACGAGGGCGGAGAGCAGGTGCTGCAGAACCGGCTCGTGGCCCGCTACTGGTACACCGTGCCCGGGGAGAAGAACCTCGTGCTGGTGAGCCTCACGACGCCGCTCGGCGACATCCCGCACGCGATGCTGCGGTTCTTCGACTCGATCGTGGAGGCGTCGTCGTGGGCGATGCCGGGGGATCGCCCCGCACCCTGAGGCGCCCGGCGTGCGGGGGTCAGCGCCCCGAGTCGAACAGGTGCCGTCCGCCGTGGCCGAGCACCTTCACGACGATGCCGCGCGCGTGCAGCGCCGCGACCGTGCGCGTCTCCTCGTCGAGCGTGCGACCGAGGGCGTGCACGTTCGCCACGACGAGCACGTCTCCTGTGCGCAGCGTGCCGAACAGGCGCACGAGGCGCTCGCCCCACGTCTCCAGGGTCTCGGGGGCGGGATGCCGGAAGCCCTCGATCGGCACGCCGAAGTGCGCGAGGTCGTCGCGCTGCTCGGCGACCGTCGGCATCCCCTCACGCGCGACGACGAGGCCCACGAGCCGTGAGCCCACCGGTCGCGCCTGCCACCAGTCGCGGTCGCGCTGCAGCTCGGCGAAGCACTCCGGGCACTGCGCCGCGTGGTGCGTCGCGTGCGGTCGGTCCGTCTCGGGCGCGACGCCTTCGACCGTGGTGGATGGCATGTGCTCCATTCTGGCACTCACGCTTTGACAACCGGGAGCCGTCGAAGCGCCAGGACGTGTTGAAGCGTGGGTGCCGCGCGGCCGTTCACCGGTCGTCGTCGAGACGCAGTTCGACGTTCAGCTGATCGGCGTCGAGCTCGGCGAGCGCGCGACGCAGCGCCGCGGTGCTGAACGTGCCGTCGTGCGAGAGCGCGTCGAGCCGATCCCGCATGACCTGGATCAGCGCGAGCCGCAGCTCGAGGCCGTCGCGAAACGCCGCGGTCTCGTCGTCGTCGGGCGGCTCGGCCAGGCGCGAGCCGATGCGGGCGACCAGGTCGGCCTCGAACGTCGTGCCGTCGCGCTTGCGGAGCGCGTCGCCGGAGAGCGCCGCGACCGCGGCCCCGTTGAGCTCCCCGGTGAGGCGCGCCTGCTCCTCGCGGCTCGCGGTGACGTCGCCGGTGCCCGCGAGGCCCAGCCACCGCACGAGCAGCGGCAGGGTGGTGCCCTGCAGCAGGAGGCTCACGAGCGCCACCAGGAACGCGACGAACACGAGCAGTGCGCGCTCGGGGTTGTCGTCTCCCTGCGGCAGCGTCTGCGCCGCCGCGAGGGTGACGACGCCCCGCATGCCGGCCCACACGATGACGGCGCCGTGCCGCCAGCCGAGGGGCGAGGCCTGGTAGTAGTCGAGGTCGGCGAGCGCGCGGCGAACGCGCGTGCGCCCGCTCTCGAGGCGGCGCGGCAGAGGCGCCGGCTCCCGTGCGTCGTCGGCGGATCCGCGGCTGAGATCGTCGAGACGGTCGCCGAAGCGCTCGATGCGTCGTCGCAGCTTGTCGCGCGCTCGGCGGCTCTGCGCCCACACCAGCACGGTCACGTACACGGCGCGCACGCCCACGATGATCGCCAGCGCGACGAGCGCGAGCCACGTGCCGTGCCACAGCCCCTCGTGCTCGCTCAGGTTCGCGTCGACGATGCCCTCGAGCTCGAGGCCCATGACGAGGAACACCCCGCCCTCGAGCACGAGCTCGATCGTGCGCCAGTTGAGCACGTCCGACATCCGCTGCTCCGGCGTGAACCAGCGGGCCGCGCCCTGTCCCGTCACGATGCCGGCGACCACGGCGGCGACGAGTCCCGACCCGTCCAGGTGCTCGGTGGGCACGTACGCGGCGAACGGGACGACGAGGCCGATCGCGGTGTTCGCGGCCGGGGTTCCGACCCACGCGCGCAGTCTCAGGTTGACGTAGCCCACGACGGCGCCCACCACGATCGCCACGAGCACGCCGAGGAGGAAGGAGCCGACGAGGGCGCCCGGCTGCACGGCGCCGGCCGCCACGGCGATCAGCATCGAACGCAGGATGACGAGCGAGGTCGCGTCGTTGAGGAGGCTCTCGCCCTCGAGCAGCGTCGTCACGCGAGGAGAGATGCCCAAGCGCTTCACGATCGACGTGGCGACGGCGTCGGTGGGGCTCAGGATCGCGCCGAGCGCGATCGCGAGGAAGATCCCGAGCTCGGGGATCATCGCGTCGAAGAAGAACCCGAGTGCGATGGCGCTGAGGAACACGAGCAGCACCGACAGGCCGGCGATGGGGCTGAAGTCGCGCCGGAACTCGATGGCCGGCATGCCCACCGCCGCCGAGTAGAGCAGCGGCGGCAGCACGCCGACGAGGATGAGGTCCGGATCGATCTCGGGGATCTCGACGAACGGCAGCAGGCTCACCCCGAGCCCGATCACGACGAGGATGAGCGGCCCCGCGAGGTTGAGTCTCCGGGCGACCGCGGTCACCACCGCGATCACGACGACCGCGACGACGACGGCGACGATCGGCTCGTTCACGGCGCTCCGGGCGCACGGACCGCTCCGGCGACGGTCGCGACGGTCGGCGTGTGCGGCATGATCCGAGCCTATTCCCGCCCTGACCCGCACAAACATCGTGCGGGACCGAACGGCGCGATAACGTTGACCATGACCTTCAAGGATGATGCGAACATCGGGGCGGACACCGCGCGTCGCAGGGGTCGCGCCCAGTCGCAGGCCGACTGCTTCGCGGTGAACGGGAGGGGCCTGTGAGCGAAGCCGGCCTCGACGACATCCTCTATCCGCCGATCGAGCCGTACGACGAGGGGCTGCTCATCGTC
>JASGDS010000065.1:0-4027 GCA_047607025.1 Microbacterium sp.
AGCGCCACTTCGACAAGCCCTTCGACAAGCCCTTCGACGAGCCCTTCGACAAGCTCAGGACAGACCGCAGTGACCCAAACGAACTCGAGTGGTGCGACACCGAGGCGCTCCGGCGCATCCGCATGCGGTCACTGGCGGCGCTGCGCGGCAGCGTCGAACCGGTCACGCCCGAGGCGTACGCGCGCTTCCTGCCCGAGTGGCACGGCGTCGGCGGCGCCTACGAGGGCGTCGACGGCGTGGCGACGGTCATCGACCAGCTCGCGGGCGTCCCCATCCCCGCGAGCGCGTGGGAATCGCTCATCCTGCCGAGCCGAGTTCGCGACTACGCCCCGGCGATGCTCGACGAGTTGACCAGCAGCGGCGAGGTCGTCTGGTCGGGCCATGGCACGTTGCCGGGGCGGGATGGCTGGATTGCCCTGCATCCCGCGCACTCCGTCGGCGACACGCTGGCGGATCCGATCGAGATCGCCCTTCGACAGACTCAGGGAGCAATGTCGCTCGAGGCGAGCCTCGTCGCGGCGCTCGGTGGTGGCGGCGCCTACTTCGCTGCGCAGCTGCGCGAGACGGTGGGCGCCGAGAACGAGCAGAGCGTGCTGGATGCCCTCTGGAATCTCGTCTGGGCAGGACGAGTGACGAACGACACCTTCGCGCCGGTGCGGCTGATGCTGCAGGGTGGCTCGCAGGCGCACAAGACGACGCGCAGGGCACCGCGTGCCCGCGCGCACCGGGGCGTGACGTTCCGGCGGTCTGTCCTGAGCTTGTCGAAGGGCGGTGCACCCCGCCCTGCGTTCACCGGCGGTCGGTGGTCGCTGCTGCCGCTGCGCGACGAGCAGGCCGACGCGCAGCGGATGGCCGCAACGGCGGCGCTGCTGCTCGACCGGTACGGCGTGGTCACCCGCGGTGCCGTGCAGTCCGAGCAGGTGCCGGGCGGTTTCGCCCAGGTGTATCGCACGCTCGCGGGGTTCGAAGACGCCGGCCACTGCCGCCGGGGCTACCTCATCGAGAAGCTCGGCGCGGCGCAGTTCGCCGCCTCCACGACGATCGACCGGCTGCGCACCCACTCCGGTCTCGCGGACCCTCCGCCCCTCGACGCCATCACCCTCGCCGCCACCGACCCGGCGAACCCGTACGGCGCGGCGCTCCCCTGGCCATCCCTCGACGGCGTCAAGCATCGGCCCGGTCGCAAGGCCGGCGCGCTCGTCGTGCTGGTGGATGGAGCACCCATCCTCTATCTCGAGCGCGGCGGCAGAACCTCACTTCAGTTCACCGACGACGAGACGCTGCTGGATGCCGCGGCGCGCGGGCTGGTCGTCGCGGCACGCGCGGGCAGGCTGCAGACGCTGACGGTCGAACAGGTCGGCGGCGAGGTCGTCTTCGGCACCGCGCTCGCCCGCTGCCTGCGCAGCGCCGGCTTCGTCGAATCGACGCGCGGGCTCACGCTTCGCGCCACGGCCCATGCCTGAGGGCGACAGCGTCAAGCGCACCGCGCGGCGGATGGCCGCGCTCGAAGGTCACGAGGTCACGCGCTTCGACCTGCGGGTTCCGGCCTTCGCCACGAGAGACCTGCGCGGCGAGACGGTGCAGTCATCCGCCGCTCGCGGCAAGCACCTGCTGCTGCGCATCGGCGACCAGACCCTGCACACGCACCTGCGCATGGAGGGCGAGTGGGCGGTGCACCCGGTCGGCACCAGGTGGCGGCGCCCCGCGCACCAGGTGCGCGCGCTCGTCGGCTCGCGCACGCTCGAGGCGGTGGGCTTCGACCTCGGCATCGTCGAGGTGCTCCCCACCTCCCATGAAGCGGATGCCCTCGCGCACCTCGGCCCCGATCCGCTGGGCGACGACTGGGACGCCGTCGAGGCCGCACATCGCCTCGCCGCCGACCCTCGGGCTGCCCACGTGGCCCTGCTCGACCAGCGCAATGTCGCGGGCTTCGGCACCGAATACGGCGCCGAACTCCTGTTTCTCACGGGTGTCGCACCGACGAGGCCCATGACCGAGGCCGACACCCTCTCGCTCGTCGAACTCGGAGCCCGCACCATCAGGCGAAACGTCGAACTGCCCATCCGTTCGTTCACCGGGGTGAATCGTCGCGGGCAGAACCACTGGGTGTACCGGCGCGAGCGGCAGCCGTGCCGCCGCTGCGGCACGGCCATCCAGCACACCAGGCTCGGCGCCGACCCCACGAAGCTGCGCGACGTGTTCTGGTGCCCCACCTGCCAGAGGTGACCGCAATTCGGCCAGAATCAGGCGAACGGATGGCACGCGGCGGGCCGCACCCATAGGGTCGGGGCATGACCGATGCTCTCGCACATTTCCAGGCCAAGCTCTCCGTCGAGACGGACGCCAGCGACGTCTACACGGCGCGCAAGGATGGCGCGCAGCTCACGCTCGTCGACGTGCGCTCGGCCGAGGCCTGGGCGCAGGGCCGCGCGGTCGGCGCCGTCCATCTGCCGTACGCCGAGATCGCGGCGCGTGCGGCCGGAGAGGTGACGAAGGATGCGCCCGTCGTGGTCTACTGCTGGAGCCCCGGCTGCAACGCGGGCGACAAGGCCGCCGTCGAGTTCGCGAAGCTCGGGTACGACGTGAAGCTGCTCATCGGCGGCTTCGAGTACTGGGCGCGCGAGGGCTACCCCGTCGAGAACGACCAGGGCCGCATCCGCTTCGAGAAGGATCCGCTCGTCGGAGTTCTCGGTCACTGAGGCCTCTCCTGCGGCCCGTCCTGGGACCTGTCCTGAGCTTGTCGAAGGGCATGTCGAAGGGCCTGTCGAAGAGTCAGGCCGCCAGCAGGTAGCCCTTCTCGTCGGTCATGACCGACGCGCCCTTGCGGATGGTGAGGTCGTTGCCGATGCGGGAGCCGGGCGCGACCTTCGCCTTCTCACCGATCACGGTGCGCACACCCACGCTCGCTCGCTCGCCGACGATCGCACCAGGGCCGATGTGGGCACCCGCGTTGATGAAGGCCTGGGGTCCGACGATCGCGTCGGCATCGATCCACGCTCCGCTGACGACGTGAGCCCCGGCGGCGATGTGCGCTCCCGGTTCAACATAGGCTCCGGCCTCGATCTTCGCGTCAGGGTGCACCTTGGCGCCCGTCGCGATCAGGCCGCGTCCGTTGACGTGCTTGCGGTAGCGCAGCGGCTCGCCCTGGTCGTTTTCGATGTCGACGTAGTTCTTTCCCACGATTGCCTCCGATCCCATTCAAGGGTGCGTCACTGGGGACAACCGTAGGGTTACCTTAGTTATTCCCACGAGCGCGATTTTTCTGCACTTCGTCTCGGTGCGAGGTCGAACTAGGGTGGAGCCGTGCCCCGCGACCGTCGACCTCCCACCGAGAAGCCCTCGCGTGACGTATTCCGTCTCGGCTATATTCCGGGCGCGACGCCGGGAAAGTGGGCCCACCGCTGGCACGAGCAGCGCCCACAGCAACGCCTCGAACTGGTGGCGCTGGATGGCGCGGCGCAGCTCGCTGCGATCCGATCGGGCGAGGTGGATGCCGCGATCGTTCGCCATCCTGTCGAGGGAGACGACCTGCACCTCGTCACCCTGTACGACGAGACTCCGGTCGTGGTGATGTCGGCCGACTCCGACCTGACGGTCGCCGACGAGCTCACGCCAGCCGACCTCGAGGGCACGGTCGTCATCACCCCACGCGACGATGTGCTCGGGCCGTTCGACCTTCCCGGCACCTCCCCTGCGCGCTTCGACCCGCCCGAGACGACCGAGGATGCGATCGCCGTGGCCGCGACCGGCATCGGCGTCGTGATCGTGCCGCTGTCGCTGGCGCGGCTGCGCCATCGCCGCGACGTGACGCACCGTCCGCTGCAGGATGGCCCCACCTCGTCCGTCGCGCTGGCGTGGCTTCGCGAGCGCGACGACGACGACGTGCAGGCACTGGTCGGCATCACCCGCGGTCGCACCTCCCGCTCCTCCCGCTGACCCCAAGCGTCCAAGCACCCTCCCCCTCCCTTCCCCAACACACGTCGTCGCAGGCACAGAACACAGCGTCGCGTGATCGCCTGCGCAGGCG
>JASGDS010000066.1:0-8431 GCA_047607025.1 Microbacterium sp.
ATCAACTCACCTCGCTGCTTGCGACACTGGGCCCACAGATCGCCGAGCTGCAGATCGCAGACGTCTCGGTCATGGTGGTCGACAACGACCCTGACGGCGACAGCGCTGCCGGATGCGCCCAGGCTGCGGGTGCGATCTATATCGCAGAACCGACGCCCGGGATTGCCGCCGTACGCAACCGTGCATTGGACAGCGCGCTCGGCTTCGATGCCTTGATTTTTATCGACGATGACGAGGTTCCTCAGCCTCTCTGGCTGGAACAGCTCGTGCAGAAGTACATCTCAACCGGCGCCGACGCCGTGGCAGGCAGGGTCGAAACCGTCTTCCCCGACGAAGCCGATCCATGGGTTCGCGCAAGTGGCGCATTCCAGCGTCCGCAGAGAGTTGACGGTCAGGTAATCCCCGAGGTAGCGACGAACAACCTGCTTCTCGATCTTGCTGCGGTTCGCGATACCGGGCTTCGCTTCGATGAACGCTTTGGCCTTTCGGGTGGCAGCGACAGCCTCTTCACGCGCGAGTTCACCAAGCGTGGGAAACACATTGTCTGGGCGCAGCACGCTGCCGTACTCGAGCAGGAGGACGCTAGTCGTTTCACTCGTGCGTGGGTGTTGCAGCGGTACTACCGTTTTGGCAATACACGTGCCCGTGTCGATATCCTCACCACTGACGGCAGCACTGCCTTTGCACGAGTGCGTGCAGTTGCCAAAGGGACACTGCGTGTATCAGGCGGCGGAGCGAAGAGCTTCCTCGGCGCAGTCACTCGCTCTCTGTCACGCCGTGCGCACGGGGAGCGCACCATGGCGATCGGCCGCGGCATGATCGCGGCAGCGTTCGGCAGCGTCTACCTCGAGTATGCGCTGCGACGCAGTGAAAAATAGCGGAACCACGAACAGCACCGGTCCTGACCACGCCGCGCAGGTATCACCGGGCGCTCGGCTTCCTCTCATCTCCTAGCGAGTTCTCGCAGTCGGTGGTGTGTGCACCGGAACCTTTGAGGAACAATTGGGGAAAGCAATGTTCGTACGTAGCCTGAGCAGACGTCTGACACTTGTGTGGTCGATCATTATCGCAGCCGCCATCGTCATGGCTTCACTTGTCGCACTCCCGCTGAGCGCTCAGGCGGATACATCACCTGTGGAGGAGGACACCCCCACAACCGTCACCGCGGACTCGCTTCCAACAGCGCAGGTGAACGGCATTGTCTGGTCGCAGGCGATCGTGGGCGATATTGTCTACGCTGGCGGCTCATTCAGCACCGCTCGTCCCGCTGGCTCGGCCATCGGGTCCGACGAGGTCACCCGCACGAATCTCATTGCCTACGACATCACGACCGGTGTGATGACGAGTTTCGCCCCGACGATCAACGGGCAGGTGCTGTCCGTTGCTGCGTCGCCCGATGGCAGCCGCCTGTACATCGGCGGAGACTTCACCGAGATCGACGGCTCCAAGAGAAATCGCATCGCCGCATTCGACACCGCGACGGGCGCATTGGTGTCCTCCTTCGCCCCCAGCGTGAATGCGTCAGTTCGCGGCGTTGTGGCCACCGACAGTGCCGTCTATTTCACGGGCGTGTTCACCCAGGTTGCGGGGAACACACGCTCGAAGATTGCGGCCGTGTCGAGCGACGGAACACTTCTTAGCTTCGCACCAGTTCTTGACGGAGGACGAGGAAATGCCATCCAGGTCTCGTCGGATGGTACGAGCGTCGTGGCCGGGGGGGCGTTCACAACTGCCAACGGCTCATCGAATCCGGGATACGGTCTTGCGCTTTTCGACGCAGAGACTGGCGCTCTCGAGCCTACTGGCGTCAATGACTCGGTGCGCAATGGTGGTTCCGCCGCCGCGATCTGGTCACTCTCTTCCGATGGGACTTCTTTCTACGGAACTGGCTACGTCTACGGCTCAGGTGGCAACCTTGAAGGATCGTTCCGTGCCGACTGGGCAACCGGTGACCTGGTGTGGGTTGAAGACTGTCACGGGGATACCTATTCCTCATACGCCACGGAAGACGCGGTATACGTCGCAGGTCATTCCCACTACTGCGGAAGCATAGAGGGCGGATTTCCGCAGAGCAGCCCCTCCTGGACTTACTACCGCGGTCTCGCCTTCACGAAGGATGTCGTACGCACCACGCCGACAGGCCTCAACTATGGCTATGCGGACTGGAGTGGTACGTCAGCTCCCGGCCTGCTGCACTGGTACCCGACGTTCAACACAGGCTCATTCAGTGGCGCAAGTCAGGGCCCGTGGTCTGTGACCGGCAATGGAGACTATGTCGTCTACGCAGGCGAGTTCACGACCGTCAATGGCACTGCCCAGCAGGCACTGTCGCGTTTCGCCGTCTCCTCCATTGCAACCGATACCCAAGGGCCCCGCCTCGGCACGAGTTCCTGGTCTCCCACGATCACTCCGCTGAGCGCAGCGTCCCTTCGTGTCAGCTGGCCGCTGAACTGGGATCGCGATAACGAGTACCTGACGTACAGCGTCTACCGCAATGGGAACACCACGACTCCGGTGTACCAGACCACCGCCCGGTCAAAGTCATCTGACTGGGGACTTCCTGGCCTTTCATGGATCGACACTGATGTCACCGCGGGCAGTACATACACCTACCGCCTCAAGGCGACTGATCCCGATGGAAACTCAGCATGGAGCGCAACGGTGAGTGCGGTCGCCAGCGGGTCGGGCGATCTGACAACGACTGATTACAGCTCCACCGTTCTCGAAGACTCGCCGACCTACTACTGGCCGATGAACGAGGCATCAGGCACGACGTCGTACGCCTGGGCTGGCGACGCAGACCTCACCATCAACACGCCAGCGGCACTCGGCGCTTCCGGAGCTCTGGATGACACCTCAGCTACTGCCGCGAGCTTCACAGGCGAGAGCGGAAGTTTCGCGTCGACGACGAGCGCGATCAACGGACCGAATACCTTCGCAATCGAGGCCTGGTTCAAAACCACGAGCACGAGCGGCGGAAAGATCGTCGGCTTCGGCAGCAGCAGCACGGACACGTCCAGCAGCTATGACAGACACGTCTACATGCTCGCCGATGGCACCATTGCGTTCGGCGTCTATCCGGCGGCAGAGAAGACTGTGCAGTCCACGCAGTCGTACAATGACGGCGAGTGGCACCACGTTGTTGCAAATCTGAGCGCTGACGGAATGTCACTGTACGTAGACGACGTGGAGGTCGCATCGCGCACGGACGTCATCTCCGGGCAGCTTTACACCGGATACTGGCGCATCGGTGGCGACAACAGCTGGTCGGGTTCCCCCTGGTTCGACGGTTCGATCGACGAAGTCGCCATCTACGGTGAACCGCTCAGCGCAGACCAGGTCGAATCTCATTACCTTGCTGCTGGTCGCACCCTGGTGGAAGCGCCCACGGACGAGTACGGCGCGTCCGTGTTCGACTCCAACCCCACGTTGTACTGGCGACTCGACGACGCTGAGGGATCCACAGTTGCAGACAGCTCAACGTCGGGTATCGACGGCACGATCTATGGCAGCAGCGTGACCACGGGCGCAACGGGCGCGCTTGCGGACAACACTGACGAGGCGATGCTGTTCAATGGCGGCCAGGTGATCAGCGACACGAAGTTCACTAACCCCACGACGTTCTCCCTCGAAGCATGGTTCCAGACCACATCGACGACGGGCGGGAAGATCATAGGGTTCGGAAACGGGTCGACGGGCAACTCTTCCAGCTACGACCGGCACATCTATATGACGGCGGCAGGCAAACTCGTTTTCGGCACCTACACCGGTTCACGCCAAACCGTCACAAGCGACGAGTCATACAACGACGGCGAGTGGCACCATGTCGCTGCCTCACTTGGCAGCAACGGAATGGTGCTGTACGTGGATGGTGAAGCGGTGGGTACGAGCACCAACACGGCCGCCCAGAACTACGCTGGCTACTGGCATGTGGGCAGTGATGTGAACTGGGATGGTTCGAACGCTTTCGTCGGGACAATCGATGAGGTCGCCGTTTATCCGACCGTGCTTTCCGCGTCGGTCGTCGCCGAGCACTATGCGCTCGGTTCCACCGGGAGCCCGGCGAACGTCGCACCAACAGCGTCGTTCACCTCAGATGTCGCAGAGCTTTCCGCCTCGGTGGACGCATCGGGTTCGACCGACAGCGACGGGACAGTTGACGCATACGAGTGGAACTGGGGCGACGACAGCGACCTCGACAGCGGCGCAACAGCCACCCACACATACACGGCAGCCGGGACATACACCATCACCCTCACCGTGACCGACGACGACGGCGCAACCGCGACGGAGTCGAAGGAGGTGACTGTTGCTGCCACCCCGAATGCTGCGCCTGTCGCCTCATTCGCCCCCACCGTCTCGGCGCTGACTGTCGCAACGGATGGCTCTGGATCAACCGACAGCGATGGGACAGTTGAGGCATACGAGTGGAACTGGGGCGACGACAGCGACCTCGACAGCGGCGCAACAGCCACTCACACATACACGACAGCCGGAACATACACCATCACCCTCACCGTGACCGACGACGACGGCGCCACAGGCGCCGTCACGCAGACTGTCGAGGTCTCGGCCGCTGCCCAGACGCTCGTTTCAGACGCCTTCGGAAGAACAGCTACGAACAGTTGGGGCACTGCCGACCTTGGTGGCACATGGACCCTGAGCGGGAGCGCTTCCTCGTTCTCGGTCACGAGCGGGTATGGACAGATCTCCCCGGCGGCCGGTGCCACTCGTGCGGCTTACCTGTCGGACATCAGCGCGACAGACGCGAACATGACGGCGCAGATCACGCTGCCTTCACTGCCGACGGGCAGCAGCGTCTACACGTCACTGCTCGTGCGACGTGTCGGCACGGACTACTATCGAGTGCGAGCTGTCATATCGACATCAGGTGCCGTCACACTGCAGCTTCAACGCAACTCGACCACGCTGTCGAGCAAGTCGATCTCGACACTTCAGCTTGCCGCAGGAGACACTCTCAACCTCCGCGTTCAGGCTGAGGGCACCACGCCCACGACGCTCAGCACGAAGGCGTGGGTCGACGGTGAGACAGAGCCGGACGACTGGCAAGTCACGACAACTGACTCCACGGCGTCGCTCCAGACAGCAGGGCATGTAGGCGTCGAAGTATATGCCGGCTCCAGCGTGACAAACGGCCCGTTGGCTGTTCGGTTCGATAACGTGACAGTGGCGACTGTCGGAACGGAAGCCGAGAATGTCGCTCCGACGGCCGCATTCGCCCATTCAGAGAGCGAGCTGAGCACTTCGGTGGACGGGTCGACTTCGATGGACAGTGACGGCGCTATCTCGACCTACGACTGGAACTGGGGAGACAACACGGAAAACGGATCCGGAGTAACGACGACCCATGCCTATGCCGCCGCTGGCACCTACACGGTGACGCTCACAGTCACTGACAACGATGGAGCGACGGCCACAAGCACAGATTCTGTCACGGTCACGGATCCTGAGTCCGCCGACGTCGATGAACTTGCCGCTGACGCCTTCGACCGCACCGCAACTGGTTCCTGGGGGTCGGCCGATGTCGGAGGCGTATGGACACTCAGTGGAACGGCTTCCCAGTTCTCTGTTTCCGATGGTGATGGCATCATCGCCACGACCGCTGGGCTCACTCGAACGGCGTACCTCA
This sequence comes from Microbacterium sp., assembly GCA_047607025.1. Lineage (GTDB taxonomy): Bacteria > Actinomycetota > Actinomycetes > Actinomycetales > Microbacteriaceae > Microbacterium. The sequence goes on from JASGDS010000066.1 coordinate 5,651, forward strand.
ACAGCGTGTCCTCGGACAGCACTGATGTCACGGCGCAGCTCAGCCTTGATGCGCTCCCCACCGGTGGCAGCGACTACATTTCTGTGATCGCGCGCCGCGCCAATTCGACCGACTATCAGGCGCGAGTTGTCGTCACAACCGCCGGGGCCGTGCAGCTTCAGCTGCGCACGGGAAGCACCAACCTCAAGACAGTGACCGTCTCCGGTCTGACGCTGGTCGGCGGCGAAGATCTAATGGTCCGCGTGCAAGCCTTCGGGACGGACCCGACGACCATCCAGGCCAAGGTGTGGGAGTCGGGGACCACTGAGCCGACTGCGTGGCAGGCTACTGCAACAGACTCGACTGCCGCGTTGCAGACCACAGGGGGCATCGGAGTTGGACTCTATGTCGCGTCGGGCATCACGGGCACGCAGACGCTCCGCGTGAGGAACATCGACGCCATCGAAGTCGAATAACCGCGCCAGCGGTAGCTCGGGGCCGACCCATCATCTGACGGGCCGGCCCCAACCCGTTTCAGCGCTTGTATTCTCGGATGCGCACATTCAACAGTCGTCCGACCGCGCCGACGTGCGAAGCTGCACGGGTCAGACCCTTCGCCGCCGTCTTCGGTCGCTTAAGCAGTGTTCCCAGCGCCCACATCGCGGCGCCCTGGGGCACCCTCACTGCGGCCGTGGCGATCATCCGCAGAGCAGTCGCAGTCCGCTTTCGCGGGGAGGCCACAGCCATGGTGGCATGCGCCCACGATGCACCAGTGCGCGCTGCTCTGCGCACCACCCAGCGACGTGTCAGCCGCGAGGCAGGAACGACTTCCGTCACCTCAGCCTGATCACACCACAGGATTTGGCCACCAGCCGCGGTGATCTGATACGTCAAGAGCGTGTCCGACCCACCGACGAGCCCCAGCGTGTCGTCGAAGGAAAGATCGTGATCACGCAAGAACTTGAGATCAATGATCAGATTGTTCGTGGCCGCCCCTCGAATAACTGAACCTGTCGTCAGCCGACGCCGTGAGAACACACCGCTCGCCACAACCCAGGGGTCGGGTTCCCCGTCAAAAAGAGACAGGACGGGCCCCGCGACCGCCGTCGACCGCTGGACCTGCCAGTAATCGACAAGCGTCCTCAGCCAGCGGTCGCCCGGCAATTCATCATCATCGATGAAGACGATCGCGTCGTCATCCTGTGATGCGGCGAGTGCCGCATTTCTCGCCGCAGAAATGCCCGGCCTCGGTTCGTGCAGATAAGTGATCAGAGTGCTTCCGCCAGAAACGTCCTTGACGATCTGCCTCGCGCCACCCTCCGGATCGTTGTCGACGACGATGATACGCACAGCAAAATCAACGTCGGCAGCTTGCTCGACCAGCGCGGGAAGGATTTCCTGAAGCTCAATCGGGCGTTTGAACGTCGCTACCGACACAACGATCGACGCTGAGGAACCGTCCGAATCACTCATCTTTTCCTTGCTCTCCTCGGATACTCCGAACGTCCTCGTGAATTGGCACAAGACTCCACGTATTAGCCTAGTCATTGCGCGCTCTTTGACGCCGTGAGAGAAATCGGGACAGGGACGGCACAGATGACTGCTGAGACGAAGCTCGGGGACGCGGCGGCCAGGGGCGCGAGCATCACCCTCATCGGTCAGGGCTACAAGGCCCTGCTCGCGTTTGCGACGACGCTGGTACTGGCACGAGTGCTCTCCCCAGACGACTTCGGGCTGATCGCAATGGTCGTGTCCGTCATCGGCATCTCCGAGATCTTTCGAGACTTCGGGCTGTCCAGCGCCGCCATCCAGGCGAAGAAAGTGACGCCGAAGGAACGAAGCAACCTTTTCTGGGCGAACTCGGGCCTCGGCCTCGCCGCCACGGTTGTCGTCAGCGCCCTCTCCCCCCTCATCTCCATGATGTATTCCGACTCACGAGTCATCGGTGTCACGCTCGCGCTCGCACCCTCCTTCATCTTGAGCGGAATGGTGACTCAGTACACAGCGGATCTCACTCGTCGCCTGAAATTCAAGCCCATGGCCATCATCGAAATGGTGAGCCCCACCGTCGCTCTCGCAGCAGCAGTTGTCCTTGCGCTGCTCGGCTTGGGCTACTGGGCACTCGTCGTGCAACAGCTCGTCTCCCTCGCGGTTCTTCTGACACTCTCGATGTTCGTCGGCCACTGGCTCCCCTCCGTGCCCGATCGCACGGTATCTTTGCGGCGCTTCCTGCGCTTTGGGGTGAATGTCTTCGGCACCCAGCTCATCGCATACCTGACCAAGAACATCGACAATATCGCGCTGGGCATCGGCTCAGGATCAGTCGCCCTCGGCTACTATGATCGGGCATACCAGCTGCTCATGCAGCCCCTGCGGCAGATCAACGCTCCGATGACTCGAGTAGCGCTGCCCGTGCTCTCAAGAGTGCATGAGAACAAGCTTCAGTTCGAACGGTACCTGTTGCGTGCCCAGATCGTTGGTGGATACGTCACCGCTACGGTCTTCGCCGTCGCCGCCGGGCTCTCAAAAGACGTCGTTCTCATCGTCTTCGGCAATGATTGGCTACCCGTTGCTCCGATATTCATGGTGCTGGCCATCGGTGGCGTGCTGCGCGCCGTCTCACAGATCTCCTACTGGATCTTCCTCGCCAGCGGGCATCCCGGCGCGCAGCTCAAGATGTATCTGGTGACACGGCCGCTCATGATTCTCGTGATCGTTGCGGGCGTGCCATGGGGAGCCGTCGGTGTCGCAGTCGGCAGCACCGTGGCATATTCCCTGCACTGGCTCATCTCGTTGTTTTGG
>JASGDS010000067.1:0-3820 GCA_047607025.1 Microbacterium sp.
GTCGGAGTAGCTCAGTTGGTGAGAGCGCACGACTCATAATCGTGAGGTCGCGGGTTCGAGTCCCGCCTCCGCTACCACTTTGTTCAGATCGTGCCCTGTTCCGGGCGTCACTCGACTGGGTCGAAGACGTCGAAGCCGATCTCCTTGGACACCGCGCGCATTGTTCCGTCGTGCGTGACCACGGTGGCATCGATGCCGCTGCGGATGAGGGCTCCGAGGTGGATTGCGTCCAGCGTCTTGATGTGGAGAATGATAGCTTCTGCCTCACCGAGCGCTGCATCTTCCAGTGGAAGCATCGACACGAAATCGAGTACCTCGTTTCGTCTAGAGATGTCGATGAGCTCGCGCCTCAGCACGCGGGTGAGCTCCGTCCGCAACAATCGGCTCGAGAAGATGATGGAGGCGTCATCTGTGGTCGTATCATCGAACCACTCCGCCGCTGATCGCGAATGGCCGAGCAGAATGCGCGCCGCTACCGAAGAATCCAAGTAGTAGCTCGTCACCATTCGCCCTTAAGCTCCTCCAGCAGCTCATCGACCGAATTCGCCGTGCTCAACTCCACGTAGGGAAGGTTCACGGTGCTTGATGGTCCGATCCGCTTCGGTGGAATGAGATTCACGGCGGTGGTTGAAGGCGGTACAAGTCGCGCCACTTCCCTCCTGTGGCGGGTGATCCGGTACACCTCCCCAGACTCCACCTCAGTGATCGCTTCGGTCGGGTTCTGGCGGAGTTCCGCGACCGTGATCGTCTTCATGAACACAGCATACGTGAAATGTCTACCTAGATCTAGATTTCGGAACCTCACCGAAGCCGCAGCAGGCCACGCGCGAGCGAGCTGTCGGTGACGAGCGATGTGCCGACCCCGGCACGGAAGAGGGCGCGGATGGCCCTCGACTTGTTGGCGCCGGCCGCGACGAGGATGAGCTCGGGCAGCGCCTTCATGCGTTCGTAGTCGAGTGCGAGTGTGCGGTCGTCGATATCCGTGACGATCGTGCCGTCGTCACGGAACAGCGTCGCCAGCACCTCGGCGACGACGCCCTTGTCGATCAGCGCATCGCGCGTTTCGGGGTCGAGCGTGTCTCGCATCTGCGATTCCGGCGGATCCCAGCTGCCCACCGCGACGGCGGCGAGTGTGATCTTCGCGAACATTCGGATGGCCGAGCTGACTCCCGGCTGACTGACCAGGCCCGCCGCAGTCGCAGCATCCGGAACGACGAGCGGAGCGTAGATCGGATAGGCGCGACCGCCGCCGGTCTCGCTCACGCGCCGGATGAGTTCCAGGGAGTTCTCCGATACCGAACCCGCCATGCCGCCGAGCTGCACAACGCCGCACGGCGCCAGATGGGTGAGTTCAGCTGCGATCGCGCTCATCGTGCGCCCCCAGCCCAGACCGAGCACATCTTCGGCGGTGACGACTTCACTGAGCAGAGCCGCGCATGCGGCGCCGACCCTGCGCCGCAACCGGCCGACATCCGACTCGTCTTCGGGCGCATCGACCACAAGCACGCGGTTCAGCCCGAATCGCGTGCGCACCAGCTCGGCGAGCTCAGTGTTCTGCGCAAGCGGCGAGGTGATCGTGAACCGAATGATCTTCTCGCTGACAGCGATGTCGAGCAGCCTCGCCACTCGAAACCGTGAGATTCCTAGCTCTGCGGCGATCTTCACCTTTGACTCGCTGTCGATATAGAAGCGCTGTGCGACGGTCGCCGCGAGTATGCCCTCGGCGGAGCTGATTGTCATTGGCCACCTCGATGCTGTTGGAATGCTCATTTGAGCTTTGCGCTCATTTGAGCGTTTCTATTGCAGAATGATATCTCAGTTCCGAGGATTGAACGACGTCAACAAACGTGTCGACGCGTGGAATCCGAAGGGATCAAGGATGACTTCCGCCTCCGCTAACATCGTGATCGAGGCTGCACGCGCCTTCATCGTCGATGAGAGTGACGCCGTACGACATGTCGCGCAACTCGTCGACGACACTTTCGTCCGTGTTGCGACTCACCTGCTCGAGGGGAAGGGCAAGGTCGTCATCACAGGAGCCGGCACGAGCGGGTTCATCGCGCGCCGTGCCGCGCACCTCTGCTCGGTCGCTGGCACGCCCGCCTTCTTCCTCAACCCGACCGATGGACTGCACGGTTCGATGGGAGTGATGAGGCCGGACGACGTGCTCATTGCGCTGTCCAAAGGCGGCGACAGCGCTGAGGTCAACGATCTTGCCGTCCGTGTGAAGGACGCAGGCAGTCTCGTCATCGCTCTCACCAGCTCCCCGTCGGGAGCACTGGCAGGCCTCGCCGACATCGTGGTGAAGCTCGAGGGGGTTCACACAGCCGATCCCGGTGGACTGATCGCGATGGGCAGTACGCTGGCATACGGCGCATGGCTCGACGCGCTCGCCTATGCCCTCATGCGCGCGCGCCAGTACAGCTGGGAGGCCGTGCACTACACGCACCCCGGAGGCGCGGTCGGTGGACTCTCGGTCATGCCGGAACCGGTCGCTCCGCTCCAGATCCGTTCTGAGGCCGACACGGAGACCATCTGATCATGCGCAGAATTGCCCTGGGGATCGACTACGGAACAGAGTCGGTTCGTGCTCTCGCCGTCGATCTCTCCTCGGGTGAGGAGATCGCAGGCGCGGTGTTCGCCTATCCACATGGCGTGATCACCCGTATGCTGCCCGGGTCGAGAATCGAGCTGGGCGCCGATTGGGCGCTGCAGCACCCCTCGGACTGGATCGACGGACTTCAGGTCGTGGTTCATGGCGTCCTGCGCGAGGGACACATCGATCCCACCGAGGTGGTCGGCCTTGGCATCGATGCCACTGCGTGTACAGTCCTGCCGACGACCGGTGATGGCACTCCGTTGTGCCTGCTCCCGGACTGGGCGGCGGAGCCCCACGCCTGGCCAAAACTCTGGAAGCACCACGCAGCCCAGAGGCAGGCGGAGCACTTGACCGGCGTTGCCGAGCGGTCAGGCGAGGTCGACCTGCGGCCGTACGGAGGAAAGCTGTCGTCGGAGTGGCTGTTTCCGAAGGCGCTTCAGATCTTTGAAGAGCGATCGGGCGTGTTCGAAGCTGCTGAAAGGATCATCGAGGCGCAGGACTGGCTGACATGGCAGCTCACCGGTTCCCAGACTCGCAGTGCGCAGGTCGCCGGCTTCAAAGCGCAATACCGTTCGGAAGGCGCCGGATATCCCTCTGTCCGCTTCCTGGAACTGGCCTCGCCAGGCTTCTCCGCGCTGCTCCCCAAGCTCGAGGCGGAACTGTCCGAACCCGGCTCGCGTGTCGGTGGACTTCTTCCGGAATGGGCCGTGCGGCTCGGACTGCGCCCAGACATGGCCGTGGCCGTCGGGAATCAGGACGCTCAGGTGTGCGTCGCGGGAAGCGGCGCCGTCGATGCGGGCGACATGACGCTCGTCATCGGCACCAGTGCCTGCGACCTTGTGCTCGCTGAGCACGAATCCGAAGTCGATGGCATGTCGGGCCGGGTTCGCGACGGGATCATCCCGGGACTGTGGGCGTTCGAGGCAGGACAGGCCGGCGTCGGTGACATGCTCGCCTGGTTCGTGCAAAATGCCGTGCCAGCGGCATACGAGAACGACGCGCGGAGGGCCGGACTCGATGTCTACCGCCATCTTGAGGCTCTCGCATCCGAGATCGCGCCGGGGCAGAACTCGGTGGTGGCGTTGGACTGGTGGAATGGCAATCGATCGATTCTCGGCGACGACCGCCTGAGCGGTGCGCTCGTGGGCATGACACTGGCCACACGTCCAGAGCATGTCTATCGCGCCATGTTGGAATCTCTGGCCTTCGGGCAGCGGGTGA
>JASGDS010000068.1:0-9519 GCA_047607025.1 Microbacterium sp.
GACCGATGTAGTCGGTGAAGCCGCCCAGCGCGGTGGACGACGGAAGTGGTGCATCTGCAATGACCATGGGAACTCCTCCGGGTGGCTTGTTCCTCAAGCATCCCCCTCATCGCGGGCCACTTTCGGCCATCCGATGTATAAAGAACCGAAGATCTTTCGATATCATCAAGGAATGAGCCCCACGAGCGACCAGACAAGCGGCATCGGACTGAAAACTCTGGGGCACCGCATTCGGCATCACCGCACCGGCGCGCAGCTGACCCTCGACGATCTCGGCGAGCGGGTAGGCATCGCCGGCAGCCAGCTGAGTCTCATCGAGAACGGCAAGCGCGAGCCGAAGCTGTCGCTGCTGCAGCAGATCGCGGATGCCCTCGACACGTCGGTCGCCGATCTCATCTCGGGCGAGCCGCCGAACCGGCGCGCGGCGCTCGAGCTGCAGCTGGAGCGCGCGCAGTCGAGCCAGCTGTTCCGCCGCATGGGCATCCCTCCGATCAAGGTGTCGAAGGGGCTGAGCGACGAGGCGATCGAGACGGTGCTCGGCCTGCACCGCGAGCTGCAGCGCCGCGAGAAGGAGACGATCGCAACACCAGAGGAGGCGAGACGCGCGAACACCGAGCTGCGGCTGCGGCAGCGCTCGATCGACAACTATCTGCCCGAGATCGAGCAGCTCGCCGTGCAGAAGGTGCGCGAGGCCGGTCACACGACCGGCGCCCTCACGCACCGCTCGGTGGGGATCATGGCCGAGAAGCTCGGCTTCGAGCTGATCTATGCAAACGATCTGCCGGCATCCACGCGTTCGATCACCGACCTCGAGAACGGCCGTATCTATCTGCCCCCCGCGTCGATTCCCGGCGGGCACGGGCTGCGGTCGATGGCGCTGCAGGCCATGGCGCACCGGCTGCTCGGGCACAAGAGGCCGGTCGACTACGCCGACTTCCTCAGGCAGCGGCTCGAGATCAACTACTTCGCGGCGTGCTGCCTCATGCCGGCGGATGCCGCGGTGCCGTTTCTCGAGCAGGCGCGCAAGGAGCGCGACCTCGCCGTGGAGGATCTGCGCGACGCGTTCGGTGTGACGCACGAGGCGGCGGCGCAGCGCATGACGAACCTGCTCACGCACCACTTCGACATGAAGCTGCACTTTCTGCGCGTCGGCGGCGAGGGGCAGATCGAGCGGGTGTACGAGAACGACGGGCTGCCGCTGCCCGAGGATGTCACGGGTGCGGTCGAGGGGCAGGTGGTGTGCCGCAAGTTCGCGGCGCGCGCTGCGTTCGACCAGCAGAACCGCACGACGGAGAACTATCAGTACACCGACACCCCTGGCGGCACATTCTGGTGCTCGACACAGGTCGGGCACAGGGACAACGGCGACTTCTCGATCACGGTCGGGGTGCCGTTCGACGATGCCAAGTGGTGGCGCGGGCGCGAGACGCAGATGCGCGCGGTGTCGACGTGTCCGGATGCCGCGTGCTGCTCGCGCCCCGCATCACTCGCCGACTCGCGCTGGCAGGGCAAGGCATGGCCGTCCGCCCGCGTGCACACCCACATCTTCTCGCCGCTCCCCCGCGGCGCGTTCCCCGGCGTGGACGACCTCGACGTGTTCGAGTTCCTCGACCGCCACGATCATGCCTGATGCCCACTGCCGAGTGACCACTCTTTTGCCCGAGCGACCACGTGATTGCCGGGTTTTTCGGCAAAAGAGTGGTCACTCGGCAGTGAAGCGGGGGCAGCCACCAGCGCGACGGCGTCGAAGACGGCGGCGTCGATGCTGCGCGGGGCGCGGGCGTCTCCGATGACCACGGCACGGGGGTCGGCGACAAGCCACTCTGGCGCGACGGAAGTGCGCGGGGCGAGGTCGATGAGGGCGTCGACCTCGACATCGGGCACGTGCGTGAGCGGATGGCCGTGGAACCCGCCATGGGCTGCCAGTGTGTTCAGCAGCAGCGGCCGCACGTACCCCGCGTCGATGTGCGGCAGGATCATCTCAAACGGCGTGAACAGGTGCAGCTCGTCCACGTGCGGCAGCAGCGAGAGCACGACGCCCGACGCGAAGGGCGTGCCATCGGTGTCGACCACGGCGATGCGACCGGATGGCGGCTGCCGCAGCACCTCGAACGCGAGCGATGCGGCGCCGGTCGCGACGACGATCGCGTCGGCGTCCGCGAGCAGCTCTGGCGTCGCCTCGGTCTGCAGACGCACCTCGACGCCGAGTCGGTCGAGGTCGCGCACCAGGTCATCGACGAGCCACCGCACGGTCTCGCGCCCCGGCACCGCGGACGCCAGCAGCAGCTGGCCGCCGAGCTGCGCGTCGTGCTCGAGCAGCGTCACCCGATGGCCGTCCGAGGCGAGTTCGACGGCCGCCCGCATGCCGGCAGGGCCTCCCCCCACAACCATCCAGTGCACGGGCGCGACGGATGGTCGCTCGCCGATCTCGATCTCGCGACCAGCGAGCGGGTTGACCGTGCACGACATCGGCAGGCCCACGGCCGTGCGCCCGAGGCACCCCTGGTTGAGACGGATACAATGGCGGATCTCGCCCGTGCGCCCCTCGCGCAGCTTGATGGCGAGGTCGGGGTCGGCGATCTGCGCCCGGGTGAGCGCCACCATGTCGGCGATGCCGCTCTCGACGACATCGGCCGCGTCCTCCACCGCGAGCGCGGCGCCGACCGAGAAGACGGGCACGTCGGGGTTCGCCCGCTTCATCGCCGCGGCGTCGTCACGCAGATGCGCGAACGGCATGGGCGATGACGGGAACACGTACTCCACGGTGTGATAGTCGCCCGCGGCGAGATCGAGGAAGTCGATGCGCGCATCAGCGCGCAGCCGGGCCACGATCTCGCGGCAGTCGGCGGCGCCGAGACCATCCGGATGGTGCTCGTTCGCGACGACGCGGATGCCGACGACGAAGTCGCGCCCGACCGCGCCCCGCACCGCACGCAGCACCTCGCGTGCCAGCCGGGTGCGCCCGTCGAGGTCACCGCCGTAGGCGTCGGTGCGCCTGTTGTACAGCGGCGAGAGGAACTGCTGCAGCAGATACCCGTGCGCCAGGTGCACCTCGACGCCGTCGAACCCGGCTTCGCGGGCCAGCGCGGCCGAGCGCGCCCAGCCATCAACAAAGGCGGCGAGGTTGCGCGGCGTCGCTTCGATCGTCCAACGACCGGTGGATGGCGAGAGCAGGCGAGACGGCGCGAACACCGGGCGCGGACCATCCGGACCCTCGGGCTGCGCCTGCGCCCCGTGGTGGTTCAGCTGCACGAACACGGTCGCGCCCGCGTCGTGGATGGTGTCGACGAAGCGCCGGTTCGGCTCGACGGATGAGGGGCGGAACGCATCCTGGAAGTTTCGGATCGAGCTGGACGGATGCACGAAGTGGTTGCCGGCGACGACGAGCCCGCACCCGCCCGCGGCGCGCCGGGCGAAGTAGGCGGCCTCGCGCGCCGACTCCGCGCGGTCGCTCATGAGCTTGGAGTGCGCCGTCTGCATGATGCGGTTCGGGATGATCACATCCCCGATCGTCAACGGCTCCCACAGACTCGCGCCCACACCCCCATCCTGCCCCAAGGGGCGGGTCAGCCCAGGGCCTGGGAGAGGTCGGCGATCAGGTCGGCGGCGTCTTCGATGCCGACCGAGAGGCGCACCACCTCCTCGGGCACGGCGAGCGCGGTGCCCCGCACCGAGGCGTGCGTCATGGCGTCGGGGTAGTTGAGCAGGCTCTCCACCCCGCCGAGAGACTCGGCCAGCGTGAACAGGCGGGTCGACTCGGCGAAGCGGCGCGCGGCCGAGCCATCCGCCAGCGCGAGCGACACCACGCCCCCGAAGCCCGACATCTGCCGTGCCGCGATCTCGTGCCCAGGATGGTCGGGCAGACCCGGGTAGTACACGCGCGTGACGGCGGGGTGCGCGGCGAGGAACTCGGCGACCTGCTGCGCGTTCTGGCTGTGCCGCTCCATGCGGATGGCGAGGGTCTTGATGCCGCGCGTGGTGAGCCAGGCGTCCATCGGGCCCGACACCGCGCCGGCCGCATTCTGCAGGTACTGCGCCTCAACGGCGAGCGCGGCATCCGCGAAGATCAGTGCGCCGCCGACCACGTCGGAGTGCCCGCCGATGTACTTCGTCGTGGAGTGCACGACGACATCGGCGCCGAGCGCCAGCGGCTGCTGCAGCGCGGGCGACGCGAAGGTGTTGTCGACCACGACGAGCGCCCCGGCCTCGTGCGCGAGCGCCGACACCTCGGCGATGTCGACGATGCGCAGCAGCGGGTTGCTCGGGGTCTCGATCCAGACGATCTTCGGAACGCGCTCGGCCAGCGCCGAACGCACGACGTCGAGGTCGTCGAGCGCCGCGACCCGCAGCCCGATGCCCCACGGCCCGTGCACGCCATCCAGCAGCCGGTGGGTGCCGCCGTAGACGTCGTTGCCGAGCAGCACCTCGTCGCCCGGCTGCAGCAGCGAGCGCAGCAGCACGTCCTCCGCGGCGAGGCCCGAAGCGAACGACAGCGCCACCGCGCCGCCTTCCAAAGCCGCGAGCTGCGTCTGCAGCGCGGTGCGCGTGGGGTTGCCGCTGCGCGAATACTCGTACCCGTCGCGCAGCCCGCCGATGCCATCCTGCGCATAGGTCGTGGTGAAGTGCACGGGCGGAATGACCGCCCCCGTCGTGCCGTCGGGCTCTTGACCTGCGTGGATGGCGCGGGTGGCGAAGGCGGTCATGCTTTTCCTTGTCTCGTGTGTCAGGTTTTCGGTCGCTGAGCCTGTTGCTCGGTCGCTGAGCCTGTTGCTCGGTCGCTGAGCCTGTCGAAGCGCCCTTCGACAGGCTCAGGAACCGGTCGGAAGGTGGCCGCGGTCGGCCATCCAGTCATCGTTGAAGATCTTGCCGAGGTAGCCCCGACCCGAGTCGGGCAGCAGCACCACGAGGGTGTCAGATGGCGCGCACTCGCGTGCCACGCGCAGGGCGCCTTCGACGGCCATCCCGCTGGAGCCGCCGACGAGCAGGCCCTCTTCGCGGGCGAGGCGGCGGGTCATGGCGAACGACTCCGCGTCGCTCACGCGCTCGAAGCGGTCGACGACCGAGGCGTCGTAGGCGCCAGGGTAGAAGTCTTCGCCGACGCCCTCGACGTCGTAGCCGTGCACCGGCCCGCCCGAATAGATCGAGCCCACGGGGTCGACGCCGACGATCGTGACGCGACCATCCGACGCCTCGCGAAGGTACCGGCCGGTGCCGCTGATCGTGCCGCCCGTGCCGACGCCCGCGACGAAGTGGGTGAGCGCGCCGTCGGTGTCGCGCCAGATCTCGGGGCCCGTCGTCTCGTAGTGACTGCGCGGACCGTTCTCGTTGAAGTACTGGTTGGGCTTGAAAGCTCCGGGAATCTCGCGCGCGAGCCGGTCGGACACCGAGTAGTACGAGTCGGGGTCTTCGGGCTCCACGTCGGTCGGGGTCACGTGCACCTCGGCGCCATAGGCGCGCAGCACGGCGATCTTGTCGTCTGCGACCTTGTCGGGCACGACGAACACGCAGCGGTAGCCGCGCTGCTGCGCATACAGCGCGAGGCCGACGCCGGTGTTGCCGCTCGTCGGCTCGACGATCACACCGCCCGGGCGCAGCTCGCCCGACGCCTCGGCGGCATCCAGAATGCGCTTCGCGATGCGGTCTTTCGACGAGCCGCCAGGGTTCAGGTACTCGAGCTTCACGAGCACCGTGGCGTCGATGCCGGCGGTGACGGAGTTCAGGCGGACAAGAGGAGTGTCACCGACGAGGTCGGTCACGCTGTTCGCGTAGCGCACGGATGGTCCTTGTGGGATCGAGGGGCAGGGTCGTCGTCGGTGAGCGCGGTGGCGCTCAGCAACAACAACGACAAGTGTGCACGGGATGATCCTAACCCACCAGTGGCGCGCGGCGCGAACCATCACCGTCATATGACGACATGGTCGGATGGCCCGCCTTGGGGCGTTCGCGCCGACCACCGCGCGATACCCGAACTCTGCCGGTCACTGCCATCAGAACCGGCAATGGTTCACGACTTGTTTCGCCACGAGGAACGGAGAGGTGGACGTTCGGGTGTCCCGCACCCAAGGCACCCAACCTTCCCTGACACCTTGACGTGAGGCAAGCCTGGCACTTGGCGGGCGGGCTGACGGATGGCGGGCTGAAACGGTCGTTCGGCCCGCCATTCGTCAGGCCACCCGCAATCTGTCAGGAGCCGAGGGAGGCCTTCAGGTCCTTGCGCAGGATCTTGCCGGTGGCCGACTTCGGGATGGCATCGACGAACTCGACGCGGCGCACCTTCTTGTAGGGGGCGACCTTCGCGTTGATCTCGGCCATGATGGCGTCTGCCACTTCGACAAGCTCAGTGACCGAGAGCGGCCCAGTGACCGAGAGCGGCCCAGTGGCCGAGGGCGGCCCAGTGACCGAGAGCGGCCCAGTGACCGATGAGCCCGATGGCACGATGAAGGCGACGGGATGCTCGTCGCCGCCGTCGCCGACCGGCTCGCCGACGACGGCCGCATCGGCGACGAGGTCGCTCGCCAGCAGCAGCGCCTCCAGCTCCGCCGGGGCGATCTGATAGCCCTTGTACTTGATGAGCTCCTTGAGCCGATCGACGATGTAGACGTGGCCATCCGCGTCGTACTCGGCGATGTCACCGGTGCGCAGCCATCCGTCGTCGGTCAGCGTCGATGCCGTCGCCTCGGGGTTGTTGAGGTAGCCGAGCATCACCTGCGGCCCCCGCACCCACAGCTCGCCCGATGCCGAACGACCCTCGGCCGGAACAGGGATGTCGTCGCCCGAGTCGATGTCGACGAGCCGATCCTCGGTGCCGGGCACGACAGGTCCGGTCGACGACAGCGAGAGCGAGTCGCCCATACCGCGGCCGAACGCGTGCGAGACGGGGCTCAACTCGGTCATGCCGTAGCCCTGCAGCATCTCGATATCGAGCCGCCTCGCAACCGCTTTGCCGAGGTGCTCGTCGAGCGACGCTGCACCCGAGAGCGCGGTGCGCAGGCTCGAGAGATCGAACTGGTCGACGAGCGGATGCTTCGCGAGCGCGACCGCGATGGGCGGCGCGATGAACGCGAACGAAACCTTCTCGTCCTGGATGAGCCGCAGGAACTCCGGCAGATCGAACTTCGGCATCGTGACGAGCGTGCCCCGCGCCTTGAGCGCGAGGTTCAGCAGCACCGTCATGCCGTAGATGTGGAAGAACGGCAGCACGGCGATGATGCGCTCGCCCGGGTCGATGCCGAGCCGCTCCTCGCACTGCACGACGTTCGCCACAATGTTGCGATGCGAGAGCATGACGCCCTTCGGCACGCCCGTCGTGCCCGACGAGAACGGGATGACAGCGACCTGCGTCGCCGGGTCGAACGACACCTCGGGTGCGGGGTTCTGCTCGCCCAGCAGCTGCACGGCGCTCGAGAAGTCCTCATAGCCATCCAGCACGATGATGCGCTCGTCGTGGATGCCGGCATCCTGCGCGGCGAGCACGGAGCCACCGGCGAGAGCCGAGACGGTGATGTGCGCGACGGCGCCGGCCATGGTGAGCTGCTTCTGCGTCTCGTCCTTCGTATACAGGGCGTTCACAGTGGTCGCCGTGGCGCCCGCACGCAGAATGCCGTGGAAGGCCACCGCGAACGCCGACGAGTTCGGCGCATGCAGACCGACGACGTCTCCGATACCGATACCGCGGGCGGCCAGCGCTCCGGCGAACGCGTCGATGCGCGCCTTCAGTTCGCCATACGTCGTCTGATCACCGTTGTGCCCGTCGATGATCGCGACGCGCACGGCATCCTCATCGGACAGGTCGGCGAACAGCAGATCGTAGGCGCTGACATTCGGTACGACGAAACCATCTTCGTTCCCCATCTGGACCCTCCTCCAGGTCGGCGGACGGCGGCGTCCGCGCACTGGCTCGAGCCTAGTCTTGCTGGGGATCGCGGCGCGATCCCTTTGTGTGAACGCTTACAACGCGGCGTAGCCCTGGGGCGCCTCTTCCAGCTCGGGGTACAGCGGGAAGGCCGACGCCAGCGCGTCGACGCGGGCGCGCAGGGCGTCGATGTCGGCATCAGGCAGCAGCGCGAGCGCGATGATGTCGGCGACCTCGGTGAACTCCGCATCGCCGAAGCCGCGGGTCGCGAGCGCGGGCGTGCCGATGCGCAGGCCGCTCGTCACCATCGGCGGGCGCGGGTCGTTCGGCACCGCGTTGCGGTTCACCGTGATGTGGATCTCGTGCAGCAGATCCTCCGCCTCCTTGCCGTTGATCGCGGCATCGCGCAGGTCGACGAGCACCAGGTGCACATCGGTGCCGCCACTGCGCACGGCGATGCCTGCATCGGCGATGTCCTGCTGCAGCAGACGGTCAGCCAAGATGGCCGCGCCCCGCACGGTGCGCTGCTGACGATCCTTGAACGCGTCGGTCGCCGCGAGCTTGAAGGCCGTGGCCTTCGCCGCGATCACGTGCATGAGCGGACCGCCCTGCTGCCCGGGGAACACCGCCGAGTTGATCTTCTTCGCGATGTCGGCATCGTTCGTCAGGATGAACCCGGAACGAGGGCCGCCGATCGTCTTGTGCACCGTCGACGAGGTGACGTGCGCGTGCGGCACGGGGCTCGGGTGGATGCCCGCCGCAACGAGACCCGCGAAGTGCGCCATGTCGACCCACAGCAGGGCGCCGACCTCGTCGGCGATCTCACGGAACTTCGCGAAATCGAGCTGGCGCGGGTACGCCGACCATCCGGCGATGATGACCTTCGGCTTATGCTCGATCGCAAGACGCCGCACCTCATCCATGTCGACGAGCGAGGTCGCAGGGTCGACGCCGTAGGCGACGATGTCGTAAAGACGGCCAGAGAAGTTGATCTTCATGCCGTGCGTCAGGTGCCCTCCCTGGTCGAGCGACAGACCCAACAGCGTGTCGCCAGGACGCGCGATCGCATGCAGCACGGCGGCGTTCGCCGACGCACCCGAGTGCGGCTGCACGTTCGCGAACTCGGCGCCGAAGAGCTCCTTGGCACGGGCGATCGCCAGCTCCTCCGCCACATCGACCTCTTCGCAGCCGCCGTAATAACGTCGACCCGGGTAGCCCTCGGCGTACTTGTTCGTGAGCACCGAGCCCTGCGACTGCAGCACAGAGACGGGAACGAAGTTCTCAGACGCGATCATCTCGAGGAACGTGCGCTGGCGGTTCAGCTCGCGCGCCAGCACCTCGGCGATCTCGGGGTCGACCTCAGACAGAGGGGCGTTGAACAGCGGATCGGTCATGGCGATCTCCTGACGACAGACGAAATAGATGTGGTTCGCTCCGGCCCAGGCGTGCGGTCGAATGCCGTCTTCATCGCTTCCCAGTGGTGGTCCACTTAAACGCCAGTCGCGACTTGTTCGAGTGTAGCGGACTTCTTCTTTTAGTCCGCGGCAGCGGCGGGGAGTGCCGCATTGCCAGCGGGGGCACGGTTGGGCTTCGTGACCGCTGCGGACGGGGACGTGGATTTGCCAGCGGGGGCCCGGTGCCACGTTCCTCGGCACCCCCTACTGGCA
>JASGDS010000069.1:0-12702 GCA_047607025.1 Microbacterium sp.
CCCTTGAGCGCTCACCGCTCACCGCCCACCTGAGCGCTCACCCCTTGAGCGCTCACCGCTCACCGCTCACCCCTTGAGCGCTCACGCTCACCACCCACCTGAGCGCTCACCATGTGAGCGATCGCGCCGGTGGACCTGCCTGGCGACCCTGGCCGCCAGCCAGGTACAGGGCGCGCGGCGGGTTGCCCACATGTGGACAACGGGAGCTATACCCGCTACGCGGCTCCCGATGTTGCCCACGATGCTGGACAACCCGCCGGCGGGGGTGGGGACGGCTGTCCGTCGCTTCCGCGACGAGTCACCCGACCACACCCCCGCACCCACACCACCCCCGAACCTGAGCCAGCGCACCACGACCGATTGATTGATTTGAATTGATTGATTTGAGATGAGCCGTCGCTTCGCTCCGGAGACGAATTGCTGACGCAATTCTGCATACACATCTGGCACTAGTGAGTGTTTCGCGTAACGCTTCGCGTTTTCGTGGCGACCGGTGTCCACCAGTCGGTGTCCGTATCACCGAACCGGGAGCACCACTGATGTCCTCAACCGCACCTTCTCCCCGTCGCCTTTGGGGCGGCCGCCGCTGCTCGGCGCGCGACTGCACCGCCATCTACGCAGCCACGAACCGCAAGCAGCTGTTCTGCTCGCGGGCCTGCTACCAGCGTGAGCGCAGACGCCTGCTGCTGGACCAAGCGCTCGCCAGGCTGACCACGGCATCACCGGCGGCGGCCGGCGTTGGTGACTCCACCCCGGAACCGCCACCGCCGGAGTGGTGGTGCCGGCGGTGCGGCGCACCATCGGTGGGCGACTACTGCTCACCGCCGTGTGAGCGCTCACCGGTCGGAGTCGGTGACGCTGGCTACTGCATCACCTGCGGGGCGGCGCTCACGCTCACCCGCACCGCTCACCGCTACTGCACACCCGCCTGTCGGGTGAGCGCTCACCGTCGCCGCTCACGCAGGCCCCGGCTCGTCGCGTGCGCGTCCTGCCATACCGGCTTCTTCGCCGGCCGCTCAGATCGGCGCTACTGCTCGG
Organism: Microbacterium sp.; assembly: GCA_047607025.1. Taxonomy (GTDB): domain Bacteria; phylum Actinomycetota; class Actinomycetes; order Actinomycetales; family Microbacteriaceae; genus Microbacterium. Next base: position 1,039 of record JASGDS010000069.1, read on the forward strand.
GCGCGTGCGCGCAACGCGCGCACCGCCGCCGGGTGAGCGCATGAGCGCTCACCGCCTGCTGCTGAGGAAGGAATGCTCATGGTCGTCTCGGTAAAGGAGATGCACGCCGGAACCAAGTACCGGTACCTGCTCGATACCGTCGCGGACGTCGAAGGCGTCCGCGAGTTGAGCGGCAGCGCGATCACCGCCTACTACGGTGCCGAAGGCACCCCGCCGGGCCGGTGGCTCGGATCAGGGGTCGCCGCGCTCGGGCTGACTGCCGGGCAACTGGTCACCGAACAGCACATGCAGCGGCTCTTCACCCGTGGCGTCAACCCCGTCGACGGCACCCGCCTCGGTCGCCGGTTCACCACCAGCGGGCCGAGGACATCCGTGAGCGGGTTCGATTTCACGTTCAGCCCGCCCAAGTCGCTGTCGGCATGGTGGGCCGTGGCCGACCACGGCACCCGCGAGCGGATCTATGAGGCGCATCAGGCGGCGCTGGCCGACACCATCGCCGCTATGGAGGCTCGGGCGGCGCGAACCCGGCTTGGCAAAGCCGGTGCCGCGCAGGTCGAGACCCGTGGCGTGGTCGCTACCGCGTTCGATCACTGGGACTCGCGCGCAGCCGATCCGCAACTGCACACCCATGTCGTCGTGGCCAACGTCGTCCAAGGCCCCGACGGCAAGTGGCGCACCCTCGACAGTCGTGGCGCACTGTTCCCGGCGACGGTGGCGTTCTCCGAACTCTACGACGCAGTACTGGCCGACAAGGTGACCGCGATGCTCGGGGTCCAGTGGGAAGAACGCGCCACCGGACGCGGCGGGAAAACCCGCCGCTTCGAGATCGCCGGCGTCCCGGCAGAACTGTGTGAGGCGTTCTCCACCCGCACCCACGACATCGACGCCGAAACCGACCGGCTAGCCGGCCTGTTTCGCGCGAGCCGCGGCCACGAGCCACGCCCGGTCGACATGATCGGGCTGCGCCAACAAGCCACCCTCGCCACCAGGCCCGACAAAACCGTCAGGCCGCTCACCGAACTCGTCGCCCTGTGGCGAGACCGGGCCGCAGCCGTGCTCGGGCACGAGCCAGCCGACCTACGGCCCGCTGGTGCCGCCAAGCGCACCCCGGCGCAATGGCTCCGCGCCGGCGACCTTGCTGTGGCTGAGTTCGCCGACAAAGCCCTCAAGGAGTTGGAGCAGTCCAGGACCACCTGGACGACCTGGAACGCGATGGCCGCCACGAACCGCGTACTCAAAGAAGTAAGGTTCGCGTCCACCGCTGACCGGCTCATGGTGACCGACCGAGTAGTCGAGGCCATCGCCGACCGAGCGATCCGCCTTGATGGCGAAGACGGGTTGCACGTCCCCGCCGCACTGCGGCGGGCCGATGGGACCTCAGCGTTCACCCGCACCGGCGGCGACCGGTACACCTCCCCCGCGATCTTGGCCGCTGAAACCCGCCTTCTCGCCGCAGGCCAGAACCAGGCCGGGCCTCGCGTGGATGCCGGCATGGCCCACCAGATCGCCACCGCGCCCACCAGTGACGGGTTTCACCTCAGCAGCGACCAAGCCGCAGCCGTCACGGCTATCGCCGCGTCCGGCCGGGTCGTCGACATACTCGTCGGGCCAGCCGGAACCGGGAAGACCACCACGCTCGAACAACTCCGGGTGGCGTGGGAAGCCACGCACGGCCCTGGGAGCGTGCGCGGCCTGGCCCCCTCGGCCGCCGCAGCCGATGTCCTGGCCGACTCGCTCGGGATTCCCACCGAGAACACCGCCAAATGGCTGTACGAGACGTCCACCGACCGGAAGGCCGACCGGAAGGCCAAACTCGCCAAGGCGCGACGGAGCGGACAACTCCGCCGGGCACGCCAGATCGCCACCAACATCGACCAGTGGCGGGTCAGGTCCGGCGAACTGCTGATCGTCGATGAGGCATCACTGGCCGGCACGCTCGCGCTCGACGAGTTGCGCGCGCAGGCCGAGGCCGCCGGGGCGAAGCTCGTGCTCGTCGGGGACTGGGCGCAACTGAGCGCTGTCGACGCCGGCGGCGCGTTCGGGATGCTTGCCAGGGACCGGGACGATGTTGCCGAACTTGTCGAGGTCCGGCGGTTCACCGAGACGTGGGAGAAGAACGCCTCCACCCTGCTGCGGGTCGGCGAAGCGTCCGCGCTCGACGCCTACACCGAGCACGACCGCATCTCCTCGGGCACGAAGAACGACATGGTGGCGGCGGTCTATGCCGCGTGGCTTGCCGACACCGCCGCCGGCAAGATGTCCATGATGATCGCCGCCGACAACGCTCTCGTGAGCGAACTCAACCAGCGCGCCCGCAGCGACCTGGTGGCCGCAGGCAAGGTTGAGGCCGGCGGCGCGGTCCTGCACGACGGCGCACTCGCCGGACGTGGGGACGTGATCGTGACGCGCACCAACGACCGACGCAAGTCCACCGGCACGCGGTCCTGGGTCAAGAACGGTGACCTGTGGGAGGTGGTCGCGTCCCACGGCGACGGGTCGTTGACCGTCAAACGCGACCGCAACACCCAGACCATCACGCTGGACGCCGACTACGTTGCCGAACATGTCGAGCTGGCTTATGCCACCACCGTGCACCGGGCGCAAGGATCAACGGTGGACACCGCGCACGCGCTCGTCACCGACACGATGACCCGCGAACTGCTGTATGTGGCGATGACCCGCGCCAAGAACGGTAATCACGCCTACGTCGCCACGACCGATGACGACGACGCCCACGACCACAAGCACACCCACGAAGCCCCTACGGATGCCCGCACCGTGCTCGCCGGAATCCTCGCGCACACTGGCGCGCCGGCCGCGGCGACCGAGGTCGCCGCCGACGCTGCGTCAGGGCTACGGCTCGATGAACTGATCGCGCAATACGAGGTGATCGCGCAGGTCGCTCACGCCGACAGGTGGACCCAGGTGCTCGCCGCGGCCGGTGTCGAGGAAGTCGAATCCGACGAAGCCCGCCGTCGGGTCGTGACACTGCTGCGTCACCTCGACGCCGCCGGGCACGACCCGGCGACAGCGGCCATCGGGTGTGCCAGGGGCGGGCCGCTCGGTGATGAGCCGGCCGGCGTCCTGGCCGACCGGCTCGATGCGCTGATCGCCCGGCTCGATGCTGCCGGCGCTCTCGCACCCGCGCGGCCGCGCATGATCGGCGGCCTGGTGCCCGCCGCTGACGACGTCACCGACCCGGACCTGCGCCGCGCGCTCACCGAGCGTGAGCAGCGGATCACCGCAGAGGTGAGCCGGGCCGTCGAACGGCAGCTCGCGGGCCTGGCCGACGCCCAGCAGCCGTGGCATCGTGAGTTCGGGACGCCGCCGGCCACGGTCGAGCAGCGACGCACCTGGATGACCGGGATGGCTGTCGTGGCCGCCTACCGTGAACGGGCCGGCATCACCGACGCCGGCGACACCCTCGGCCCGCCACCAACCGACGCGCGTCTGCGCGTCGCCTACGCCCGCGCGATCTCCGCACGGCAGAAGGCGATAGCCGTGGCCGAGACCGGCTCGGTGCAGCTCGGCCCCCGCACCCCAGGGCGCGCTGTCGAACGGTGAATACGGTAGTGCCCCACGACCTCAGGCGGTCGTGGGGCACTGCCGACACCGGCTACCGGGACGGGTCGAGTTCGGAGACGAACGTCTCGAAGCCGTCACGCCAATCGGCCGGGCCACCGGACCCGACCCACCCGTCCACTACCCAAGGTTGGAGCGTGTTCGCGCGGTGCCCGGCAGACGTGCAGTTCGTCTGCCGCGCCCACTCGGCCAGGCGCGCACGGGACCAGTCGAACTCCCGCTGCCACGTGAGCATGGCCGAAGCCGGCTGCACAGCCGCGTACATCACCTGGTGCGCACCCCACAGGGCGGTCAACTCCTCGACGAGCGGGGCATGAAGGTACCAGCACGGCGGCACGTGCTTGGCTCCCAAGCAATACCGGCGCACGAGCCAGCCGGTCCATGCGGCCAACTCCCGCCACGTCTGCTGCGCCTGGCCGGCATCCAACTGCTCCCACCGGATCGGTGACGGCAACAAGCCAGGCCCGTCGCCGCCGGATTCGAGGCCGTCGAGCATCTGCTCGACGACACTGCGCATCGACTCGTCGAAATCGTCCGACTCGTCACCCCGGCCACCAGGGTCGGCGGCCTGGGGTGGGAGGTCCGGGTCGCTCACCGGGCTGCGTCCCATCCCGTAGCGAAGCCCCGCTCCGGCCCCGGCGCGGCGGCGGGCACGTCACCGGCCGCCTCCACGCTCGCCGCGCGGGGCGTGCGGTCAACGGTCACCTTCATGCGCGCCGGGTCCGGGGCGACATGCGAGGCGTGAATCTCCCAGCCCTGGCAGTGCTTCCCGGTGGCGTCCACCCAGGACCGGAACTTCATCTCACCGGCCACGACCACCGCATCCCCACGGCGCACGTCGTGCGCGACCCGCTCGGCCAGGTTCCGCCAGCACACGATCCGGTGGTAGATGACACCGGTCTTGACCCACTCCCCGGCCTCGCCGCGATGTCCCGTGTCCACCGCGACCTGCATCACCGCGCGCGGGCGCTGCTGCTCGCCGACATACTGCAACTCGGGATCGCCGGCCACGTTGCCGGCGGCCCACCAATCTGCCTGGTTACTCATCTCGTGTTTCCTTTCCTTGGCCCGCCACGGTGGCGGGAAACTCGCTGCCGACCACCGCTGCGAACAGCGCCGGGACCGTCGCCGGGTCGACCGCACGACGGTCGATCCACCACTCCGCCCGCCGCTCACGGCGCGCCGGGCCGATCACTGCCTGCGCGAAAGTCGCCTCATCGATGCGCCCGGAGGCCACCAGCGCCTCCCACGCGGCGGCGAGCACCGACGCGCGACACCGCTTCGCCCACGCCACACTCTTGGGACTGCCGTGCAGGCGCGGCCAGCGCGGTTTCTGGTCAGTAGGAGCCATCGCAGACATCAGGTGCCTTCCGTCGGTCGGTGATACGTACACCCACTGGTGGACACCCGACGCCACAAAACGGCACCCTTTTGCCGAAGCGTCACCCCTGGCCAGCCGCGACACCACCGCCGGACCAGACCCGCCAAGCCCTGCCCACGCCACCGGAACCGGGAAACAGGTCAGTGAAGTCGTCGCCAGGGGCGGCACCGATCAACGCGAACATCCAGCCGGCGAACACGGCCGGCTTCGCTCCGACCACCCGAGCCGGGTCGGTAGTGCGGGCACGGACCCCATGCACGAGCACATCCTCGACCCGCTCGGCCGCAGACGGTCCACGCACCGGTGAGCGAGCCGGCCGGTAGATCACCGGCTCCCACGCGCTCAACGCACCACGGGCGCGGGTCGGGCGGGGACCCCGTACCCACGCGGCAACCCGCACCCCCGACGGGCACAGCGCCAGCACCTCAGGAAGTGCTTTCGCCGAGGTCGACAACGCCCACCCATCGAAACCGCCGAGCACCCCCAGCAGCTGCGCGTGATCGACCTCACCGCCGTAATCGCGGTGGTCTTTGTAATAACGCTTCGCCAAGCCCGGATACGGAGGATCGGCATAAGCAAGCCGCACCGGCGTTGACGTCGGCGGGCCGCCAACGCCTACCGCGGAGGTGAACCGGTGCCGCGCCTGTCGGCACCGCTTCGAGCAATACATCGCGCCGGCGCGCAACGCCTCCGCCAACGGTGCCGCACACCAGGCGCACGGACGCGCCGCTTGCTCAACTGCCACCATGACGTTCGGACCTCTCGATGTCAGCCGGCCGCCTGATGCGGCCCGCTCTCACACCACTGGTGGACACCCGACGCCACACCCCTGCTTCGAGATCTCCACGGGATATCTCCGTGCCGGCGCTGTGCGGGCCTACACTTGGGGCTATGACCTCCGCCGCCGCGACGAATCGAGCACATCCCAGCGATGTACTCGCCAGTCGGCGCGAGCAGGTCAAAGAACTCGTACGCCAACACAAAGGCCGAGCGGTGTACGTCTTCGGTTCCGTCGCGCGCGGCGAAGCCACCCTCGACAGCGACATCGACCTCCTGGTCGAGTTCGAGCCGGGCACGTCCCTGTTCGACCTTGCCGCGCTGCAACTCGCGCTCGTCGACCTGCTCGGCGTCGACGTCGACGTCATCTCCACCGGCGGCCTGAACGAGTACCACGGCAGCATCGTCCGAGACGCCCGCACCCTGTGAACGCCTCAATCACCGCGCGGGCGTTCGTGGAGCGTTACGGCGAGCGGACCGCCCTCGCTTTGATGCAGTTCCTCAAACCAGCGAACGCGGCAAGTCAACTGGTGGCCGGCGGGCGCGAGGTCTACTTGTCCAGTGAACTCGCCCAATACACCGCCTCGGGCATCGTGATCCACCTGGGGCAATGCGTCGCCCGCATGAGCGACGCATTCAAAGCCGATCACCCGGACGTGCCCTGGCATCCGATCCGCGCCACCCGCAACGTCGCCGCACACACCTACGAAGATCTCGACCACTTCCTCGTGTGGGAGTCGCTGTCGGTGCATCTGCCCTTCAACGCTGCCGCTGTCGCCCGGATCGTGAGCGCGCACGAGCTGCGCACCCTCACCGAGGCAGGCGTTCACCTGCCCCCGACACCCGGCAGGTGGGAACCGCCAGGACCATCTAGCGCTGGGCGATGAGGCCAAGAATGTGCAGCGAAGCCGCCCGCAGGCCGATGGCACGGTAGGCAGCCGACGCATCAAGCAGCCGGTGGACGACCTCGTGACACGGACGGCACAGCGCGGTCAGGTCCTCATGGGCCTCGCCCCCGAGGCGTGAATAGTCCAGATGATGCAGGTCATCGGCATCGAGCCGCCACGGCCTCCCGCAGCCCGCACACCGCACCGGGGTGCCGGTGCGGGCAACCTCCGCAGACCACCAGGCGCGGCGGCGGCGACGCCACGCCCCCGAGGCCATATACGTCGAGTAGGCCGTCCGCCGCTGCATCCGGCCGACGCTGACCGCGCCCGGATTGCTACGCATCGCCAGCCGCCCCGATAGCGCTTTCCAGGTTGGAGACGTCGGCGCGGAGCCTGCCAGCGTCGCTCCGGCGGGTCCAGGCGCGCAGGTCGAGCATGATCGCCGGCGCCGAACGCAGCAGCAGCACCGCCTTGCCCATCGGCAGCGTGCGCAGGTCCGATGGCGCAAGGATCGGCACCCGGCGCACGCTCCACGACTCGGACCGGTCCAGCGCGCCACGGGTGCCGTGGCTGACCTGGACTTGCGTCTCGTCGCGCTCACCGATGAGGCCTGACCATTCCCGCAGGTCTGATTCGTTCGACATGCCGCCGAGGATCACCTTGACGATGGCCGAGTCCCACAAGGCTCCCGCGATTTCTCGGGACCACTTCTCCCGCGCCTGATCGAGCGACTGAAACACCACCAGGGTCGTCACTCCCGACCCGCCGCCCTGGCTCATCATCGACGGCAGCGACGGCAACGCCACGAAGTTCGCGATCTCATCCAGGATGAACGCGACAGGCGGGTCCAGCCGACCGCCCGGCGACCCGCCGGCGAGCCGCGTGGCAGTGTGGTTGATGTCCTCGATCAGCGCGCCGATCAACGGTCCGGCCAGTTCGGCCATCGCCGGTGTCGCCAACAGATACAAGGTGCCCTGCTCGCGCAGGAACCGTTCGCAGTTGAACTGGTCAGCCTGCGTGCGGGGCCGCACCGCCGCCAGGGTGCGAGGATCGCCGAGCGCGGCGAAAGCACCACGCACCCCGAGCCACACGCTGTCACGCGAACGGGGATCGGCCTCGCAGATCGCCTGCAACGCCGACGCCCACCCCATCGCCGCGCGCGGATCGTCGACGAGTGTCGGGTGAGCCTCGGTCGCCGCAGCAACCGGGTCCAGGCTCCACCGGTACAGGTCGAGCGCGTCCCGCCCGGCCAAGGCGGCCGCGTGCAGCAGGCAGCGGATCACGACCTCAGCCTGCTGCTGCCAAAACCCGCCGTCGGACACCCCACCGGCACCCATACCGGACCCGGCAGCGAACCCACGGGCGCGCACCATCGCCGTCTGCGGGTCCTCACACCCCCGCACCGGACACCAGCGCGCCCCGCCCGGCACCCCGGGCGCAACCTGCTGGGTATCGAACACCGCGACCGGCCCCCGCCCGGCGCGGGCGGCGAGGGTGAGTTTGAGGTTGTCCGGGCGCGTCGAGGTGGTCACCACAGCCCCAGGTGCGTCCAGGATCGCGTTGACCACCAGGTGCAGGCCCTTACCCGAGCGCGGGGGGCCGATGACGATCATCGAATCCTCCACACTCGCCCACACCTGATGCCCGCGAGCCTGACCGAGCAGGTAGGCCACATCGGTGATCTGCGGACGGTCCAGGCCGGGCCGTAGATGCGCCGCCCGCGCCAGCACCGTTTTCTCCCCCGCCGCATCGCGGACCTGCCCCGCGCTCGCCGTACCCGGCACCCGCCGGCCAGGCCGACCAGTATCGGCCGGCTCACTCCACCGGCTGAACCACCGCCACATGCGCCACAGGGCCGCCAGCAGGCCCGCCGCCACGACCGCAGCGGCCACCCTGATGACGGTCGGCGGCCACGTGCGCGACACCGGCGCACCCCACCGGGCGTCAACATCGGACGGCCACCACCACGAGAACAGCGCCGCCGACAACTCACAACGCGGCACCGGCACCCCGCTGGACCAGCACGCCACAGCGACCACGCTCCACATCGCCACCGCGCACGCACCAACCCCGCACAGAACCGCACAGGCGGCCACCAACGGCCAATCCGCAGTCCGCGGACTGACCACCGGCCCCTGCCCGCTCACGACGCAGCCTCACTCATGCGCGCGTCGGTGGCGAACACCGCCGCTTCGGCCTCAGACCATTCATGAGCAACAAGGAATGACCGTTCACCGATCTTCCACAAACCTTGCGCCTGCTCCAGATTCGGAATGAACTCCGCTTCAGTGCTGGTCAAACCGATCTTGGAATCGGTCGTGGCCACCTGGTCACGCTGCTGGGCGTAAATCACGCGGGTCTCACAGTCGGCCAGCAGACCCTCGGCAAGTTCCCGGTCGGCCGAACCCACCTCACCGACCGCAGCCAGGTCCGACAGCCGGTGGATCACCAGCACGTTGGCGATCCCCCAGGCGCGCGCCAACTTCCACTGCGACTGCATCCGCCGCAACAGCGCCGGATGCCGCATCGTCCGCCACGCCTCGTCATAGACCATGAACCTCAGACCGCCGGCCGGGTCACGCACCGCAGCCTCCATCCAGGACGCCATCGCAGCCATCACCAACGGCAGATGCGGAGAGTTCTCCCCGAACCGCGACAGGTCCACACTGACCATCGGCGCGGCCGGATCGAAGACCACCGTCGACGGACCATCAAACACCCCCGTCAGATCACCGGCCGTCATCATCTGCAACGCATGACCCGCCGTCCGGCCGTCCGCGATCAACTGGTCACGGCCGGTGAACCCCGCCGGAAGACCGGCACCGGCAGGCGGGTCGAACAGGTACGCCACCACATGCGCCAACAGCGGCATCTCGTGCCGCTGCGTCGCCGCGTCGAGCGCCGCAGCCACCGCTGACCGCTCCACCGGCGTCAACGGGTGCGGGGCAATCGTTTCGGCCAACGATTTGAGCAACTCCAGCCTCCGTGACCGGACCATGTGCGGCCACTCCGCATCGCTGACATCGCTGGGCCGTGGACCCGGATCCAACGGATTGATCCGTGTCGCCGATCCCGGACCTACCTCGATCACCTGCCCGCCCACCGCGCGGGCCACCGCCGACCACTCTCCCTTGGGATCGGCCGGCACATACGCGCGGCGTCCGAACGCCAGGCCCCTCGTCACCAGCGACTTCGCCAGCGAACTCTTGCCCTTGCCGACGATGCCGGCGATCAGCATGTTCGGGTTCGTGATGACCCCGGCGGCATACAGCCGCCACGGGTCGAAGTAGAACGCCTCCCGGCTGAACACGTCCGAACCGATCAACATGCCCTCAGCACCCAGGCCCCGCTCGGCCAGGAACGGAAACGCCGCATACAGCGTGGCCGTCGTGTCGGTGTGCGGCCGCAGCCGTAACCTCTTGCGGGGCCGTCCCTGCGCCGGGCCGGGCAGACCCAAACGCGGCACGTCACGGCGCAGTTCGGCCAGCGCGGCTTTCTCGGCGGCCAACGCTTCGGCCTGCGCGAGCTGCCCGGCCGCCAGCGCCCGCGCGATCTGCGCCTCGGCCTCAACCCGTTCACGTCGCTCAGCCCGCGTCTCGCGGGCCGGCACCAGCAGGCTCGTCACCTGCGTGTCGCTGCGGCGCTTCACAAGCCACGTCCCAACGGCAACGCCCCCGCAACGAACCCCTGCGCTTGTTCGCCATACAAGCGCACCACGTCCACGTTGCAGGTCGCAGCGGCGTCACGAATCTGTTCGACGTCGGCATCCAGACTCTCCAGGCTCGTCGCGGACACCACGATCAGCCCGACATACTGCATCGACCCGTGACCCGCGACGAGTTCGGCCTCGCGCTGTTCTACTTCGGCCTGCTCGGCGGCGTGAGCGAACGAGTCGATCATGCCGGCCTTAGCCCGCTGGTTGCGGTCGGTCTGATACTGGACCCGTTCAGACTGCGCCTCGCGGATCGCTTTTTGTGTCGGCTGCGGACTCAAGACGAGGCTGAACGTGCGCTGCACCCCCGACGACAAGATCAACGGCCACAAGAAGCCCGGCTCGACACGCACCCGCGGCCACTCGTTGACCATCAGCACCGCGTGATACGCCGAATCGCTGACCAGATGGTTCCACCGCTCCGTCACCGCGACCGGCCCGGCCACACCCGCCGAACGGCCCACCTGTCGGTGGGCGTCCAAATGCTGCGTGGAAGCCGGGTCGTAGGCCGACCTGACCAGCGCGACCAGCGCGTCAGCGCCCAGCCACCCCATCGGCTCCATCCGGGCATTCGCGAGATACCGGTGAAGGCCGTCCATCCGCTGCCGCAGCATCGCCGCCCACCCGTCCAGACCGCGCCCCAACCCCCGCGCCACCCGGCCAGCAGCCTTAACGTCCAGCGTCAACGCCACCAACGACTGATGCGCCAGCGCATCGGGCCGTGCCGTGGCGATCAGCTGCTCATACGACCGGTGCGCCCACGAACCGTCATGCACGCCGGCGGCATCCCAATACGAGCGGGTCGCCACCGCCGAAGCCGGCACGGTGCGTTCCATGATCTGCACGCGCGCGATGTGCCGGCCCGACTGGCAATAGCCGGCCAAGCCCGTCGCCCACCCCATCGCCCGCTGTTCCTGCTCGGTCGAGTCCAACAACACGAACGCCGGATGCTTGATCGCCACGACCGCCGTCAGGGTTTGCGCGTGCGGATCGAGCAGCATCGCCGTCCCGTCAGCGGTCACGTGCAAGCGCGTCGCAGCCGCATCACCAGGCAGCGCCAGCACGCCCGCTTTACGCACCTGCCCGACGCGGCGACGGAACTCCAACTGCCCGGCCCGCCGACGGGCCGCGTAATGGCGCACCACCGGGATCCAATCGACCGCCGTCCGCCCCGCGACCGGAACGAACCCGGTCGCCACGATCACCGCGAGCAGCGGGCTTACCACCAGCAGGCCACGCCACCCCCACGTCGACAGCGTGCCCACGGCCGCAGCAAACGCCACCCCACCGGCCGCGACCTGGCCGGACGTGAACCCCAGCAGCAG
>JASGDS010000070.1:0-2937 GCA_047607025.1 Microbacterium sp.
AGACTAGATAGCGATCCGAGTGCTCGCTATCCGAGCGGGACAACACCGGTGTCCCTGCACGGGCGCCGCTTCCGCTCGAGCACGGCCTCACATCTCGCAGCGGCGTGAGGGCGCGAGGGAGAGCGGGAGCACGACATCGAAACCCGCCGACAGGATGGCGTGAACATCAGGCTCCGCGGCACCATCCGACACCTGCAGGAGACACCGACATCTGTCGGAGGATTTGGCCGTTTCGGTCCTGCAGGTGTCGGCGGCTCCTGCACCTGTCAGGCCTCGGGGAACTCGGGAAGGGACTGGGCGATGCGGAAGGCGGTGTTGGCGGCGGGGACGCCGGCGTAGATCGCCGACTGCAGGATCACCTCTTTGATCTCATCGACGGTCAGCCCATTCGTGAGTCCGGCACGAAGGTGCATCGCCAGTTCCTCGTGGTGGCCGAGCGCGATGAGCGCCGTGATGACCGCGATCGAGCGCGAACGGCGATCGAGGCCGGGCCTCGACCAGATGTCACCCCACGCAGTGCGCGTGATGAAGTTCTGGAAGTCGGTGGTCAGATCGGTCGTGTTCTGGATCGCGCGGTCGACGTGCCCGTCGCCGAGCACCTCTCGGCGCACAGCCATCCCCTGGACGTGGCGTTCAGCGTCATTCATCGGGCCTCCTGGAGGAACTCGGCGAGCAGCGCAGCGGTCGCGGCGGGCTGCTCGGCGGCGGGCAGATGAGCGGAATCGGCGATCATGGCGGCACGGCCATCCCGCACCCCGTTCGCGATCTGGGCGGCGGATACCTCCGGCGTCACCTGGTCGTGCTCACCCCAGGCCGCGAGAACGGGCTGCGCGATCTCGCCAAGCTGACCCTGCACGTCGTATGCCGCGAGCGCCTCACAGCAGAGGGCGTAGCTCTCGTCATCGGCATCCTGCAGCGCGTGCAGCAGCCGACCGCTGAGCTCGGGCTCGCGTTCGATCGAGCCGGGCGCGAACCAGCGCTGCGCCGAGCCGACGATGAGGCTCGACGTGCTCTGCGCCCGCACCTGCGCCGCACGTTCCTGCCACACCTCCGGCGTGAGGATGACCGCGCCGGAGGCCAGGATGACCGCGGCCCGCACCCGAGAGGGGTGCCGCAGCATCAGTTCGAGCCCGACCGCGCCGCCGAGCGAGATCCCGGCGTACAGGAACGGGCCATCCACTGCCTGCGTCACGGCATCGGCGAGATCGGCGACGGTGAATGGCGCGGTAGCCGCGGGGGCATCGCCGTGGCCGGGCAGATCCCAGGCGACGACTCGGAAGCGCTCGGTGAGCTGCGGAACGACGTTCTGCCACAGGATGGTCGAGGTGCCGAGCGACGGGCCGAGAACGACGAGCGGCGCATCCTCTGGACCGACCGGATCGCCGATCGCGATGGCGGGCGTGGTCATGAATCCTCCGCGAGTCGGGGGGCGAGACCGAGGTAGTTCAAGGGGTCGAGAAGCTCGTCGACATCAAGCCCGTCGAGCTCGGGCAGCGCTCGCAGCAGTTCGGCGAGATCAGCACCGGCGTTTGCCTTCGCGATCAGCGCGGTGAAGCGCTCGGCGCCGATGTAGGGCGTCAGCACGATGCCGAGCCGCTCCGAGACGATGAGCGGCCCCGTCACAGCGACGTTCCGCGCTGCGGCGACGACATCGAGGTTCAAGCCCGCGATGAGCGAATGGAGGTGCGCCGTCACGCCGAGCGCGAGCCGCAGCAGCTCGCGCAGCGTCGGCCATTCCGCATGCCAGGCGCCATCGGGTCGCTCATCGGCGGCCAGCGCCGACGCCAGGTGCAGCGTGGCCGCCAGCTGCGGGGCGCGGATGGCCGCGGAGCGGATGAGCACCGCCTCGACCGGGTTCTGCTTCTGCGGCATGGCGCTGGATCCCCCGCCGACGCCCTCCGACACCTCGCCGATCTCGGTGCGGCTCAGGGTGGCGATATCGGTGGCGATCTTGCCCGCCGCGTCAATCACCGCCGCGAGCGCATCGCCGAGTTCGGTGACCGGCCAGCGGTTGACCTGCCATGGCGCGTCGGGCTCTGAGAGATTCAGCAGCTCGGCGAAGACACCGGGCAGCTGCTTCGTCGCCTCTTCGCCGATCATCTCGACGAACGACGCGAGCGTGCCGCCTGCTCCCCCAAGCTGGGCAGGGTACTCCAGCCGACTCATCCGTGACCGCGACCGCTCGATGCCGCGCACCCATCCGGACAGGCGCGCGCCGATCGTCGTCGGCACGGCGTGCTGGGTGAGTGTGCGGGCAGCGGCCACGTCATTCGCGTGGGCGTAGGCGATCTCGTGCAGCTGTTCGATGGTCTGATCGAGCGCTTCCTCGATGTCGCCCGTGGCGCGCGTCGACATGAGCATCAGCGCCGTGTCGAGGATGTCCTGGCTTGTCGCCCCGCGGTGCAGCCAGGGCTTCGAGTCCTCCGGCAGGTGCGAGCGCAGCTCGGCGACGAGCGGGATGACCGGGTTACCGCCGGCGACGGCACGCGCCGCGATCTCCTCATAGCTGATCGTGAGGCCGTCCAGCGTCTCCGCGATCGTCGCCGCAGTGCCCTCGGGCGCGGCCTCGATCCCCTCCCAGATGCGCACAAGTGCGACTTCGACCTCGACGAGCGCGCCGAACACCTCACCGTCGCTCACCGCGGCGTCGTGCCCATTGGTGACGGGCGAGAGCAGCCCCCGGTCCACTGGGTCACTGAGCCTGTCGAAGTGCATGTCTTCAGAATGTCAGGAACACGGTCTCGCCGTCACCCTGCAGTCGGATGTCGTGGTGCAGCCATCCTTCTGTCGTGCGGGTTGCGATGAGGGTCGCGCGCTCGGTGTCGTCAAGGGATGCCAGCAGCGGGTCAGCGGCGAGCGCGGCCTCATCGTCCGGCAGGTAGATGCGGGTGTGCAGCTTGTTGGGCAGGCCGCGGGCGTAGACGATCGTGGCGAAGA
>JASGDS010000071.1:0-3319 GCA_047607025.1 Microbacterium sp.
CGCGCGCGCATCATCGACGCCTGCTACCGCTCGGCCGCCGAGAAGAAAGAGGTGTTCCTATGAACATCACGGTCTGGAACGAGAACCTGCACGAGCGTACCAGGGACCCGGCGTCGATCGCGACGACGTATCCCAGCGGCATCCACGGCGCGATCGCCGACGGGCTGCGCCAGCTGGTGCCGGAGGCCGACGTGCGCACCGCGACACAGGACGAGCCGGAGCACGGGCTGCCGGGCGATGTGCTCGACGCCACCGACGTGCTGCTGTGGTGGGGGCACCGCGAGCACGAGGAGGTCGACGACGCCCTCGTCGACCGCATCCAGCAGCGGGTGCTCGGCGGCATGGGCCTCATTGTGCTGCACTCCGGCCACTTCTCGAAGATCTTCCGCCGGATGCTGGGCACCACCTGTTCATTGCGCTGGCGCAACGACGCCGAGCGCGAGCTCGTCTGGACGGTCGCCCCCGACCATCCGATCGCCGAGGGCGTGCCGAGCCCGATCGTCATTCCCGAGCAGGAGATGTACGGCGAGTTCTTCGACATCCCCGCGCCGGATGAGCTGGTGTTCATCTCGTCGTTCGACGGGGGAGAGGTGTTCCGCTCCGGCGTCACCTACACCAGGGGCCGCGGCCGCATCTTCTACTTCAGCCCAGGCGACCAGGAGTACCCGGTGTACCACCAGCCCGAGGTGCAGCGGGTGCTCGCCAACGCGGTCAGGTGGGCCGCGCCGTCCGGCCCCCACGAGGTGCCGGACGTCTCGAACCCGCCCCGCGGCTGGTACCTCGGCTCTCCCGCTTCCTGAGCCCTTCGACATGCTCAGGAACCCTTCGACACGCTCAGGAACCACCTGTCGAAGGGCTGACTTTTGGGGGTGCCGGATGGCCGGCGGGCGCCATCCCACGCGGTATCGAGGATCTCGAGCCGAAGGCGGGCTCGACGGCCGTTCCCGGCTTCTATGGGGCGGGCGACGCCGGCTACATTGACGAAGACGGCTACGTGTTCGTCATGGGGCGCACGGATGACGTCATCAACGTCGCCGGGCACCGGTTGTCGACCGGCGCGCTGGAAGACGTGCTGACGATCCACCCTGCCGTCGCGGAATGCGCGGTGATCGGCGTCGCCGACCAGCTGAAGGGCCAGCGAGCCGCCTTTTTCGTCACCCTCAATGTGGGGGTGGATGCCGATCAGGCGACTCTCGAGAAGGAGCTGGTGGGGCTCGTGCGCGAGCACGTCGGCGCGGTCGCCGCGTTCCGCGACGTGATCGTGCTCGACCGGCTGCCGAAGACGCGTTCGGGCAAGATCCTGCGCAAGACGATGCGGCAGATCTGCGACGGCGAGCCCTACAGGGTGCCCGCCACGATCGAGGATCCGAACGTCATCGACGACGTCGTCGCCGCGGTCGCCAAGGACCAGGAGTTCGCCGCCCGCTGACGGGTTTCAGGAGGAGGATCGCTCTTCCGCAGGACGTTTGAGCTGCAGGCGTCCTTCCGAAGCCTGATGATCCTCCGGAAGCAGACCTTGCTTGGTGGGATGATCCGATCCTCCGACGGATCGGCGCACGGAAGACTTGGATGCGCTTGCCGGCAGGCACACTACGTGTTCGCCATCGGTGGAGCGTACTTCCTCGGGAATCTATAGATGCTTCTTGGGCGGCGGGTCACAGCAGACCTTGGGCAGTCGTCGAGGTTCAGGTTCGCGCTGAGGCTGTTCTGGGGTTTGGCGGGTGCGTGTGTGGTTCGCAGTGATCATTCTGAGAAACGCTGGAATGCCATCTCTGGGTATCGGTCTGCTTGCGTTGACCGCACTTCAAGGTGTACCTCTGTTCCTGCGACAGGCGGCGGAGCAAAACAAGTTGCTCGTCGCGGTCAGCGAGCACGCAACCATTCGGGCGCATCATCGAGCACTGGAGAGAGTGCAGAGCCTGCGAGCGAATTCTGTTGGTTGATCTGTTGGAGTGGCGACCCCGGAGATTGCGGACCCCGACATCTGACCTTCGGCTGACCGCCCGCTTGGGTAGGACGATCCGACTTCGGTAGGACGGCGATTGCTGCGGGACCCCTCCTGAAGTCGTTTTCTCCTATGGAACGTCGCGCATCGGGCCGAAGAGGTCACTGCCGATGACGCCGAGCGCGAGGAGTTCGGTGATCCCCGACTTGTCCAGCACATGTTCGCCCCCGTGACGGAAGGATCACGGGGGTTCAAGGGCTCCCACCGCATGCCCGTGTGCCTCCCTTTTTCCTGTGGTAAAGTTGTCGAAGCCGAAGACCGCCGGTCTCGACGTGCGCGCAAGCGCATGTCGACGAAGCTCTGAGAATCAGGGGCCCGCGCAGGTGTACGAATCATCCAAATGGATCGAAGCTCCGTGCGCCTGCGCCGGAGCTTTTCTTCTTGTCAGGGTGGCGCTTCGGTCGGTGCCCCACCAAAGTGGTGCGCCTCGTTTAATCAAGGAGTGGCCATGGCGCAGAAGGAAGCATCGGTCGCCGAACTCACGAAGAGCTTCGAGAGTTCGATCGCCGTTCTGCTCACCGAGTACCGCGGTCTGACGGTTGCCGAGCTCAAGGAGCTTCGCAACACCATCCGTCAGGACGCGGAGTACGCCGTGGTGAAGAACACGCTGACGAAGATCGCCGCGAACAACGCGGGGATCTCGTCGCTGGACGACGACCTCAAGGGTCCGAGCGCCATCGCTTTCGTGCACGGTGACCCGGTCAACGTCGCGAAGGGCCTGCGTGACTTCGCCAAGGCACATCCTCTTCTCGTGGTGAAGGGCGGCTACTTCGATGGCGCCGCGCTCTCGCCCGCCGAGGTCAGCAGACTCGCCGATCTCGAGAGCCGTGAGGTTCTGCTCGCCAAGGCAGCAGGAATGTTCAAGGCCTCGATGTCGAAGGCTGCCGCCCTCTTCCAGGCGCTGCCGTCGAAGACCGTCCGTACGGTCGATGCGCTGCGTGAGAAGCAGGAGAGCGCTGCCTGATCCGGCGGCGTTGACAGAACCCATAAACCCTGAAAAGTAGGAGAAACATCATGGCGAAGCTCAGCACTGAAGAGCTGCTCGACGCGTTCAAGGAGCTCACCCTCATCGAGCTCAGCGAGTTCGTGAAGGCCTTCGAGGAGACCTTCGACGTCACCGCGGCGGCCCCGGTTGCCGTTGCCGCTGCGGGTGGCGCTGCCGCCGGTGGCGATGCCCCGGCCGAGGAGGAGAAGGACTCGTTCGACGTCATTCTCGAGGCCGCTGGCGAGAAGAAGATCCAGGTCATCAAGGTCGTCCGCGAGCTCACCTCGCTCGGCCTCGGCGAGGCCAAGGCCGTCGTCGACGGTGCCCCC
>JASGDS010000072.1:0-11274 GCA_047607025.1 Microbacterium sp.
CATCTAGCTCGAGCAGAACCCTCGCCCGCGCGATCATCCGCGCCGGATGCGTCCCCCGCGACACGATCCTCGACAGCTTCACACGATCCTCAGCCGTCAACACGACGACATGATCCTTCGGCCTGGGCACGATACGACTCCTCCCGATCAAGTATCGATCAGGACAAGCCAACCCCATCCATTACCAAACTATTAGAAGCGACACTCTACTAGCCAGTATCGAAACATAAATGCAACGATGATGTATAACACTGTTATACTATCTCGGACGGCGCAAGGGCGCCATCGCCCTCGGCACGATCGCCGGCCGCAGCCAGTTCGAGGCGAGCGACTCGGGCACGCCCTCTCTCGGACCGTCGACTGCCTCGCTCTCGTTCGATCCCACCCGTTCCGAGGGACTCGGTGCGAACCCGAAGATCCGTCAGGCGCTGAGCCGCACGATCGACCGCGATCAGTACATTCAGACCGTGCTGTACGGCCTCGGCGAGGCGCAGTCGACCTTCGTCGCCCCGTTCTCGTGGCAGAGCTCTGCACGATCGCGATCATCGACGGAATCGTGAGGCCTCCCGCTGCCCTGAGATTACTTGCGCTGGACCCCAGGACAACGGAGATCTCGCGTACGACGGATGGCCAGGGGCCAGGGCATCCGTCGTCCGCGAGATCTCCGTTCTGTGCGTGTCGTCAGGCGGCGGCCTCGTCGGCGTGGGCGAGGGCGCGGTCGATTACATCCAGGCCGCGCACCAGGTCCTCTTCGGAGGTGACGAGCGGCGGCGCGACGTGCAGACGGTTGAAGTGCGTGAACGGCCACACGCCCTCGGCCTTGCAGGCGGCGAGCACGGCCGCCACCGGTGCGGCATCCGCCCCCGCCGCGTTGTACGGCACGAGCATCTCGCGAGTCTCCTTCGACTTCACGAGCTCGATCGCCCAGAAGAACCCGAGCCCACGCACCTCGCCGACCGCGGGGTGCTTCGCTTCGATCTCGCGCAGCTTCGGCTCGATCACGCGCGAGGAGAGGTCGCGCACGCGCTCAAGGATGCCATCCCGCTCGAACACCTCGAACGTCGCGATGCCGGGCGCGCAGGCGAGCGGATGGCCGGAGTACGTCAGCCCGCCTGGGAACGCCGTCGTGTCGAAGTGCGACGCGATGCGGTCGGAGATGATCACGCCGCCGAGCGGCACGTACCCCGAGTTCACGCCCTTCGCGAAGGTGATGAGGTCGGGCACCACATCGAAGTTCTGAAACCCGAACCACTCGCCCGTGCGCCCGAAGCCGACCATGACCTCGTCGGCGATGTAGACGATGCCGTACTCGTCGCACAGCGCCCGCACACCGGGCAGGTACCCGGGCGGCGGCACGAGCACACCGTTCGTGCCGACGACCGACTCGATGATGATGGCGCCGATCGTGGATGCACCTTCGAGCACGATCGTCTGCTCCAGGTGCTCCAGCGCGCGGGCCGTCTCCTCGGCAGGCGTCGTGGAGTGGAACGCCGAGCGGTAGGGGTAGGGCCCGAAGAAGTGCGCGATCGAGCCGTCTCCCGGCTCGTTCGCCCAGCGGCGAGGATCGCCCGTGAGCGTCATCGCCACCTGCGTGTTGCCGTGGTAGCTGCGGTACATCGACAGCACCTTGCGCTTGCCGGTGACGACGCGCGCCATGCGCACGGCGTTCTCGACAGCATCCGCCCCGCCGTTCGTGAAGAACACCTTCGAGAAACCGTCGGGCGCGACCTCGCTGATGCGGGCGGCGAGCTCGCCTCGCACGTCGTTCGCCATCGACGGCTGGATGGTCGCCAGGCGCCCCGCCTGCTCCTGAATGGCCGCGACGAGGTCGGGGTGCTGGTGACCCAGGTTGAGGTTCACCAGCTGCGACGAGAAGTCGAGGTAGCTGTTGCCCTGGTAGTCCCAGAACGTCGAGCCCTCGCCGCCGGCGACCGGCAGCGGGTCGATGAGCGCCTGTGCGCTCCACGAGTGGAAGACGTGGCCTCGGTCGTTCGCGCGGACGCGCGCTTCCGCCTCGGTGTCGGTGAACACGGTGGTCATGAGATGCTCCTTACGAGTGGGACGGGAAGCCGAGGTCGATGCGGGACGGCGTCTGGTCGGGCCAGCGGGTCGTCACGGCCTTGCTCCGAGTGTAGAAGTGGATCGACTCCGGGCCGTAGATGTGGGTGTCGCCGAAGAGCGAGTCACGCCATCCGCCGAACGAGAACGCACCGACGGGGACCGGGATCGGCACGTTGATGCCGACCATGCCGACCTCGATCTCGAACTCGAACTGTCGGGCGGTGCCGCCGTCGCGCGTGAAGATCGCGGTGCCGTTGGCGTAGGGGCTGGCGTTGATGAGCTCGACAGCCTCCGCATAGGACGCGACGCGCACGATCGAGAGCACGGGTCCGAAGATCTCGTCGTCGTACACCTTCATGCCTGGCTTCACGTGGTCGACGAGCGAGACTCCCGTGAAGAAGCCGTCGCCGTCGAACTGCTTCTGCGTGCCATCCACGACCACCGTCGCGCCCTCGGCCTCGGCACCCGTCACGTAGGAGTTGACGCGGTCGCGCGACTCGCGGGTGATGAGCGGGCCCATCTCGCTCTCGGCCTTCGTGCCGTCGCCGATGACGAGGCCGCCGATGCGCTCCGACACCTTGGCGACGAGCGCGTCGCCCGTCTCCTCGCCGACGGCGACGAGCACCGATACGGCCATGCAGCGCTCGCCGGCCGATCCGTACGCGGCCGACACCGCGGCATCCGCCGCCGCATCGAGGTCGGCGTCGGGCATGACGACCATGTGGTTCTTGGCGCCGCCGAGGGCCTGCACGCGCTTGCCGTTCTCGGCCGCGCGCTGGTAGATCGAGCGCGCGATCGGCGTCGAGCCGACGAAGCTGACGGCCCGAACATCGGGCGAGTCGAGGATGGTGTCGACCGCCACCTTGTCGCCCTGCACGACGTTGATGACGCCGGCGGGCAGCCCCGCCTCCTCGTAGAGCGCCGCGAGCGCGAGCGACGCGGACGGGTCCTTCTCGCTGGGCTTGAGCACGACCGTGTTTCCGCACGCGATGGCGGATGCCGTCATCCAGATCGGCACCATGAGCGGGAAGTTGAAGGGGGTGATGGCGGCGACGACGCCGACCGGCTGCTTCGACGAGTGCACGTCGACGCCGCGCGAGACCTGCTCGGCGCGCTCCCCCTTGAGGTGGTGCACGATGCCGGCCGCGAACTCGACGTTCTCGAGGCCGCGCGCGATCTCGCCCGCGGCATCCGAGAGCACCTTGCCGTGCTCGCTCGTGATGATCGCGGCGAGCTCGTCGCGCCGCTCGTCGAGCAACGCACGCAGCTTGAAGAAGACGTCGGCACGCTTGGTGAGGCTGGTCGCGCGCCAGGCGGGCAGCGCGGCCTTGGCCGCGGCGATGGCCTCGTTCGTCTCGTCGGTCGTCGCGAAGGCGACCTCGTGCTGCGCCTCGCCTGTGGCCGGGTTGTAGACGGTACCCGTGCGCTCGGCGTCGCCCGCCGGTGCGCCGTTGATGTGGTGTCGAATGAGGCTCATGGTGCTCCTTGGGTTGGCCCGGACAGATCGACCGGGCGCGACTATGCTGGTCTCTGGCCAGTTTTACAGACTCTTGGGAGCGTGTCAGGTGCCGGAACGTCAGGAATCCACGCCGAGTCGCACATATCGTCCGAGCGTGCATTCGAGCCTTCCCACCGTCGCCGAGGTGCTGGATCTCGATGTCGTGGCAGCCGGAGATCCCGAGATCCTCGTCGGCGACGATGCCCTGACCGCCCGCGTGCGCTGGGTGCACGTCTCCGACACGACGAGCACGGCCCGGCTGCTCGAGGGCGGCGAACTGCTGCTGTCGACAGGCGGCGGATGGCCCGACAGCGAGAGCGACATGGCCGCATTCATCACCGAGCTGTCACGCGCGGGGCTCGCCGGGCTCGTGCTCGAGCTCGGCACCCGGTTCTCGCGCGTGCCGCAGGTCGTCATCGACACGGCGCGCGCACACGAGCTGGCACTGATCGCCCTGCACCGGGAGGTACGCTTCGTCGCCGTCACCGAGGCGGTGCACAGGCGGATCATCTCCGAGCAGCTCGACGCCCTGCGCGCGAGGGACGACGTGCGCGCCCTGTTCACAAGCCTCGCGCTGCGCGGCACCCCCGCCGACTACATCGTGCAGCAGCTCTCCCTCACCCTCGGCACCGGCGTCGTGCTCGAGAACCTCGCGCACGACGTGGTGTTCGCCTCCGTCTCCGATCCTCGACTGCTGGCGGGATGGCAGCGGCGCTCGCGCGAACATCTCCAGGTGCCTGTCGAGGCGCGCGGCACCCGCTGGGGGCACGTCGTCGCGTTCGAAGGCCCCAGCCATCCTGCCGGTCGGGTCGCCGTGCTCGAGCAGGGCGCCATCGCGCTCGCGCTTGGCCGCCTCGCCGACCCGGATGGCGCGGAGTGGGCGCACCTCCGCGGGGCGAGGCTGCTGGACGATCTCACCACGCAGCGGTTCCGCACAGCGGCATCGGCGACGACCAGGGTGGAGGCGGCGGGCCTCCCCATCGCGGGTCGAACGCTCATCGGCCTCTGGGCATCGGGCGCCGCCCCCATCGATCTCGATGCCTGGGCACGCGGCATCGGCGCCAGGGCGCTCGTCGCGGACAGCCGCGTGCTGCTCTCGCTCCCCCGTGGGGGCGAGATCGGCGACGCTGCCGCCCGCGCGCTCCTCGCCGACACCGGCGCCACGTCACTCGTCATCGGCCCGTCGGCGGCCGAGCTGCCTGATGCCCTTTCCTCGTTGCGCGAGGCAGAGGATCTCTCACGCACGCCCGGCCCGGCCATCCGGCGCACGCACGACCATCCGCTCGCGCACCTGGTGGCCCAACTGGGCGATGACCACCGACTGCAGGCGCACGGCGAGCGGATGCTCACCCCTCTCGTCACACACGGCGGCGACTTGCTGCAGGTGCTTGCGGCGTTCCTCGCGCACCCCGCAAATCGCACGGCGGCCGCGACCGCCTCGCACCTGTCGCGTTCGGTGTTCTACCAGCGACTCACCCTCATCCAGGATCTGCTGGGCGTCGACCTCGACGACGGTGAGACCCAGACCGCCCTGCATCTGGCGCTCCTCACCCGCCGCTGACGCCGTCAGATGCAGGAGCCACAGACACTTGCAGGAGGATTCGGCCGAAATCCTCCTGCAAGTGTCTGTGGCTCCTGCATCTGTCGAGTGGACATCCGAGGCACAGTGTGTAAAGCTCAGTTATACAACAGTGTTGTACTACGCTAGGACACAGGAGTCATCGCATGCGCATCATCATCGCCGGCGCCGGCATCGGCGGCCTCGCCACCGCCCTCAGCCTGGAGGCCGCCGGCTTCCGCGACATCCAGATCTACGAGCGCACGAGCGAGATCCGCGGCCTCGGCGTGGGCCTCAACCTGCTGCCCCACGCCATCCGCGAGCTCACCGAACTGGGACTGGCCGACCGCATCGCCGACCTCGGCGTCGCGCCCACGACCCTCGCCTACTACAACCGTCACGGCCAGCCCATCTGGTCGGAGCCGCGGGGGCTCGCCGCCGGCTACCAGTGGCCGCAGCAGTCGGTGCACCGCGGCCGGCTCCAGCTGCTGCTGCTCGACGCCGTCACAGAGCGCCTCGGCGACATCGTGCACCTCGGCCACCGGCTCACCGGCATCGAGAGCGGCGAGACCGAGGATGTGGCGACCTTCGAGACCGCGGATGGCCAGGTACAGGTGGCGGGCGACGTCATCATCGGCGCCGACGGCATCCACTCGGCCCTGCGCGCGCTGCGCTACCCCGACGACGGCGAGCCCGTCTGGAGCGGCCTCACCCTCTGGCGCGGCACCGCCGTCATCCCCGCCTACCTCGACGGCCACACCATGATCATGGCCGGTGATGGCGACCAGAAGTTCGTCGCCTACCCGCTCGAAGAGGCGCGTGAGGATGGCACGATGCGGGTCAACTTCATCGCCGAGCGCCGAGGCGCCGGGTCACCTGATGTCGACTGGAACCGTTCGGTCGACCCGCAGCCGATCGTCGACCTGTTCCAGAACTGGACCTACGACTGGCTCGACATCCCCGCCGCGATCGCGAACGCCGAGGAGATCCTCGAGTACCCCATGGTCGACCGCAACGCGCTGCCGCAGTGGTCGTTCGGCAGAACCACCCTGCTGGGTGATGCCGCCCACGCCATGTACCCCAACGGCTCGAACGGCGGGTCGCAGGCCATCCTGGATGCCCGCACGCTCGCGTTCCGGCTCGCGACCGAGCCGACGGTCGAGCAGGCGCTCGCCGCCTACGACGCCGACCGCCGCCCGGCCACGGCGAAGCTGCTGGAGATGACCCGGGCCACGGGCCCCGAGCGCGTCATGGTGCTCGCCTACGAGCGCGCGCCAGAGGGCTTCGACAACGTCACCGACGTCATCCCGCAGGAGGAGCTGGAGCAGATCGCCGCCGACTACAAGAAGGCCGCCGGCTTCCACCCGGACACGCTCAACGCGCGCTCCTCACTCAACGCCCACGTCTGAGCGCTACTTCTGGGAGCCGGCGAGCATCGCCTGCACGAAGTAGCGCTGGAAGGCGAAGAACACGATCAGCGGCACGATCATCGACAGGAACGCGCCCGCAGAGAGCACGTCGATGTTCGACCCGTACTGACGAAGCTGCGACTGGATGGCCACGGTCAGCGGCTGCGAGCCCGAGTTCGTGAAGATCAGGGCGACGAGCATGTCGTTCCACGTCCACAGGAACTGGAAGATCGCGAGCGAGGCGATCGACGGCATCGCGAGCGGCATCATCACGGTGAAGAAGATGCGCCACTCCCCCGCGCCGTCGATGCGGGCCGCCTCGATCAGCTCGCCGGGAATCTGCGTGAAGAAGTTGCGCAGCAGGAAGATCGCGAACGGCAGGCCGAACGCCGTGTGGAACAGGATGACCCCGACGACGCTGCCGAAGATGCCGATCGCGCCGAAGAGGCGCGCGAGCGGGATGATCGCGACCTGCAGCGGCACCGCCAGCAGAACGACCACGACGATGAGCAGCCAGTCGCGCCCGGGAAAGTCCATCCAGGCGAATGCGTATCCCGCCATCGACCCGAGAATCACGACGAGCAGGGTCGCGGGCACGGTGATGACGATGGTGTTCCAGATCGACCCCGTGATGGCGTCGTTCTGCAGCAGCTTGGAGTAGTTCTCGATCGTCAGCTGCGCCGGCGCGGTGAAGATCGTCCACCATCCGCTCGACGCGTTGTCGCCGGATGAGCGCAGCGAGGTGAGGAACAGGCCGACGGAGGGCACGAGCCAGAAGATCGCGACGATCGCCAGCACGACGTTGACGACGGTCGTGCCGAGCTTCGACACGACGCGCTGCGCGAGCGTGCGCTTGCCCGCGACCATCCCGAGCGAGGCCGCGCTGGTCATCATGAGCGGCGCTCCTCACGGAATCGACGCACGTTCACGATCATCGACGGCAGCACGAGAACCAGCAGCAGGATGGCCAGGGCAGAGCCCAGCCCCATGTCGTTTCCGCCGCCGAACGAGACCGTCCACATCTCCACCGCGATCACGTTGGCCGCGGGTTTCGACGAGCCGGGCGGGATGACGTAGACCAGGTCGAAGATCTTCAGCACGTTGATGAGCAGTGTGACGAACACCACGATCAGCACGGGCGAGAGCAGCGGCGCGGTGATGCGGGTGAACACCTTCCACTCGCTCGCACCGTCCGTGCGTGCCGCCTCCTGCAGCGACCGGTCCATGGCCGAGAGGCCGGACGCGATCATGACCATCGCGAAACCCGCCCAGATCCAGATGTAGGCGAGGATGACGACGGCGTTGATGAGGGATGCCCCGAGCCAGGAGATGCCTGAGGCACCCTCCGTGAAGTTGGAGGGCGGCAGCGCGAGTGTGTACCCGGCGCCGACGTCCACGTCCTCGATCAAGTATGTGCCGTCATCGTCGGTGGTGGCGGACCCCACGACGGCGCCATCGCCATCCACCGCCTGCACGGTCACCCCCGGCAGACCCTTCTTGCCGTCGTCGATCTCGCCCTGCGTTCCGCCTCCGCCTCGAATCACGTCGAGGAACACGGTGCCCGCGATCTCGGTGTCGGATGGCTGGTCGGCCGCGACCGCCTGCACCGCGCTCTCCGGCACCTCGTCCTGCTTGATGCCGACGAGCGGGAAGTCGGCGATCGAGCCCGCCATCACCTCATGGTCGACGAGGACCGAGCCGTCGTCGGCGAGCACGGCGAAGTCGTCGCGCGGTTTCGCACCTGGATAGGTGGCGGCGTCGGAGAACGCCTCCTTCACCCCGACGACCGCGGCGTTCACGACGCCGAGGTCGGGGTTCTCCTGGAACATGCCACGGAAGATGACGCCCGCGGCCAGCATCGAGATGGCCATCGGCATGAAGATGATGAGGCGGAACGCCGTCTTCCACTTCAGCCTCTCGAGCAGCACCGCGAACATGAGGCCGAGGATGGTGCACGCGGCAGGGGCCACGATCACCCAGATGACGTTGTTCTTGATCGCCGTCAGAGTCGAGCCGCTCGTGAACATCTTCACGTAGTTGCTACCGCCGACGAAGGTGGCGCCATCCGCCCCGTAGAACGATCGGATGACGGTGTAGACGATCGGATAGACGACGAGCGCGCCGAGCACGACGAGCGCGGGCCCGAGGAACGCGGCGAGCACGCCGAACCGGCGCCATCCGGTCTTCGCGTGCGGTGCACGCCGACGCCCGGTCGACGCGGGAGGCATCGGCCGGGCGTCGGCGGTGATCGAGGTCACGTGGAGTGCCTCGCGATCAGTAGGCCGCCACGGCCGCGTCTTCCAGGGCCTGGGCGGTGCCGTCGATGTCGGTCGGGTCCATGTAGAAGTTGATCATCTCCTGCCAGAAGCCCTGCCCCGTCGTGCCGCCGAAGGCGGATGGCGTGAGGTCGCTCATGTCGAAGCGGAACGTCTCGGCACCCGTCAGCGCCTCGGCGATCTGGCGCGAGGTGTCGTCGGGGTAGAGCGAGGTGTCGACCGCGTTGTTCGGCGAGGTCAGGCCGCCGTTCGGCACCCAGACCTCGGCCGACTCGGGGCTCGCGAGGAAGTTCATCAGCGCGTCCGTCGCCTCGTCGTCGTCGAACTGCACCGCGACATCGCCGCCGCCGACCACGGCGGGAGCCGAGTCGTTCACCGACGGGAAGTTGTAGAACAGGGCGTTGTCACCGACCGTGGAGTTGCCATCCTCGGTGATGTTGCCCGCCACGAAGTCACCCTCGTACACCGTGCCCGCCTTGGGGTCGGCGCCGAACACCTCGGTGACGCTCGTCGCGTAGTCGCGCTGATCGCCGCCCGACTCGACGAGGTCGGTGCCCCAGAGCGAGGCGAGAACCTTGAGGGTCTCCTTCACCGAATCGTCGGTCCAGGCGATCTCGTGGTTCGTGAGCTGGTCGTACTTGTCTGCGCCCGCCACGCGCAGGTAGACGTTCTCGAACCAGTCAGTCAGCGGCCATCCGACATCGGCGCCGATCGAGACACCGGCGTAGCCCGCGTCGCTGACGATCTGCAGCTGGTCGAGGAAGTCGTCCCACGTCTCGGGCACCGATGCGCCGGCCTCGTCGTAGATGTCGGCGTTGTACCAGACGGTCGACTTGTTCGCCGCCTTGAACCAGACGCCGTACTGGGTGCCGTCGACACTGCCGAGGTCGATCCAGCTCTGCGAGTAGTTCGCGGCGACCGTCGAGGCGACCGTGTCGCTGAGCGGCTTGATGTCGCCGCTCGCGGCGAGGCTCTGCATGAGCGCGGGCTGGCCGGTGATGGCGATGTTCGGCGGGGTGCCGCCCTCGAGGGCGGTCTGGATGAAGGTCGGGCCGTTGTCGCCGAAGCTGGTGTAGTTGACGGTGGCACCGGTCTCGGCCTCGAACTCGTCGAGCACCTTCTCGAAGTTCTCCTGCTCGCCGCCCGACCAGGCCGCGACGACGTTGAGCGTCTGGCCCTTGAACTGGTCGCCGCTCGTGGTGCCGGAGTCATCGCTCGGCTCGGTGCTGCTGCCCGTGTCGCCACCGTCGGACGAACATCCGGCGAGGGTGAGGCCTGCGACGCCGAGCGCCGCGACCGTCATCAGAACACGCTTTCGTGTTGCAGTCTTCATCGTCTGCTCCTATCTGCTGTATAGAGAGATCACCCTCGACTCTAGTCACGGGGTGGGGGCGATCGGCAAGCCCATGGAGTGAACACGATTGCATTTGCGTAACACGACGAAGCCCCCGAGTGGATCGATCCACTCGGGGGCTTCGCGCGACGCGGTCGCGGGTCTTACTTGAGGGTCACCGAAGCGCCGGCGCCCTCGAGGGCCTCCTTGGCCTTCTCGGCGGCTTCCTTGGTCGCGCCCTCGAGCACAGCCTTGGGGGCACCGTCGACGACGGCCTTGGCCTCGCCGAGGCCGAGCGAGGTGAGCTCGCGGACGACCTTGATGACCTGGATCTTCTTGTCGCCGGCGGCGTCGAGGATGACGTCGAACGAGTCCTTCTCCTCGACCTCCTCGGCGGGCGCACCGCCGGCGGGGGCGCCGGCAGCGGCAACCGCGACGGGCGCGGCGGCGGTGACGTCGAAGGTCTCCTCGAACGCCTTGACGAACTCGCTGAGCTCGATCAGCGTGAGCTCCTTGAACGCGTCGAGCAGCTCCTCAGTGCTGAGCTTTGCCATTTCTTCTCCTTGTGTTTCGATACGGCCGCTTCGCGGCCTACTCAATGACCTGTCGTGCTGTGCCGGGGCCCGGGTCAGGCCGCGGACTCCTGCTTCTCACGCAGCGCGTCGACCGTGCGAACGGCCTTCGACAGCGGGGCGTTGAAGAGATATGCCGCCTTGGTCAGCGAGGCCTTCATCGCGCCGGCGAGCTTCGCCAGCAGGACTTCACGGCTCTCCAGGTCGGCGAGCTTGCCTACCTCCTCCGCGCTCAGGGGGTTTCCGTCGAAGAAGCCGCCCTTGATCACGAGAAGAGGGTGTGCCTTGGCGAAGGCACGCAGACCCTTCGCGACGGCGACCGGGTCGCCGTGCACGAACGCGATGGCCGACGGACCCTTGAGGTCGTCGTCCAGCGACGAGATCCCGGCCTTGTTGGCCGCGATCTTGGTGAGCGTGTTCTTCACCACGGCGTATTCCGCGTCTTGACGGATGCTGTTGCGGAGCTCTTTGAGCTCACCAACCGTCAGACCGCGGTACTCAGTCAGCACAACGGCAGTCGAGTCTTCGAAGTTCTTCTGAAGCTCGGCGACCGCTTGTTCTTTCTGC
>JASGDS010000073.1:0-40432 GCA_047607025.1 Microbacterium sp.
GATCGGGTGCGCCCGATGGTCACCGACACCTCACTGCTGCTGAAGGAGGCGATTGATCGTGGCGAAGTCGTGGTGTTCGAGGGCGGGCAGGCGACCATGCTGGATGTCGACCACGGTACGTACCCGTTCGTCACCTCATCGTCGGCGACGGCGGGCGGGGCGGCCACAGGCTCGGGCGTGGGGCCAGGGCGACTCGACCGCATCGTCGGCATCGTCAAGGCCTACACCACGCGTGTGGGCTCAGGCCCTTTCCCGACCGAGCTCGAGGACGAGCAGGGCGAGTGGCTGCGCACGGCCGGCGCCGAGTTCGGCACGACGACGGGTCGCCCACGCCGCGTGGGCTGGTACGACGCGCTCATCACGAAGTACGCCACTCGCATCAACGGCATCACCGACCTCGTGCTCACCAAGCTCGACATCCTGACGGGGCTCGAGCAGATTCCGGTGTGCGTCGCCTACGACGTCGATGGCGTGCGCTTCGACGACATTCCGGTGAACCAGACCGACTTCCACCACGCGACGCCCATCCTGCAGAACTTCCCCGGTTGGTCAGAGGACATCTCCACCGCCCGCACCTTCGAGGAGCTGCCGCAGAACGCGCAGGACTACGTGCTGGCACTGGAGAGGATGAGCGGCACCCGCATCTCGGTGATCGGCGTCGGCCCCGCGCGCGACGCCGTCATCGTGCGCCACGACCTGGTGTAGCCCGGCGGCTCCCGGGAGTGACGCGTCGGCGGCGGAAGCCCTCCGAGCGTCATGTGACGTTATGTGGGAGCAGCGGGCGCAGGGATCGGGATACCGTGGCGACATGACCTCCGAGCCGCAGGTGTACGTGATCCACGAGAACGCGGAATGGTTCCCGCCGTTCCGCGCCGCTTTCGAGGCGGCGGGCGTGCCTGCCGAGCAGTGGCTGCTGACCGACGGGTCGATCGACCTCGATTCAGAGCCGCCGCAGGGCGTCTTCTGGTCGCGCCTGTCGGCATCCGCTCACACCCGCGATCACGCCGAATCGAAGGAGTACGGCCGTTCCGTGCTGCGGTGGCTGGAATCGTGGGGCCGCACGGTGGTCGGCGGCTCGAACGTGCTGGAGTTGGAGGTGAGCAAGGTCGCCCAGCACGCCGCCCTGCGCGCCGTCGGCATCGATGTGCCCCGCACGAGCGCGGTCTTCGGACGGGCGGGGCTCGCCGAGAAGGCACGAGCCTTCGACGCGCCGTTCATCAGCAAGCACAACCAGGGCGGAAAGGGCCTGGGCGTGCGCCGTTGGGACAGCCACGACGACTTCGCCGCGTGGGTCGCCGGCCCCGACTTCGAGCCGTCGCCCGACGGCATCACGCTGCTGCAGGAATACCTCTGGGCGGCGGCGCCCTTCATCACGCGCGCCGAATTCGTCGCGGGCGAGCTCGTCTACGCCGTGCGCGTGGACACCTCCGCCGGCAGTTTCGAGCTGTGCCCGGCCGAGGCGTGCGCGGTCGACGGCGCAGACGGCACCCCTGCGCCGCCGCTGTTCCAGCTGCGGAACGAGGTCACCCGCGACTCGCCGCTGATCGGTCAGTATCGGCAGTTCCTGCGCGAGAACGGCATCCGCATCGCGGGCATCGAGTTCGTCGAGACCCTGGATGGCCGCACCGTCACCTACGACGTGAACACCAACACCAACTACAACCCCGATGTCGAGGCGTCAGCCGCACTCTCCGGGCCGGGCGAGATCGCCCGCTACCTCGGTGCGCTGCTGACCGCCGAGGCGGGGGTGCCTGCCGCGGCATGACGCCCGCCACCAAGGACGAGGTTCAGTAGGAGAAAAGGCGTGAGTAGGAGATCTCCGGCGTGAAACCTCCTACTTTCGCCAGATCTCCGATGTAAGCCACTCACGTGCAGTGAGTTGCGCACGCTTTAAGTATCGAAACCGTTCTCTATGCACTGCGCCTCGATCCCCGCGACCTCTTCGCATCCAGCCCCCGCCAAGGTCTCCGTTCAGTAGGAGAAAACGCGTCAGTAGGAGATCTCCGACGTAAGCCACCGAGGTGCAGCGCCCCGCGCACCCTTTGGCCGTCGAAGCCGTGCGATACCTACGGCACCTCCGCAGGCATCATCTGTGTCGTCGGCACGCTCCGACGCACGCGCCCCAATGCCGCCACAACACCTCACGTGCAGTGGTTTGCGCACGGATTGCTCATCGAAACCGTGCCTTTCGCACTGCACCTCGGCGCGTGCCGGCCTCCTGAATGTGCGGGGCGCTACGGCAGGCGCCCGTTGACGGCGGCGTCGCCGACGATGCGTGCCACATAGACGCGCGGGTTGTGCGAGGCGATCGTGCGTGCGTTGCGCCAGTGCCGGTCGAGGGCGAAGGAAGCACTCGTTCCCGACGAGCCGAGTGCGTCGAACACCGCGGATGCCGCGTCGAGCACGTTCTGCGTGACCACGAGCTGGGTGCGGTAGGTGGCCAGACGGCTCGCCGACCAGTCATCGTCGGATGACTCCAGGTCGGCGTCGAGCGCGTCCAGCGAGGCGAGAAACGCCGACTCCGCAGCCCACGCATGTGCCGAGACGCGGCCGAGCACCTCCAGCAGCTCGGGGTCGTCGGCGGGTGCAGGCGAAAGCGCGTTCGGATGGCTGCGCCCCCGAGCACGGAGGGCGGCCGCACCATCCCGAACCAGGGCGTTCGCGATGCCGACGAGCAGCGCGTTGAGTGTCGACTGATAGAACTGCAGCTGGTAGACGTAGCGCGCCTCGTAACGGAAGACATTCTCGGTCGGAACATGCACGTTCTCGTAAGTGACCGAACCGCTTCCGGTGAGGCGCTGGCCGAAGCCGTCCCAGTCATCGCCGATCGTCACGCCGGGCGCGGAGGTGTTGACGAGCGCCACAACCTGCGTGCCGTCGGGTTCGAGAGCGAGCACCGTTGCCCAGTCTGCATAGATGCTGCCGGTGGTGTAATACTTCACGCCGCTCAGGAGCCATCCGCCCTCGGTCGCAACCAAGTGCGTCGAGATGCCAGGGGTGCCGGTGCCAGGCTCACTCCAGCCGCCGCCGATGATCTCGCCGCGGCCGAGGCGGCGCAGCCACTCATCCGAACGAGGATCGTCACGCCCCGCCAGTCGATCCTCGAGGAACGACACGTGGTTGCGCCAGATGTGGGCGAGGTTCACGTCGGCGACCGCGAGCTCAGAGATCAGTCGCAGCACGGTCGAGAGTCTTGCCCCCTCGCCGCCCAGGTCGCGAGGCACGCGCAACCCCGCGAACCCCGCATCGATGAGCAGCTGCAGCTGCTCGCGGGGCGGGATGCCCCCTCGCTCGCGCTCGGATTCGCCATCCGCGATCTGCGCGAACAGCGGGCGGAATCGTTCGGCGAGGCGCCGGAACTCTTCCTCGACGCTGCTCACCTGGCGGCCGCCTTTCGCCGCGCCAGTCGGCCTCGCAGGGTCGCGTCCTCGTACTCGTGGCGGAACAGCCCGCGTGCGCGCAACAGGGGCAGCACCTCGTCGATGAGCGTCGTGAGTCCACTGGGGAACACCGGCGGCATGAGGTTGAATCCGTCGGCCGCGCCCGCTCGGAACCAGGTCTCGAGCGTGTCTGCGACGTCTTCCGGCGTGCCGACGATGATCGGATGGCCGTAGCCGCCGTACTGACGCAGCAGCTCGCGCACCGTGAGGCCGTGTGCGCGGGCGAAGCGCACGGTCGTCGAGCGGAACGACAGCGATGATGCGAACCCCGCCTGATCTTCCGGCACTTCGGTGACCCAATCGGGCAGCGGCTCGTCGAGATCGATGTCGGTCGCGTCGATGCCGAGCATGCCCGACAGGCGCCGCAGCGAATAGTCCGGTGGCCCGAGCGCCTCCCACTCGTCATAGAGCCGCACGGCCTCCTCGTGCGTGCTGCCGATCACGAGCGCGAAGCCGGGCAGCACCGTCACCTCATTCGGGTCGCGACCTGCCGTGGCTGCCAGCCGCTTCACGGTGGCGTAGTGCTCAAGAGCCGCATCGAGCGTCATCTCGGCCGTGAACACGGCGTCGGCGCGGCGTGCGGCGAGCGCACGCCCAGCGGGTGAGCCGCCGGCCTGCACGAGCGTCGGGCGGCCGGATGGCGCGAGCGGCAGATCGAGGCGGGCCGACCCTCCGCCGAACGCGGCGGGAACCGGCACCTCTCTGGTCGACTCCCACAGCCGCGTCACGAAGGCGACGAACTCCTCCGCCCGGGCGTAGCGCGAGTCGCGATCGAGGCCATCCGTCACGCCGAAATTCGCGCCGACGTGGGGCGACGCGGTCGTCACCACGTTCCATCCCGCCCGCCCGCCCGACGCCAGATCGAGCGTGAGCACGCGCGCGGCAAGGTCGACCGGATCGTTGTAGGTCGAGGTGAGAGTGCCGACCAGGCCGATGCGGGTGGTCGCGGCGGCGACCGCGGCCAGCAGCACGCTCGGCTCCAGAGCGCCGGATGGTCGTGCCGCCGGATCGTCGAGGGCGGGAGTGTCGGCGAGGAACAGCGCATCGAACGCCCCGCGCTCGGCCTCCTGCGCAACGCGCACCCAGTAGTCGCGGTCGATGAAGCTCGTGGCGTTCAGGTCGGGCGACTGCCAGGCGGCGGGACGCTGGCCGAGGCCGAGCACGTTGACGCCGAGCACCATCTGATCGCGTGCACCTGGCGCACGACCGGGGACGGCGGAGGTCGAGGAGAGGAGGCCCTGCGAGCTGGGGGCCGCGATGGGCGTCGTCACAGGATGATCTCCCTTCGCGCGAACGCGGGTGCGCTCGCGGTCAGCACGGGCTCCGCCGCACCGAGGCCCAGCACCTCCCGCAGCGCCAGCGCGTCGTCGTGCTTGCGCCAGCCGTCGTCGATCAGCGCACCGATCGCCGCGGGGATCTCGGCGGGGTCGAACACCGCGAGGGGCCCGGCATCCGCGCCGAGCAGCCCGAGACGGTGCGAGGCGTCGAAGGCGGGCAGGGCGAGGTCGGCACCGATGTCGCTCGCCCACGAGGCGACGGGCGGAGCCTCGGCGACGGGCACCTGCAGCGGACCCCGCGCCTGCCACAGCCCGTCGTGGTCGGCTACGCGGATCTCGCTCGACTCGACGAACAGCCGCCGCTCCCGGTCGGCCACGACCGATGACACGGGCCAGGTCTGCCACAGCGCGCGCAGCACCTGCACCCCGTCTCGAGCGAGTTCGCCCGGTGACGCGCCGCGTGCCGTCGGCAGCACGGTGGCGGATGGCCGCAGCGCGACGCCGGCACGGGCGCGGGTCAGCTCGCCGAGCGACGCGATGCGTCGGGCGAGGTTGTAGGGGAAGTCGCGGGCGAGGCTCGCCGTCACCAGCCAGCGGGCGCGAGGGAACCTGGTCGCCAGCGCCGACGCGATGACGGACGCATCGGCCGACGGCGCTTCGTCCGGCAGCCCCACGATGACGACGTCGACCGCCTCGAGCCAGGCGGCGAGCGGATGGTCGCCATCCTGCAGCACCCGAAGGCCCTCCGCGGTCGATACGGCAAGCGCGGCCGCTCCGGCGTGTGATGACATTCCACCTCGGCTCTCGTGCACGCGATGATCGCGGCCCTCACCATCCTTGCGTTTTCGCACTCACGGCGCTCGATTGTTACGCCAGGGATGACGGAATGTGTAGTCGCGTGACGCGCGGAGTCGCCTCGTGACGCCCCGCTCGCGCTGCCATCCGGCCTGCTTCTACGCTCGGCGGCATGCTTCAGATTCGAAACGTCACGAAGACCTTCCGTCAGGGCGGGCGCATCATCACCGCCCTCGATGATGTCTCGCTGACCATCCCCGCCGGCACGATCTTCGGCATCGCCGGGCGCAGCGGTGCGGGCAAGTCGACGTTGTTCCGGGTGATCACGGCGCTGCAGCGGCCGGACAGCGGAAGCGTTGAAATCGAGGGAGATGACCTGTTCCGCCTCGGCAGGCGTGCGCTGCGCGAGCGCAGGCGACGCATCGGTATCGTGTTTCAGCAGTTCAATCTGCTGCACGGGCGCACCGCGCTGCAGAATGTCGCGCTGCCGCTGGAGTTCGCTGGCGTTCCCCGCGAGAAGGGCCGCGCACGCGCCGCCGAGCTGCTTGACCTGGTGGGTCTTGCCGACCGCGCGGGCAACTATCCGTCGCAGCTCTCCGGCGGGCAGAAACAGCGCGTGGGCATCGCCCGAGCGCTCGCGGCCGAGCCGACCGTGCTGCTCTCCGACGAGGCGACGAGTGCCTTGGATGGCGAGACCACCGAGCAGATCCTCGACCTTCTCACGCAGGTGAACCGAGAGCTGGGGGTGTCGGTGGTGCTCATCACGCACGAGCTGGAGATTCTGCGCAAGCGCACCGAGCGCGTCGCATCGTTCGAGGCGGGGCGCCTGGTCGAGGAGGGGCGGGTGATCGACCTCGTGAGCGACCCGCAGTCGGCGCTCGGCCGCAGCCTGCTGCCCCGTTTCTTTTCGGACGCCCCCATCGTCGGGCGTCGTGCGCTCGTCACCCTGCACGGCGAGCAGAACTCGGATGGCTTTCTCGCGTCGCTCGGCCGCGACGCCGATTACCTCGTGCGGTCGGGCGCGGTGTACACGGTGGTCGGCGAGCACCTGTCGCGGTTCGAGCTCGACCTTCCCGATGCCCGTGCCGTTGAGGCGCTGGAACGTCGACGAGTGCCCGATCTCGTGACGGTGGAGTACGCCGCATGACCGCCAGCACCCCGTGGCAGCTACTGTGGCAGGCCACGCTCGAGACGCTCTACATGGTGGCGGCGACGTTCGCGCTGACGCTCGTCTTCGGCACCGCGCTCGGGCTCTTCCTCTTCCTCACCGCGCCATCCTCGCTCTTCGCGGAGCGCCTGCGCGGGGCATCACGCACGGTCATCGTGGTCTTCCATCACGTCTTCAGCACTCTCGTGAACATCGTGCGGTCGCTGCCGTTCGTCGTGCTGCTCATCGCGATCATCCCTTTTACGCGGCTCGTGGCGGGCACAGCGCTCGGACCGACGGCGGCGCTCGTGCCGCTGACGATCGCCACTCTCGGCTTCTTCGCGCGCGTCGTCGATAACGCGCTGCACGAGGTGGATGCCGGTCGCCTGGACGCCGTTGAGGCGATGGGCGCATCCACCGGCCAGCTCGTCTTCCGTGTGCTGCTGCCCGAGTCGGCGAGTGCGCTCATCGCAGGGTCGACCCTGACGCTGATCGCCACCGTCGGCAATGTGGCGCTTGCGGGAACGATCGGCGCAGGCGGCCTCGGCGACTTCGCGATCAAATACGGCTACCAGCGCTATGACGACGCGCTGATGTGGATCACCGTGCTCGTGCTCGTCATCATCGTGCAGGCCATCCAGATCGCGGGCGACGTGTGGTTGCGCCGCCGCGCACACAAACGCTGACCCATCCACCCACCCAGAGGAACATCATGAAACGACACCTTGCCCGCACACTGACCGCACTCGCTCTCACCGGAGCCCTCGTGACGCTCGCCGCCTGCTCCGGCGGGGCATCCGGATCGGACGCGAACGGAAAATGGACAAGCGAAGACCAGCCGCTGCGCATCTGGAGTGACAACCGTCCGCACTCCGAGATATTGCAGTACATCATCGATGAGGGGCTGCTGTCCGACGACGTCACGCTCGACATCACACTCGCCGATTACAACGTGAACGAGAACGAGACCGTCGAGAACGGTGACGTCGACGCCACCTACATCGACCACATCCCGTTCTTCGAGACCGACACCGCCGAGCGCGGCATCACCGATCTGCAGGTGGCGGCCAAGGTGCATATTGAGCCGCAGGGGCTGTATTCGGCGAAATACGACTCGATCGATGACATCCCGGATGACGCCACCATCGGCATCCCCGACAACGTCACCAATTTCGCGCGCGGCCTGTTCCTGCTCCAGAGCGCGGGACTCATCGAGCTGGACCGCTCGTACGACGGCGGTGAGCTCTCGGGCGACGACCTGCTCATCACCGAGGACAACATCACGTCGAACCCCAAGAACATCCAGCTGCTTAAGGTCTCGGACAACACCCAACTCGCCAGGCAGCTGCAGGATGTCGATGCGGCCGTGCTGCAGGGCAACGCCGCGCTGGGTGTCGACCTGGTGCCATCCGAGGATGCGCTCGTGCTCGAGGACTCTCAGAACGGCAACCCCTACATCAATGTGCTCGTCGTGCCGACGGCGCTCGCCGACGATAAGCGCGTCGTCGCGCTGTCGGAGGCACTCGAGAGCCAGCAGGTCGCCGACTGGATCACCGAGACCTACCAGGGCAGCGTCCTTCCCGTGAATCACGTCGATTGAACCTGCGGGTGCCGCCCGGATCGTCGAACCCAAGATGTGGGGTCGAAGAAGAACATGCGTTCACGACTCATCCTTGCCCTCCCGGTGATTGCGGGCCTCGCCGTTGCGCTTGCGGCCTGCGGTTCTGGCGACGACACGTCCGCCGCTCTATCCACCCAGGCGCCTCCGCCCGTCGCATCGGACACACCATCATCAAGCGAGGCACCGAGCGAGCAGCCGTCGGGGACCTCTGCGCGAAGCGACTCGGCCACACCGACCGACGGGTCGGAGCCGACGGCATCCACCGACCCGAACGCCCCCGAAGGCCAGTGCGAGGACGACGCCCTGAGTGTGGATGTCGTGCCGGACGAGGGCGGCGCTGGTGTGGGCAGCATCGGATTCCAGGTCACCTTCACGAAACAGGGCGACACGTCGTGTGTGCTCGCGGGGACCCCGGCGTGTCCGTCGCCGGAAACGGTGACGGAACCCAGCTCGGTGAGGCGGCCGATCGCGCGAACAACGATGCAGAGGTCGTGGCCCTCGTCCCGGGCGCGACGGTCGCCGCTCCGCTGACGTCGGTGGAACTCGGCGCGAGCGGCGGTGCTCTCGGCTGCCCGACCGAGACGGCCGACGGACGGCGCGTCTACCCGCCGCATTCCTACATGGCGGTGTTCGTGAAGGATCCCAGCACGATCGCCTGCACCGACGAACAGGTCTTCCTGCACCTGCTCGGCCCCGTCGCCGCCCAGTGACCTGACGGATTGCGGTCGCCCTGACGTTCTGCGGTCCGATGTGGTCGTTTCGTCCGCAGGGCGTCAGGTCTCCCGCACTCCGTTGAGCCGCCCGAGGGGTACGTACCCTGGCTCGCCGAGCTGAAAGTCCGGATCGCTTCCATGCAGCAGCGCGCGGCGCTGGCCGTGAAGACCGAGATGATCGCGCTGTACTGGCAGATCGGGCGCGACATCATCGACCTTCAGGCTGAGCGGGGATGGGGGCGAAGGTCATCGATAGGCTCGCCCATGATCTGCGCCGTGCATTCCCCGATCTCGGCGGATTCTCCGTGCGGAACCTCAAATACATGCGCGCGTTCGCCCGGGCCTGATCGGCGGAAGCAATTGTGCAAGCGCCTCTTGCACAATTGCCGTGGTACCACCAGCTCGCTCTCCTGGAGAAGCTGTCGACCTCCAAGCTGAGGCTCGCGTACGCTCAGTCGGCCCTCGAGCATGGCTGGTCGCGGAACGCGCTTGTCGCCCACATCGAGATGAGATCCGTCGAGCGATCAGGCAGTGCGATCATCAACTTCGAGTCCACCCTGCCGCGACCCGGGTCCGACCTCGCTCGCGAGGCGTTGAAGGACCCGTACAAGCTTTCCTTCAGCGGCGGTTCACACGCGTGCGAGTGCCTGGTCGAGGTCGGCGATGATGTCGTCGACCGTTTCCAGGCCGACCGACAGGCGGATCAGCCCAGGCGTGATCCCGATCGCGAGGCGCTCCTCCTCGGTCAGTCGACCGTGGATGGTGCTGCCGGTGTGGATGGCCAGCGTCCGCACGTCGCCGATGTGGGTCATCTGGGTGACGAGGGTGAGGGAGTCGAGCACGCGGCGAGCGGCATCCCGTCCGCCGCGCACGTCGAACGCGAGCACGGATCCCGCGCCACTCGGGAGCAGGCGCTGGGCGCGTTCGTGGTACCGGTTCTCCGGCAGCCCGGCGTAGTCGACGCCGGCCACGGCGGGATGCGCCGCGAGCCACTCCGCGACGCGCTGGGCGTTCTGCACGTGCCGTTCGACACGCAGTGACAGCGTGTCGAGGCCGAGCAGCAGCAGGAAGGCGCTCTGCGCCGACAGGGTCGGACCGTAGCCGTTGATGAGGCCGGCCGCGAAGGGCAGCAGGGCTCGGCTTCCGAACGTTTCGGTGAGGCTGGGCGCGGTGGGCCCCGCCGGCTGTGTCAACTGGGGGTACTTGTCCGCCTGCGCATTCCACTCGAATCGACCGGAGTCGACGAGTGCCCCGCCGATCACCGAACCGTGCCCGCCGAGCCACTTCGACGTCGAATGCACGACGATGGTGGCCCCGTGCTCGATGGGGCGGAGCAGGTAGGGCGTCGCGACGGTGTTGTCCACGATGAGCGGGATGCCCGCCGCATCCGCGATGCGTGCGAGTCGATCGATGTCGGGAATGTCGTTCTTCGGGTTCGGAATCGACTCCGTGTAGATCGCCTTCGTTCGCGGGGTCACGCGTGCGAGCCACTCCTCGTCGGGGGCCTCGGCATCGAGGAAATCGAAGTTCAGACCCTGACGCGTCAGTTCGGTTCGAAAGAGCACCTTTGTGCCCTCGTACAGACTCGATGTCGACAGGATGCGATCGCCCGTGCCCGCCAACGCCTGCAGGGCGATGACGATGGCGGCTTGACCGCTGGATGTCAGCAGAGCGCCTGCCCCACCCTCGAGGTCTGCGATGCGCCGTTCGGCAACCGCGTTCGTCGGATTCTGCAGTCGCGCGTACACGGGGCGCTCCTGCTTGTCGGCGAACCGAGCGGCGCCGTCGTCGAAGCTGTCGAAGACGAATCCCGCCGTCTGGTAGATCGGGGTGACGCGCGCGCCCGCCTCGCGATCGACGATCTCGCCCGCATGGATCTGGCGGGTCTCGAAGCCGAGCGGCGCGTGCGTCATGCGGCGTCGCCGGTGGCGACGGGAAGCTCGAAGTGGTTCGACCACTGGCTCCACGAGCCCGCGTAGACGGTGGGTGCGAAGCCGGCGAGCGTCAGCGCAACGGCTTCGTGGGCGGCGGTCACGCCCGAGCCGCAGTACACGCCCACGGGGCGGTCGGCATCGGCACCCAGCTCGGAGAACCGCGCGCGCAACTCGTCGGTCGAGAGGAACCGGCCGTCCG
This sequence comes from Microbacterium sp., assembly GCA_047607025.1. Taxonomy (GTDB): domain Bacteria; phylum Actinomycetota; class Actinomycetes; order Actinomycetales; family Microbacteriaceae; genus Microbacterium. Next base: position 11,127 of record JASGDS010000073.1, read on the forward strand.
CCCCGACGTTTTGGGTGGTTGGTGCCGACGTCGCACCGGGAATGTGCCCGGCCCGGGGGTCGATCGGTTCGACCTCGCCTCGATACCGCTCACCCGCACGAGCGTCGAGCAGCAGTTCGGCCGCGGCGAAGCTCGCCACCTCATCCAGCGGCAGCAGTGGCAGTGAGCCGTACGTCACCGTTGCGGATCCGGGTGCGGGAAGCGCGGTCTCGCCCGTCTCCACGTCGAATCCGGCCGCTGTCCACGCGCGGAATGAGCCGTCGAGTATGCGCACATCATCGATCCCCGCGTACCGCAGCAGCCACCAGGCCCTCGCGCTGGAGAGGTTCTTCAGATCGTCGTACACGACGACGGTGTCGCCGTCGTCTATGCCCCAACGGTGCACCGTCTCGCGGAACTCATCCTCGGAGGGGAGCGGATGGCGCCCGTCCGTTGGCTCACCGTGGTGCGCCAGCTCGGCGTCGAGGTCGACGTACAGCGCGCCGGGAATGTGGCCATCCAGATACTCGGGTCGCCCGTCTGGCCGGTCGAGCCGCCAGCGCACATCCAGCACCCTGACAGGGCCGCCATCGGGGTATCGCCCGGCGTCAAGCGCCTCGCGCAGCTCGAAAGCGGTGGTCAGAATCTGATTCGGCATGGTGTGTCCTTCGGGGTCGGCGCAAGCGAGCATATGCCGCCTGGCGCGCCGAACGGCCAGGATGACGCCGCATAACGCGACATGACGTAACACAAGCGCCGCGGCCCGCATCGTTCCTACCATCGTGAGATGGCCGCAACGCTCGACATCACCTACCTGCGCACACTCGTCGCCATCGACGAGTGCGGCGGGTTCGGTCGTGCCGCCGCTGCCCTGCGCATGAGCCAGCCCACCGTGAGCCAGCACGTGCGACTGCTGGAGCGGCGCATCGGTCGCCCCCTGGTCGAGAAGGATGGCCGCAACGCGAAGTTCACCGCGGCGGGAGAGAATCTGCTCGAGGAGGCGCGTCGCATCATCGCGGTGCACGACGAGGCGCTCGCCCGGCTGGATGTCGACAATCGGCAGCCGATCGCCATCGGTTCGGCCGAGACCGCGGCCGAACAGATCCTGCCCGAACTGCTCGCCACACTGCAGGATGCCTATCCGGATCGCCCGGTGAGATTCGTGATCGATCGATCGACGCAGATGATCGAGGCCGTCTCCAAGGGCACGATCGATCTCGCGCTGGTGCTCGACACGGAGGAGTCGTCAGTGGGGGTCGACATCGCGACCCTTTCGCTGCGATGGTTCGCGGCGACGAACTGGGTGTCGCCCGCTCGCGACGAGCCGCTGCCTCTCGTCGCCTACGTCGAGCCCTGCGGCATGCGCCAGCGCGCGTTTCGCGCGCTCCAGTCCTCCGGACGATCGGCCGCCGTGATCGCGGAATCGGGAAGCCTCGAAGGAGTGATCGGCGCGGCTCGCGCGGGTCTGGGAGTCGCCGTTCTGCCGAGCATCGGCCGTGGGCCTCGAGGTCTCGCCGCACGAACAGACCTGCCTGACCTCGGCCGGATCTTCGTTCGCGTGGTGGCCCGCCGGGGCGCGGACAGCGGCGTCGTGCGCACGGCGGTCGCGGCCCTCGAAGACTTCTTCGCGACCGAGGGATACCTGCACGCCGTCTCGTGAGCCGCGTGCCTGTGACGTCACGCGACGACATGTTCGGCAATGCTTCGACACGTGCCGCCGCCGACGATTGTGCGCCCTGAGCGGGTTCTTCCGCGGAATGACGCGCATCTGCGCGATCCATCGCGTCGCGTGATTGAAATCGATCGTGGCGGGGAGTTGGACACCGAATCGAGCGCCTGCGAACAATGAATCTCACTCCAGGTCTTCCCCGTATCGAAAGAGGCTTCCATGTCCGATGACTTTTCCGGCGTCACCTCGTCGTTGCCCTCGACCGCCGCGACAGAGGTCGAGTTCGTCAGCGCGATCAACACGCGCAACACCACCGAGCTCGACCCCCGGCCGGGCCGCGGAATCGAGCTGGACTTCTTCACGCACTACGCTCGTGCGGTCGAAGACGCCGGGTTCGACTACACCCTCGTCCCCTACGGGTCGAACAGCCCCGACTCCTTCGTGATCTCCGCCGCGCTCAGCCAGATCACCGAGAGGCTGAAGGCCATCGTCGCCGTGCGACCGAACACGGACTTCCCGCTCGCCGCGGCGCAGAAGCTCGCCACGATCGACCAGCTCAACAGGGGGCGCACGATCGTGCACCTCATCTCGGGGGGAAGCGACGCGGAGCAGGCGCGGCAGGGCGACTACCTGAGCAAGGATGACCGATACGCGCGCACGCGGGAGTTCCTGCAGCTGCTGCGTCGCGCGTGGACGGAGGAGGCTCCGTTCAGCCACGACGGAGAGTACTACCGCTTCGACGACTTCGGACCCGGCTTCCCGACCTACTCGGGTGAATCGCTTCCCATCTCGATCGGCGGACAGTCCGACCCGGCGTTCCAGATCGGAGGCGAGCTGGCCGATGTCTTCAGCTTCTGGGGTGAACCGCTCTCCGAGATCCGCGCGCAGATCGATCGCATCGACCGGATCGCCGCCGCGGCCGGCCGGGCGGACCGCCCGCGCTTCTGGGTCACGTTCCGCCCGATCATCGCTCCCACGGAAGAGCAGGCATGGGAGAAGGCTCACCGCTACGTCGACGTGATCGCCGAGACGTATCGCTCCAGCGCATTCCGTGAGCCGCGCGATCCGGTCGGCTCGGCGCCGCAGAACGTCGGTTCGCAGCGTGCGCTCGACTTCGCCGCGAAGAGCGACATCTACGACCGCGCTCTGTGGACGAAGACAGCCGCTGCGACGAACGCCGGTGGCGCATCGACCGCGCTGGTCGGTACGCCGGAGACGGTTGCCGCGGCCATCCTGGACTACATCGACCTCGGCGCCTCCATCGTGTCGATCCGCGGGTACGACAACCTCAACGACGTCGTCGACTACGGCCGCTACATCCTGCCGCTCGTGAAGCAGGAGCTGGCGCACCGCAAGGCGACCGGTCAGCGCGGCACGCTGCAGGCGACCCACCTCGGCGCCTTCGCCCCCGAGTTCGAACTGGCGGGCGCACGATGACCGCGCTCGACCACCCCACCCTCGCCTTCGTCACGCCAGACCTGTCGCCCGCGGCGCTCGCCGCGGTGACCTTGGAGATCGCCCAGTACGCGCCGGAGTACGACCGCACGGGCGAGGTGCCCGTGCGAGGGCTTGAGGCCGCACACCGTGCGGGGCTGCTCACCGCGACCGTTGGCACGCGCTTCGGCGGACCGGAACTCGGTGAGCGGGACGTGCATCGGATTCTCGTCGCGTTGGGGGAGGGCGACGCGTCCGTCGCACTGCTCGTGGCCAACAATCTCGGCGCGCACACCCAGAACGCGCAGCAGGATCACTGGCCGTCCGAGACCTACGCAGACTTCCTGCGCAAGAGCGTCGAGGGCGTAGCGCTGTCGAACGCCGTGCGAGCGGAGCCCGACCTCGGCGCGCCTTCGCGGGGCGGACTTCCGGCCACCACTGCGCGCTGGACAGAAGACGGATGGCTGCTGAACGGGCACAAGGCGTACGCGACGGGCGGCGAGGCGCTCACCTACCACCTGGTGTGGGTCGTCGTGGACGAGCCTGATGTCGAGCGGCCGCGCGTCGGTCACCTGATCGTGCCGGGGGACGCCACCGGCATCACCTGGATCAAGACATGGGACCACCTGGGGCTGCGAGCATCGAACACGAACGACGTCGTCTATGAGAACGTGCTCGTGCCGCACGACGCCTTCCTCGAGATCCCCCGCCGGCCCGACGGTGCGTACATCGATCCGTCGAGTGCCCTCTCGACGGTGGGGCTCGGTCACGCCGCGCTGTACATCGGCGTCGCTCGTGCGGCCCGATCCGCCTTCACCGCCTTCGCGAATGACCGCGTTCCGTCTGCCCTCGGTCGTCCCATCGCGACGACCGAGCGCATCCAGCAGGTTGCGGGCGAGATCGAGGCGCAGATCGCGCAGGCAGAGGCCATCCTGTATGGCACGGCCCTGCGCATCGAGGCGGGCGAGACGGATGTCGCCGCGCAGGTGAACGTGCTGAAGGTGCAGATCGTGCGGTCGGTGATCACCGCGGTTCAGACGGCGTCTGCCGCGCTCGGCAACCCCGGTCTGACGCGGCATCTGCCGTTCGAACGACTGCTGCGCGATGCTCTTGCGTCACGGGTGCACCCGCCGCAGGAGGACTGGGCGCTCATTGCGACCGGCCGCAGGGTGCTCGGCGCATGAGCAGGCGATACGTTGTGATCGGTGCGGGCGGCGTGGGGGCGGCGCTCGCGGCAGGACTCACCGAGGCGAGCATTCCCGTCGTGCTCGTTTCGCGGGGACGCACCTTCGACGCGGTCGCTCGCGAGGGGCTCCGGTTCACCCATGAGGGGCGAACCAGAACGCTCGATGTCCCCATCGTCGGATCCCCCTCCGACCTCGAGCTGCGCTCTTCTGACGTGCTCGTGCTCGCGGTGAAGAGTCAGGATGCTGCGGAAGCGCTCGCAGCGTGGGCGCGGCATCCCGTTGCGGATGGCGGGATCGCGGCCACGGAGCTGCCGGTCGTCACGCTGCAGAATGGGCTCGACGCCGAGCGCACGGCTCTTCGACACTTCGACACGGTGCTCGGCGGTGCGGCGCTCATCGCCGCACAGCACGTCGTGGCGGGGGAGGTGACGGTGCGCAATGGGCCGAAGCTCGGCCAGATCATCCTCGGGCCGTTCCCCTCCGCGGCGCTCGCGGCAGATGCGGCATCCCTCGTTCCCGACGTCGCAGCCGATCTTCGTCGGGGCGGATGGCTGGTGCACGAGACGAACGACCCTCGGCGATGGAAGGCCTGGAAGGCCGTCACGGCCGCCACCTTCCCCGTCGAGGTGCTCTCGGGCACGCCGGAGGAACTGGACGAGGTGCGCCAACGCATCCGGGATGAGGCGCGGCACGTGCTCGGTGCGGCTGGCTACGAGTTCGCCGACTACGCCGAGGTGAGCTACGACCCCACCCTGGCGCAGGTCAGGAAGGACCCCTCCGACGGACCTGCAGGACTCTCCACCTGGCAGAGCTTCGTGCGCGGCAGCAGCAGCGAGGCCGACTTCCTCACCGGCGAGATCGTGCTGCAGGCGCGTCTGCTCGGCCTCCCTTCGCCGGTCAGCTCAGCGGTGCAGCGCGCGCTCGCCGAGGCGGCCGCCGCGGGCGAGAAGCCAGGGGTACGATCGGCGCGCTCCCTGCTCGAGAGCCTGGTCGAGCCGTCGGGGGTGCCGGCATGACGGGCGCAGAGGGCAGGATCACGCTCGGCTTCAACGCCCGCATCTCCTTCCAGGGCGATGACGCGAAGCAGGGTCTTCGCGACGGCATCCGGCTGTTTCAACGAGCCGAAGAGCTCGGCTTCCAGACCGGGTGGGTGTACCAGCGGCACTTCGATCACTACCTCTCGTCGCCGCTCACCTTCCTGTCGGCGGCCGCGCAGCACACCGACCGCATCCGACTCGGAACGGCGATCATTCCGATCCGGAACGAGGATCCGCTGCTGCTGGCAGAAGCCGCAGGAACCGCCGATCTTCTCGCCGACGAGCGGCTGCAGCTCGGAATCGGCAAGGGCGCGGGCGGGTTCGACCACCTGTTCGGCTCCAGGGAGCTCAGCGATGTGCGGGAGAAGGCCACTCGTCAGCTCGACGAGTTTCTCGCCGGCATCCGAGGCGAGGTCGTCGGACACGTCGAGGAGGAGAACCTGCCGGTGCCGCAGGGCACCGCACTGCGGGTCACCCCGCACAGCGACACGCTCGCCGACCGCGTCTGGTACGGAGCGGGATCCATCGAGACCACGGCGAACACGGTGGAGCGGGGTCTGAACCTGCTGCTGGGCACCATCGTCCACGCACAGCAGACGGGCCTGAGATACGACCAGTATCAGCGCCGCCAGGCCGACGAGTACCGCGCAGGGATCGCCGTTCGCCATCCGCAGAAGCGGGCACGAGTCGCGCTCTCGCGTTCGGTGCTGCCTGCGACGGATGCCGGGACCGCGGCAGCCTACGAGAAGTACGACCTCGAGCGACAGCAGTTCGGACCCGCCGCATCCCGCCCGAGCGGCGCCCTCGACATCGTTCCGCGTGCGGCAGGAACGCTGCCCGGATTCGAGGCGACGCCTGTGCTGCGCGGGGATCCCGATCAGGTCATCGAGCAGCTGCGCAGCGACGAGGCGTTCGGCGCGAGCGACCACCTCATCGCGTTCCTCGTGCCCGAGTTCGACGTCGACCGCAATATTCGCATCCTGGAGGACATCGCGACCCACGTCGCGCCCGCCCTGGGATGGACGCCCGCGACATAGTTCGCGCAGGCGGAGCCGATCACGAAGGAAAAGATCTCTGATGAGACGAAACATCGGCCGGAAGGCCATCGTCGCCGCGATCACTGCCACGGCTCTGCTGCTGGGAGGATGCGCGAGCACCGGAAGCAGCCAGAGCACCGAATCCACGCCGCGCAGTGGAGGTCAGCTGGTGCACGCCGTGCCCGCCCTCGCCGACGGATGGCAGCAGCAGCAGAGCAACAACTGGTACAAGAGCCAGGTGTGGACTCAGCTGGTCGAGACGCTGGTCTACGTCGACAGCGACGGAACCGTGTACCCGTGGCTCGCCGATTCCTGGGAGGAGAGCGACGACGGTCTCACCTACACATTCCATATCCATCCCGGCGTGACATTTTCCGACGGCTCGGCGCTGACTGCGGACACCGTGGCGTACAATCTCGACGTGCTCGGCCTGGGGGATGCCGACAAGGCAATCAGCCGGTCTCCGATGCTGCCGCTGGAGTACGAGAAGGCGACCGCCGTCGGCGACCTCGATGTCGAAGTGACGCTGTCGAGCCCGAACGAAGGCTTCATCGCCAGCCTTGGATTCTTCGCGGCCGGCATGCTCTCGGAAGCGACCCTCGATCTGCCCCTCGAAGAGCAGTCGGAACTGGAGAACGTGTCGGGAACCGGTCCCTTCGTCCTCGAGTCGGAGACGCCCGGTCAGAAGATCACGCTCACGCGTCGCGACGACTACGACTGGGCGAGCCCCGCGTTCTCCCATTCCGGACCGGCGTATCTCGACAGCATCGTGTTCGTCGCGGTCGAGGAAGACGCGTCGAGGCTGGGAGCGCTGCAGTCTGAGCAAGTCGATTCCATCCACTACGTTCAGCCCACCGAAGAGGAGCAGTTGAAGGATGCCGGGTGGAACGTGATCTACGCGAAGTACTCGGGAACTCCGATCAACCTCGTGCTGAGGCCCGAGGCCGAGATCGTCGACGACGTTCGCGTGCGACAGGCGATTCAGGTCGGGATCGACAGGCAGAATCTGGTGGATACGGTCTACAACTCCAACTGGAACGCCGCCGCCTCGGTGGTGCAGCAGGCATCAGCGGGATGGGTGGATCTGAGCGATGAGCTGGCCTATGACCCCGAACAGGCACAAGCGCTGCTGGACGAGGCCGGGTGGGACGACGTGGGCGACGACGGAATCCGGGTCAAGGACGGTGAACGGCTGAGCCTCACCGCGTACACGTCGCCGAATCTCAACACCACCTCGCAACTGCTGGAGCTGATCGCCCAGCAGCTGGCGGAGATCGGCGTCGACCTGCAGATTCGGCAGACGGATGCCACAAGCTACAGCGAGGTGTTCGCCGCCACAGCGACGCAGCTCATTCCCACCGCGAACACCTTCCTCGATGCGGCGACGCTCAAGCAGTACTGGGGCACGTCGGCGGGGAATCAATTCCTGCTGCCGGCGGATTCCGCGGATGCGGAAGCATGGGATGGGCTGCTGACCGCCGTTGCGCAGACCGCGCCGGGAAGCGACGAACGGGCCGATGCTGTGCAAGCCGTGCAGGAGGAGGCGATCGAGCAGGCGTACACGGTGCCGCTGATCGACAACTACCAGGTCTACGTGACCAATGCAGACGTGCACGACGTCGTCACGAATGCTGTCGGCCGTCCGTACTTCTACGACACCTGGAAGAGCAGCTGATCGTCGACGCTGCCGTTCGGATCCTGCGCCGGGCCGTCCGCGAATCGCGGCGGCCCGTAGGCGAGGACGGGCGGCAGCTCGCCGTCGTAGCGCATGACGTGCACGCGAACGCGCGCCCCATTCGACGCCTGCGTCAGTGTTGACGTTCCGACATCCAGCGTCAGCGCGTTCACGTTTCCGCTGATGCAGTCGGCGATGTCGGGTGCGCTCGGATCGAACCAGGCTCCCGTGTGCATCTGCGCAACGCCCGACAGCAGCGCGTCGGAGATGACGACGCCTGCAAGAATGCTGCCCTGTCGGCTCGTCACGCGCACGACATCACCTGACGCGAGGCCGCGAGCTGCGGCATCCGTCGGGTTCAGCCGGATCGGCTCGCGTCCCGCGACCTTGGTCGCCTGACTCGCATCGCCCATATCCAGCTGCGAGTGCAGGCGGTGAGAGGGCTGCGTGCACAGCAGCTCGAGATCGAAGCTCCCATCGACCGGGTCCGGCTCTCGCCAGAAGGCGTGCCCGGCGACATCCGGCAGGGCGAATCGGTCGAGCGTCTCGCTGAACAGCTCGATCCGCCCACTCGGGGTCGCAAGCGGATGAGCGGTGGGATCGGCGCGGAACCGCGAGAACGCCTCGTCGGTGTAGGGCACCTGCGGCAGCGGCGCTCCGCCTGCCTCCCAGAAGTCTGCGAAGGCCGGCACCGGTGGCGCGTCTGCGCGATCGCGCCACGCCTCATAGATGTGCTCCAGCCACGCTCGGGCATCCCGTCCTTCGGCGACGTCGGCGCCGAGGCGACGCGCGAGCTGGTCGTAGATCCAGAACTCCTCGCGAGCCTCGCCGTGCGGTGCCACGATCCGAGGCATCGCACGCAGCCTGGCATCCCCCGGCCCGGCTGCGATGTCTTCGCGCTCGAGCGGGTTCGCTGCCGGCAGCACGATGTCGGCGTGCCGCGCGGTGGGGGTCCAGTGGAACTCGTGCACCACAAGCGAGTCGAGCTTTGTGAAGGCTCGTCGAAGACGCTTCAGGTCTTGATGATGATGGAAGGGATTCCCGCCGGCCCAGTAGGCGAGCCGGACCTCTGGCAGGGTCAGCGTGCCACCGTTGTACGGGATGTCCGTGCCAGGGTTCAGCAGCAGATCGCTGATGCGAGCGCAGGGGATGAAGTCGGGCACCGGGTTGCGACCCTGGTTGAATGTGGGCAGCGGCACCGGCTCGCAGCCGTTGCCGTAGTCGCCCATCGACCCGTAGCCGTGGCTGAAGCCGCCGCCGGGCAGCCCGATCTGTCCGAGAAACGCCGCCAGCGTCAGGGCGGCGAACACCGCCTGCTCGCCGCCCTGATGGCGTTGCAGCGAGTAGGTCACGTTGACGAGCGTGCGACCGGACGCGGCTCGGCGGGCAAGGGCCCGGATCGTCTCGGCAGGAACGCCGCTGATCGCCTGCGCCCACGCGGGCGTCTTGGGCGTGCCGTCGGCGTCGCCGAGCACGTATTCGCGCACGCGATCCTCGCCGACGGTGTGCGTCGACAGAAACGTCTCGTTGGACAGACCCTCCACCACGAGCGTGTGGATCATCGCCAGCAGGACGGTGGCATCCGTGCCAGGCTTAACGCCCACCCATTCGGCCCCCAGTTCCTCGAGCGCATCGTCTCGCTGGGCGGACAGCGAGACGATGCGCGTCGATGCGGCAGCGCTGCGCGCCTGCGTGGTGCCGCGGTGGCGATTCTGACCGCCTGGCACGACCCAGCTGTTCGAGCGGCGCAGTCCGCCGAAGGCGAGGAAGAGGTCGGTATGCGAGGCGATCTGCGCCCAGGAGGTCGGGCGCGTGCGCAGCTGATCCATCCCATCGGGGCCGATCAGATGGGGCAGCAGCACGAGGCTGGCGCCCCGACTGTAGTCATTGACCGAGAAGGTGTAGCCGCCGATCGCATTCAGAAAGCGATGCAGCTGACTCTGCGCATGGTGGAACCTTCCCGCGCTGCCCCAGCCGTACGACCCGCCGAAGATGGCGCGATTGCCGTGTTCGCGTCGCACGCGATCGAGCTCGCCGGCGAGCAGGTGGAGTGCGCGGTCCCACGACACCTCGACGTACTCGTCGTCGGGATCGCCGCGGTGCTCGTCGGGGCCGGGACCGTTCTCCAGCCAGCGGCGTCGTACGGCCGGTCGGGCGACGCGAGAGGGATGGTGCTGAGCGCTCGCGACGTTGCCGATCGCGGGTGCGGCGTCCGGGTCATCCTGATGCGCTGCCGCCGAGATGACGCGGCCATCCTGAGCGGACAGTTCGACCTGGAACGTGCCCCAGTGCGCGCTGGATTCGTGAAGTGCGGGCATGCCGATATTGTGCGCCCGCCCCGTATGACGATGACAGCTCAGCGGAGGCACCTGCAATAGAGCGTCATCGTCTGCGAATGAGGTGAGAGCGTCCCGCCGATTCGGATGAGCCCTGTCGCGGCCGTTCTGCCGCGGAATCATGCGGTTCTTGAGCCGATCTCGACACCGGGATGAATCATCATCCCACGCGATCGGTACTCATTCGCTCTGGTGGTTGGACGTCTCAATGCCAGAACCGGACACTTGCCTCAGCACCGCATCCCCCGCGTCGCACACCCGTACCGACACGATCGAAGGACACCACAGCATGAACATCTCAAAGCCCGCTCGATGGCGTGGGGCCATCGCAGCCGCCGCCGTCACGGCCGTGCTTCTGACCGGCTGCGCCAGCGGCGCAGGCAGCGAGGACACGACGTCGAGCGAGGGGCCGACCGACGGCGGCGACATCGTCTTCCTGATCAATTCGCTCGGCACCACCTGGGTGCCCAACGAGAGCTCGATCTCGAGCTACCAGGGCAACATCTGGGGTCAGGTCACCGACAAGCTCGTCTATGTCGACGACAAGGGAAACGTCAGCCCCTGGATCGCGGAGAGCTGGGAGCAGAACGACGACGCGACCGAGTTCACCCTGCACCTCAAGGACGGTGTGACGTTCTCGGACGGCACGCCGCTCGACGCGGATGCCGTCGTCGCGAACCTCGACGAGTGGGCCTTCGGCGACGCCGACAAGGGCATCGCGGCGGTCGGGCTGTTCCCGAAGACGTATGAGAGCGCCGTGGCGGTCGACGATCTGACCGTAGAGGTCGATTTCAGCGCCTCGACCCTCGGGTTCATCCCGACGCTCGGCTACCACGGGTCGATCCTCGTCTCGCCGAAGACCCTCGCGCTGTCGAAGGAGGAGCAGGGCGACCTGTCCAACTTCTCCGGCTCGGGCCCATTCACCATCGAGTCCTGGGCGGATGGCGACAACGTCAAACTCGTCAAGCGCGACGACTACACCTGGGGACCAGAGGCTCTCGGGCACACCGATGCCGCCTACCTCGACTCCATCACCTTCAAGCAGGTGACCGAGGCCTCGACACGCGTCGGCGCGCTCACCGCCTCCCAGGCCGACGTCGTCTACAACATCCAGCCGAGCGAGCTCTCCGGGCTGGAGGACCAGGGGTACACGGTCGACCTGCCCCGCTATCTGGGCTTCACGAACGGCTACGCGGTCGACACTACGCAGGCGCCCTTCGACGATGTGCTCGTGCGCCAGTCGCTGCAGCACTCGATCGATCGGCAGGAGATCCTGGACACGGTGTACACCGACGGCTGGCTCGCGGCGGAGGGGTTCATTCAGAGCAATGTGCCCGAGGCGACCGACCACTCCTCGGAGTTCGAATACGACGCCGATGAGGCCGCCGATCTGCTCGACCAGGCCGGCTGGGAGCTGGGATCGGACGGGGTGCGCACGAAGGACGGCCAGACGCTGTCGCTGACGCTGTACGCGAATCCCTATCTGACCACCTCGTCCGCCATCGATGAGATCGTCTCGCAGCAGCTGACGACGCTCGGCTGGGACGTCTCGGTCGAGACCTACGACGTGACCACCTACAGCGAGAAGGTGAGCGCCGGTGGGGTCGCGGTCCCGTTGTCCGAGGTCACTCGCTCGTTCATCGATGTGGGAACCGTTGCGAGCATCCTGACCAGCGCGAACAGCGGCGAGGACTGGTTCGGTCTCGGCGAGTCAGACGACCAGCTCAACGACCTGCGCGACCAGATCGCGACGGCCACAGATTCGGATGCCCGCGCGGCGGCGGTGGACGAGCTGCAGACCTACGTGCTCACGCAGGGCCTGTTCATCCCGATCACCCAGATCGTGCAGCGCATCTATGTGCAGAACCCCGATCTGCAGGGCGTCACCTACAACGGGGTCGCGATCCCGAACTACTACTCGGCGTACCTCAGCAGCTGACCGATGGTCGGCCGGCGATCCGCCGGCCGATCCCGCGGAAAGGAGAGACATGAACCCGGCATATCTTGCATACGCCGCGAAGCGGCTTGGCCAGGCAGCGCTGGTCGTGCTGCTGGCGTATGTGCTCACCTTCGTCGTGATCAGCGTGCTGCCGGGCGACCCGTTGAGCAGCACCCTGCGCAACCCCGAGAACGGGTTCACCGAGGATGAGATCGCGAAGATGGTCTCGTACTACGGCCTGGACCGTCCGGTGACGGTGCAGCTGTGGGAGTCGTTGAGCCGGTTCGTGGTCGGTGACCTCGGGATCTCCCTTCGGTCGAGTCTGCCCGTCTCCCGGGTCATCGGTGAGGCGCTGCCCTCCACCATCGCGCTCGCCCTGACGGCGCTCGCCGTGGCGGTCGTGCTCGCGTTCGCCGTCGCGTACGGAGTGCAGCTTCTGCCTCGCCGGTACGGGCAGGGCATCCTTCGAGCGCTGCCAGCGCTGTTCCTGTCGGTTCCCAACTTCGTCATCGGTCTGCTGCTGCTGAACGTGTGCGCGTTCCAGCTCGGCCTGTTCTCGGTGATCGACCCGAACAGTCCGGTGGCGACGCTGTTCGCCGCCATCGCCCTGGGCATCCCCGTCTCCGCACAGATCGCGGAAGTGCTCATCACCGGCCTCGACCACGAGTTCACGCAGGAGTACGCAGTCGTCGCCTACGCGAGGGGCCTGGGCCGCACGCGCTTGTTCTTCGCGCACCTGCTGAAACCGTCGGCGCTTCCCGTCGTCACCGTCATCGCGCTCACCGTGGGGGAGCTGCTCGGCGGTGCCCTCATCACGGAAGCGGTCTTCGGACGGGTGGGGGTCGGCAGCGTGGTGCAGAGCGCGGTCGCCTCGCAGGACTTGCCGGTGCTGCAGGCCGTGGTCTCGTTGGCCGCGCTCGTCTTCGTAGTGGTCAACCTGCTCGCCGATCTGGTCTATCCGCTGCTGGACCCGAGAGTCAAACTGCTCTCCGTCGCCACAGGGCGACAGACTCCGCAGGATGAGCCGAGCGCTGCTGCGGGCATCGAAGAGAGGGTGAGCGCCTGATGGCCACGCTTGAACCCACCCTGTTCGTGAACGAGCCGCGCTTCTCGGCGCCATCCGCCCCAGGTCGGCGTGCCGCCGCACGCTTGGGGCTCGCGCGACTGGTATCGTTGCCGCCCACCGTGCTGCTGTCGTTCGTCGTGCTGCTCGTCGTGGTCGCCTGGTCGATCGCGCCCGGGCTGTTCACCTCTCACGACTATGTCGCCGGTGACACCTCGGAGAAGCTCCAGGCGCCCAGCCTCGCCCACTGGCTCGGCACAGACAACCTGGGTCGCGACCTCTTCGCGCGCATCGTGTACGGCACCCAGTCCTCCGTGGCGAGTGCCCTGGTGGCCGTGTCGATCGCCGTCATCGTCGGCGGACTCATCGGTCTGGTCGCCGGGTTCTTCGGTGGATGGGTGGACGCGACCCTTGCGCGGCTCGTCGACGTGCTGCTGGCGATCCCCGGATTCCTGCTGTCGGTCGTGGTGGTCAGCGCGCTGGGCTTCGAGACGATCAACGCCGCCATCGCCACGGGCATCTCGGCGGTCGCCGTGTTCGCTAGGGTGATGCGGGCCGAGGCGCTCAAGGTGCGCCAATCGGTTTTCGTCGAAGCATCGACCCTGCAGGGCGGATCGCGGTGGAACGTGCTGATCGGGCACGTGCTTCCCAATGCCTCGCGGTCGGTTCTGGCGCTGGCGGTGCTGCAGTTCGGCGTGTCGATCCTCGTGATCGCAGGGCTCGCCTTCCTGGGGTACGGCGACCCGCCACCCGCCTCCGACTGGGGCCTGCTCGTGTCGGCGGGCAAGGACTACCTGGTGTCCAGCCCGTGGCTCGTGTACGCGCCCGCCGCCGTCATCGTCTCCGTCGTTCTCAGCGTGAACCGCATCAGCCGCTGGCTGCGCAAGACCGGCTGAGCCACCATCTTTCCTCCGGAGGATTCCATGACCAACACCGAGACCACACCGCTGCTGCGGGTGCGCGACCTGTCCGCCTTCTACGGAGGCAATCAGGTCGTCTCAGACGTGAGCTTCGAGCTGGCACGCGGGCAGAGCCTCGCGCTGATCGGCGAGTCGGGCTCGGGCAAATCGACGATCGCACGTGCCGTGCTTCGCCTGCTCCCTCGTGACACGGGACGGGCATCCGGTGCCGTCGAGTTCGAGGGCGAGGACATCCTCAGGCGCTCGCTGGGCGCATTCCGTCCGCTGCGCGGTCGACGGCTGGGCTTCGTTCCGCAGGATCCGTCATCCTCATTGAACGCGGTGCGCACGATCGGATCGCAGGCGCAGGAGGCGGCGGCGCTCACCGGCGAGAAGGATCCCGCTCGTCGTCGGGCCCGCATCCTCGAGGTGTTCGAGCGAGTGGGGCTGCCAGACCCGGTGCGGGTGTACCGCTCCTATCCGCATCAGCTGTCTGGCGGCATGCTCCAGCGCGTGCTGATCGGCCTCGCCGTGCTGCCGGAGCCCGCTCTGCTGGTTGCGGACGAGCCGACGAGCGCGCTGGACGTGACCATCCAGAAGCGCATCCTCGACCTGCTCACCGAGCTGCGCACGTCGCTCGGCATCGGGCTGCTGCTGATCACCCATGACCTGGCGCTCGCCGCGGAACGCGCAGACTCACTGCTCGTGCTGCGTGACGGCAAGGTGCAGGAGGCGGGCGCGACGGGCGAGGTCTTCACCCAACCGCGGTCGGAGTACGCCGCATCACTGCGCGCAGACGTGCCCGCCCTGAACCCCGACCGCTACCGAGAGGCACTGCAGACACGCGCGATCGATCCGGAGAGCGTTCAGATCTCGGTGACGGGTGCGGTGAAGCAGTACGCCGTGGGCCAGTCGACGCTGCGGGCCCTGGATGACGTGTCGTTCCAGGTGCCGACGGGCAGCACGCATGCCCTGGTCGGTGAATCCGGCTCTGGCAAGACGACGACCGTGCGACTGCTGCTGGGCCTGGAAGCGCCGGATGCGGGCGAGATCACGATCGCCGGCGAAGCGACGCACGGTCGAAGCCGCAGCGAGCTGCGCACCGCGCGTCGTCACCTGCAGCTCGTCTACCAGAACCCGTTCACCTCGCTCGATCCCACCTGGCGCGTCGAGCGGTTGGTGCGCGAGCCGCTGGATCGGTATCGCCTGGGGAGCAGGAGCACGAGAGCGCAGACCGTGCGCGAGACGCTGTCGGCGGTCGGTCTGAAGGAGGGGCTGTGGCGCAGGCATCCTGCCGCGCTCTCCGGCGGTCAGCGTCAGCGGGTCGCCATCGCGCGCGCACTCGTGCTGCGTCCGAACGTGATCGTGCTCGACGAGCCGACCAGTGCACTCGACGTGAGCGTTCAGGCCGAGATTCTCGACGTGCTCGTCACGCTGCAGGCCGAGCGGGGCCTGACCTATCTCTTCGTCTCGCACGACCTCGCGCTGGTGCGCCAGGTCGCCGACACCGTCACCGTGCTGCAGCGCGGCCGAGTCGTCGAGCAGGGTCGCACCGAGCGGGTACTGAGCGATCCGCAGCACCCCTACACACGTTCGCTCGTCGACGCGATCCCAGACCCGCGGGTGGGAGAGGATCCTCCCTTGCGGGAGCTGACCCTGCAGCACGCCTGACCCCGCTGAACGAACACCGCCACGACCCGCGAAAGGACGTTCGCTGGGCAGAACCCCGCCGTCGGCGCGTAGAAGCGCCCGCACACCCACCCCAGAGGAGACAATCATGAGCACCATCGTCCCCACGCTCGATGACACCGAGTTCCGCGCTGAATGGTCGCGATGGCGAGCCGACCGCGACCAGGCTGTCGCCGCCCCCGACGGCATCCTGCCGATCGTGAGCATCGACTATCTGACGGCGGAACCCCACGCGATCGACAGGCTGCCTGGGCGCTGGTCGTCCGGCGAGGAGGGCGTGGTCGTCGACCTCGACGAGGGCGAAAACCTCGATGCGGCGGATGACCCGGAGGCCCGCCGTGTCGTTCTGACGCGGTCGGAAGCCGGCTCGCGACGAATCGGGCAGGGCCCACTCGTGATTGAACTCGTGCGCGGCGGTGACGGGGACATCGTGCGGGTGCGCGATGCCCAGGCGCCCGCGGTGACCGCATTCCGCGGCACGCCCGCCTATGAGCCAGACCCCGCCTGGCGCGTGGTCGGCCGCTGGGTGCCGCAGGAGCAGGCGCTCACGGTTGCGACGGTGTCCGATCGAGTATCGCGTGAAGCGGTCTCGCCGGGATGGGTTGAATTCCTCTTGGGCGGACGCGATTTCCGACTCACGGCGCTTCCGGCACACGGCCGCTCAGACAGCGTCGTGCTGCTGTTCCGTGACGCCACCTCCGGTGTCACCACCTACGCGGCGCAGCGCGAGATTCTTGTGGAGCTGCCGACGCAGGGCGACGACGTGATCATCGACTTCAATCGCGCCTACAACAAACCCTGTGCGTACTCCGACTTCGCGCTGTGCCCGTTGCCGCCCGCGGGCAACACCCTCGACGTGGCAGTGGAAGCAGGGGAGCGCATCCCCTCCCAGCGAGTACGGGCCCACTGATGCGTACGGGAGAGACACATGCCAGATGATGATCTGTCGCGTCGCTACGGCGGTAAGCCTCCGACCGGGTCTCTTCCGCAGAACTCCGTGCTCTCGCTGCTCTATCGGCACCGCTCGGTTCGCCGCTACACCGGTGCGCCCGTCGATGACGCAACGGTGACTGCCCTCATCGCGGCCGCGCAGTCGGCGGCGACGAGCTCGAACCACCAGGCCTGGTCGGTCGTGGAGGTGCGAGATCCGCAGCGCGCCGATCTCCTTGCGACGCTCGCAGGAGGGCAGGAGTTCATTCGGGAGGCGGCGGTCTTTCTCGTCTTCGTCGCGGATTGGGCCCGAGCACGAACCATTGCGGCGGCGCACGGCGAGCAGTCGGAAGCCGTCGACTACATCGAGAGCACGCTGGTGGGATTCGTCGACGCCGCGCTCGCGGCGCAGAACGCGGTGATCGCAGCCGAATCCCTGGGGTTGGGCACCGTGTACGTCGGATCGGTGCGCAATGCGCCCGAGCAGATCGCGGATCTGCTCGGACTACCTGACGGCGCGTTCCCTGTCGTGGGCGTTGCTCTCGGCCATCCTGATCCGTCCGACCCTGCGGGGATCAAACCACGGCTGCCTCAGCAGGTTGTGCGACACCGAGAGCAATACCACCGGGCCGATCCAGCTGACATCGACGAATACGAGGCTGCGGTCACGCGCTACTACGAGACCCAGGGTGCATCACGCGGTTGGATTTCGGCTGCGATAGCCAGGGTTCGCGATGTCGCAGGGCTGAATGGAAGGCACACCCTCCGTGACGCGCTGGCCCGTCGCGGGTTCGCCTCTCGTTGAGTACACCGTACGCACGTTATGGGTGAGAGGTTCCTTCCGCCGCCGTCGGGGGTGCCAGGCAGCCGGTCACGGCGGCGCAATTCGGGCACGACGAGTGTCGAGAACGCGAGCAACCCGCCGATGATCCTCATGCTGCTGCCAATGCTCGGCAGTGGTCTGGTACCCACGGATGCCATGCCGCCCTGGCGGCAGTGGTTCGCGGAGGACCAGCCGGTCACCCCGAACATCGAGACCGTGCGCCGCGGCGTACGCCCAGTCGCGTCAGGCGGCGGTGTCGAAGACGCCGGTGACGGTCGCCGAGACCGTGATCTCGGGGATCGTCACCTCGGCCGACTCGGTGGAGAACGCCTGAGCTCGCATCATCGTGCGAGGGCGGAAGTCTGCGGTGTCGCCTCCGACGACATCCGAGATGCTGACGACGTGATCGATCGTCTCGCCGAGCGCCTCCGCATAGTCGTCGGCGACCGCGCGCGCCTGGTGCACCGCGTCGCGGCGGGCGTCCTTCTCGACTCTCTTGCGGAACTCCTCGGTGAGCGTCCAATCCACGTTCGTGGTCACACCCTCGTACGCCATCTCGGTGACGAGGTCGCTCACGAGCTCGAGGTTCTGCAGCTTGACGCGCACGGTCGACGCCGTGCGGTGCTCGATGTCGACCTGCGACTTCGAGCCTTTGCGCAGCGTCTTGAACGCATAGGTGTGGATCGGGTCGGCCGAATGCCAGGTGGCGTCGTTCGACTCGCGCAGCGCGACGGCGCGCGCGACGATGCGGTTGTGCAGTGCGGTGGCGGTCTCGATGCTGTGCGCGCGGCTGGCCGAGGTGACCGAGACGGAGATCGTGATCGTGGCGCGCTCGGCGGTGTAGAACGCCTCGCTGGTGCCCTGGGCGTGGATGGTCGTCATGCGCCGATCCTATGCGGCTCCCCCTGACGCATGGCGGGAGGTCTGACGTTTGGCGGGTGGAAATGGCCGTCTGGCCCGCTGGGTGTCAGGCGACCCGCAGGGTGTCAGGTCCTTCGACAGGCTCAGGCCCTTCGACAGGCTCAGGAACCTCGACAGGCTCAGGAACCTCGTCGAGGTACGCGCCGCCGCGGTAGCGGGCGCCGTAATGGGTGGATGGCAGCCGGTCGCCTCGTCCGAACAGGGCCCGCCGCAGCGTGGTCGGCTCGCCGGGCTCGGCGAGGCGCCCTCGGCGGCGC
Source organism: Microbacterium sp. (assembly GCA_047607025.1). Classification (GTDB taxonomy): domain Bacteria; phylum Actinomycetota; class Actinomycetes; order Actinomycetales; family Microbacteriaceae; genus Microbacterium. Next base: position 30,002 of record JASGDS010000073.1, read on the forward strand.
AGCTCGGGCACGACGAGCTCGGCGAAATCGCGCGCGGTGTCGAACGAGTGGTACTGCCTGAGGTTGATGCCGTCCACGCCGTCGACGTCGAGCCAGTGCTCGATCTGGTCGGCGACGACGGAGGGCGTTGCCGCCACGAAGAAGCGTCCCTCGCGACCTGCGACGAGGGCGTCCAGCGCCTCACCCACCGTCTCGCCCTGGAACGGCCCTCGCCGCCCGGCATCCGCGCCCGGCAGGTCAGCCAGCCTGGTCTCCCGCGGAAACGCCGTCAGGTCGATCGGCGCGCCGCCATGCGTCAGGATGCCCTCGATCGAGGTGTTCTGCTGGTAGGTTCGCCACTTCTCGGCGGCCTCCTCCTCGGTGCGTCCGACGACCACGCCCGCCTGCACGATGAACCTCAGGTCGTCTCCCGAACGCCCCCGCGACACCGCGGCATCCCGCATCTGCTGCGCATTGCGCCGGAAGTCCTCGGACGTGCGCCCGCCCGTGAACACCAGTTCGGCATGCTTGCCCGCGAACGCGATGCCCGCGGGCGACCCCGTCGCCTGGAACAGCACCGGCGTGCGCTGCGGCGACGGCTCGGCCAGGTGCGGCCCCTTCACCCGGAAGTTCTCGCCGACATGGTTGATATAGCGCACCTTCGTGGGGTCGCTGTAGATGCCGCGCTCGCGGTCGCGCAGCACCGCGTCGTCGTCCCACGACCCCTCCCACAGCTTGTAGAGCACGTCGAGGTACTCGTCGGCGATCTCGTACCGCCGATCGTGCGGCACCTCGCCATCCAGCCCGAAGTTCGCCGCCGCGTTCGGCAGGTACGAGGTGACGATGTTCCAGCCGACCCGGCCTTTCGTCAGATGGTCGAGCGTCGACATTCGCCGCGCGAACGCGAACGGCGGCTCGTATGTGGTCGAGAACGTCGCACCGAAACCGAGGCGTTTCGTGGCCGCCGCCATCGCGGGGATGACCAGCAGCGGGTCGTTCGACGGAATCTGCATGCCCTCGACGAGCGCGGTCGCGGGCGAGCCGCGGAACTGATCGTAGGTGCCGATGACGTCGGCGAGGAACACCGCGTGGAAGCCGCCGTCCTCGAGAATCTGGGAGAGTTCGATCCAGTAGTCGAGGTCTTTGTACCGCTCGCGGTTGTTGTCGGGCAGCCGCCACAGCCCGTGAGTGATGTGGCTGGGCGTGTTCATCTCGAACAGGTTCAGGATGAGCTGCTTCTTGTCGGTCACTTGTCCCCCTCGACAAGTGCTTCGACAGGCTCAGCAACCGGGACCGAAGCGGGTGCGCCCCATGTCGGCAGGGTGCCGTTCAGCTCGTATTCGCCGATCGCGCGCAGTCGCTGGATGGCCGGATTGTGCGAATGGATGGTCCGCACGTTGCGCCAGTGCCGGTCGAGGCCGATGCCGGTGCTCGTGGCCGATGCGCCCCCCACCTCGAAGAGCTTCGTCGTCGCATCGAGCACGAGCGGCGACACCACCTGCTGCAGCCGGAAGAGGGCGATAAGTGCGCCGCGCGCCGACTCCTCGCCGCCGGCCAGCCGCGCGGCGGTGATGGTCGCGGCCCCCGAGAGCACGAGCCGCGAGGCTGCGTCGACGAGGCTCGACACCTCGCCGACGACCGACTGCGTGAGGGCGTCGTCGCGGGGCAGCGTCTCGCCGGGGGAGCCGAAGATGCGCCGCCGTGGACGCACGAAGTCGATCGTCTCGCGCAGCGCCGCCTGCCCCGCCCCCGCGGCCACCGCGAGCAGCACGAGCTGGAACACCGCCGCCGTCAGCGAGCTCTGCTCGGGGTCCTCGCCCGGCACGTGCAGGTCGGCTGCATCGACGGGAACGTCCTGGAACGTCGTCGTGCCGCTGCCGGTGAGCGGCTGCCCGAAGCCGTCCCAGTCGTCGATCGATTCGACACCGACATCGTGCGACGACACCGCCGCGTGCACCCGCTCCTCGCCATCCAGTGCGCTCAGCACGATCCAGTCGGCGTAGATGCTGCCCGTCGTGTAGTACTTCGTGCCGGTCAGCGTCAGGCGATCGCCATCCCGATTCAGGATGGTCGTGATCTGCGCCACCTCCTGCCGCTCCGACTGCGCATTGCCGATCAGGTCTCCATCCGCGATGCGTCGCAGCCACCGCGAGGTGTGAGCGTCGGATGCATCCTCGGTCAGCAGACCCTCGACGAACGCGATGTGCCCGCGGTAGATGTGCGCCAGGTTGGAGTCGGCGGATGCGATGCGCACGAGCCGCTCGATCAGCTGCTCGAACGTGGCGCCGAGACCGCCGACCGAGGAGGGCAGGCGCAGCGCGCCGAAGCCCAGGCGCTGGAGCGCCGCGACATCGTCATGCAGCAGCTGCCGAAGCTGCGCGCGCTCGAGCGCGCGCTCGCGCACGCCGACGAGCAGCACGTCGAGCTCGCGGTCGAATGCTTCGAGGGTGGATGGCCGAGGCGGCGCGTCGAGCACGGGGGAGGTCATGATGGGTGACTCTATGGCGCACCGCGTCACACCACGACACTCTGTGGCGCCGTGTTACCGACCGTGTCCTCACGTGACACGCCGGATGACGCAGGTCGCGTGGCCGGATAGCGTCGCTGTCGCGGTGCCGACGAGCGGCATCGGGGGAACAAGCAGGAAGGAGAGGACTTCATGTCGGACATCCCAGATGGCAGCAGTTCAGACGACAGGAGCGACGCGAAGCGCGCGCTCGATGACGCGCTCGCCCAGGCGGACAAGAGCGGGAAGACGCGGCGCCGCCGCCGCACGATCGGAATCGCGGCCGTCGCCGTTGTGGCCGTCGGTGCCGCGATCTGGGGCGGCATCGCGGCGCTCCCCGGCGACACGGACGCCGAGGCGGCCACCACGGCCGACAAGGAGGGCGGCACCCTCATCTACCTGGATGCCGAGGCCTCCGTCTCGACGCAGCCGCAGGGCGCGGGAACCTGGCAGGACTCCGCCTACCTCGAGAACATCACCGATCGCCTCGTCTGGAAGAACCCGGAGACCGCCGAGATCGAGCCCTACATCGCCGAGAAGTGGGACATCTCCGACGACGGGAAGACCTACCGGTTCTGGATCCGCGACGGCGTCACGTATTCGGATGGCACGTCCCTCGACGCCGAGAACGTCAAGCGCAACCTCGAATGGCAGGCGAACGGCGACGAGGAGAACGGCATCCAGCCATCCACCTCGTGGCCCGAGCTCGATGACATCACCGTCGACGACAATGTCGTCACGGTGCAGCTCGCCACGCCCTACGCCTCCTTCCTCGAGGTGCTCTCCGGCTGGGCATCCTCGCTCGTGGCCGACCAGACGATCGACGCGCCGCTCGAGACGCAGCAGCAGATCACCGGCATCATCGGCAGCGGCCCCTTCACCGTGGAGAGCGAGACGTACGGCGAATCGATCGTCTTCGTCAAGCGCGAGGGATACGACTGGGCGCCGCCGAGCGCCGGCCACCAGGGCGAGGCCTACCTCGACCGCGTCGAGGTGCACGCGGTGACAGACGACACGGCCAGGCTCGGCGCCTTCCGCTCCGACCAGGCCGACGTCATCCGCTACATTCAGCCGACAGACGAGAAGCAGCTCACGGCCGATGGCGACTATCAGGTGATCGCCGCCCAGGGGCTCGGCGCCACGAACCAGTGGTATCTGCGGCTGTCGGTTCCCGCGCTGCAGGATGTGCGCGTGCGGCAGGCGCTGCAGAGCGGCATCAACCGGCAGCAGATCATCGACGAGCTCTACACCGACAACTGGCAGGTGGCGAAGAGCGTCGTGACAGAAGACACCTTCGGGTTCAAGGACGAGAGCGACAAGCTCGTCTACGACCCCGACAAGTCCAACGAGCTGCTCGATGAGGCGGGATGGACCGAGCGCGACGCCGACGGGTACCGCACGAAGGATGGCGAACGGCTGACGCTGCACACCGTCATCGACGTCTACGACAGCACCGCCAAGCCGCTCTACCAGCTGGTGCAGGCGCAGCTGAAGACGCTCGGCATCGAGCTCGACCTGCGCGAGGCCGACTATTCGCAGGTCTCGGAGGCGTACTCGGCCGAGGATGTCGCCGCGACGCGATCCGGATGGCCCTATCCCGCGCCGTGGGTGACGCTGAACACCGCGTGGAACACCGAGAAGACGAACGCGTTCAAGCTGGAAGAGGGTGAAGACCCGACCCTGGATGACCTGCTCGCGAAGCAGGCGGTCGCCACCGACGACACGGAGCGCGCGGAGCTTCTCGGCCAGCTGCAGGACTACGTGATCGACCAGGCCTACACGCTGCCGATCATCAAGGACTCGCAGATCTTCGCCGTGCAGAACCGCATCCACGACTTCGGGTTCAGCGCCGAGGCTCGCCCCCTGTTCTACAACGTGTGGACGGAGGCGAAGTAGGCCATGAGCGTGCGACTGCGCTACGTGCTGCGACGAGTGCTGCACGCGCTCATCGTGGTGGCCCTGGCCTACCTGCTGACCTACTGGGTGCTCTTCGCCCTGCCGGGCGACCCGGTGCAGAACCGGCTCGACAACCCGCAGAACCCGGTGCCGCCCGATCTGGCGCAGGCGATCATCGCGTACTACAACCTCGACAAGCCCATCGTGCTGCAGTTCTTCATCACGGTCGGGCGGCTGCTGCACGGCGACCTGGGATACTCGCTCGGAACGGGAAGGAGCGTCACCGATCTGCTGCTGCAGGGCCTCGGATCGACGACCCTGCTCGCTCTTGCGGCACTTGTCGTCGCCCTGGTGCTGGCGGTCGGCGTCGCCTTCGTCGGCGTGTTCGCCCCCTGGCGGCCCGTTCGCAGCCTCTTCCGGCTGTTCCCCTCGCTGTCGCTGGCCACGCCCAGCTTCCTCATCGGGCTGTTCCTGCTGCAGATCTTCTCCTATCAGCTGGGCCTCGTCTCGGCGATCGACACCTCGAGCGCCGCCAGCCTCGTGCTGCCGGCGGTGACCCTCGGCATCAGTGTCAGCCCGGCGGTGACGCAGATCCTCATTCAAGGGCTGTCGGCCGCCAAGGTGCAGCCGTTCGTGAAGGTGCTGCGCTCGCGTGGGCTGTCCGAGGGGCGCATCATCGGGAAGCACCTGCTGCGCAACGGCTCGATTCCCGCAGTGACGCTGTTCGCGCTGACGGTGGCCGACCTCATCGCCGGCTCGGTGATCGTCGAGACCGTCTTCAACCGCGCCGGCCTCGGCTTCGTGACCGAGCAGGCCGTGCGCTCGCAGGACAGCCCCGTCATCCTGGGCGTCGTGCTGCTGGTCGCCGCGCTCTATTCGGTGGTGAACCTCGTGACCGACCTCATCTATCCCGTGATCGATCCGCGCATCAGCATCACGGAGTCGCGACTGGGCAGGCCCGCAGCCAGCCCCGTGAGGAAGCTCGTGGCGTCGGGGGGTGCCTCATGAGCATCGCCGGCATCTCGGCGCTCGAGCAGCGGGAAGCGCTCGAGCAGCAGGAAGAGGACGACCGCATTCTGGCGGCCCTCGAAGAGCAGGCGAGGGGTGGGCGCGTGCGCTCGCTGCTTGCAGCCCTTCGCCCCGCCGACTATCTCGCCGCGGTCGTCCTGCTGCTTCTCCTCGCCGCCATCCTCATCCCGCAGGCGCTCACTCGGTACGACCCGCTGCAGGTCGAGGAGGGGCAGGCTCTGCTCGGCCCGAGCGGCACGCACTGGTTCGGCACCGACTATCTCGGGCGCGACCTCTTCTCGCGCGTCGTCTACGGCACCAGTTCCTCCCTCAGCGCGTCGGCGGTCGCCGTCGCGGTGGGGCTCATCGGCGGTCTCGTGCTCGGCATCGTCTCCGGCTACCTCGGCGGCTGGGTCGACTCGATCATCAGTCGTCTGATCGACGTGCTGCTGTCGGTGCCGGGCTTGCTGCTGTCGATGGTGATCGTCGTCTCCCTCGGCTTCGGCGCCATCAACGCGGCGATCGCGGTCGGGGTCTCCTCCATCGCCAGCTTCTCGCGCATCACACGCTCTGAGGTGCTGCGCGTGCGGGGCGCGGGCTACGTCGAGGCGGCGGCCCACCAGGGGTCATCCCGGGCGCGCACGCTCGTGCGGCACGTGCTGCCGAACTCGGTCGGCCCCGTCTTCTCGCTCATTCCGCTGCAGTTCGGGGGGTCGATCATCTGGATCTCCTCGCTGAGCTTCCTCGGCTTCGGCGCGGTGCCGCCGCAGCCGGAGTGGGGTCTGCTCGTCGCCGAGGGCCGTCAATATCTCATCTCGGCCCCGTGGCTGCTGCTGTTCCCCGGAGCCGTCATCGTCGCCACCGTGCTCGCCGCATCGCACCTGCAGGGAGCCATCCAGAGGATCAGGGAGACATTCGCATGAACGCGCCCGCAGACACCATCGAACTCGAGCAGTCAGACGCGGCCATCGCGCAGCCGACACCCGCAATCTCGGTGAACGGCCTCACCCTCGCCTACCGGTCGCGCGGGGCGCAGCGCACGGCCGTGCGCGATGTCAGCTTCGACGTGCCCGAGGGGCAGAGCGTGGCGCTCGTGGGCGAATCGGGGTCGGGCAAGACCACGATCGCCTCCGCGGTCGGCGGACTGCTCGCCGACAACGCGGTGCAGCAGGCGGGAAGCATCCGGCTGCTGGGAAGGGATGTCACGAACCTGTCCGCGCAGGGATGGCGCGCGCTGCGCGGGAGGATCCTCGGATACGTTCCGCAGGATCCGCTCGGCTCGCTCGATCCCCTGCAGACGGTCGGATCCCAGATCACCGAAGCCGTCGTTCAGGCGCGCTCGGTCTCCGAAACGCAGGCCAAGGTCACCGCGCTCGAGCTGCTCGACGCGGTGCACATCGCCGATGCGGCGCGCAAGTACGAGTCCTACCCGCACGAGCTGTCTGGCGGCCAGCTGCAGCGGGTGCTGATCGCGGGCGCGCTCGCCGGCGAGCCGCGGCTGCTCATCGCCGACGAGCCGACGAGCGCCCTCGACGTCACCGTGCAGAAGCGCATCCTCGATCTGCTGGCCGACCTGCAGCGCGAGCTGTCGCTGTCGGTGCTCTTCATCACGCACGACCTCTCCCTGGCGGGCGAGCGTTCCGACCGCGTCGTCGTGCTGCGCCGCGGGCGCGTCGTCGAGCAGGGGTCGAGCGAGCAGGTTCTCGCACGACCATCCGCGCCGTACACGCGGCAGCTGTTCCGCGACGTGCCCGCCCTGCTGCCAGACAAGTACATCGAGGCGAAGCGGCGCCTGGCGCACGGGCGCCGGGGCGACGAGAAGGCGATCGTCGTGCACGATGTCGACAAGGCGTTCGACGGCGAGCGGAAGGCGGTCGAGGGTGCGAGCCTTGCGGTCGCCAGGGGCGAGCTGCACGCGCTGGTGGGCGAGTCGGGGTCGGGCAAGACGACGCTGGCGCGGATCATCGCCGGCCTCGTCGGCTTCGACGCCGGCGAGGTCCGCGTGAACGGCGTGCCTCGAACACCCCAGCCGCCCGTGATCAACGCCGACCCCTCGGCGCTGCAGCTGGTCTACCAGAACCCGCTCGCCGTGCTCGATCCGCGGCGGGATGTTCGTGCGCTCGTCGCCGAACCGCTGGAGATCGGCGGTACAGGACGTGGTGAGGCTCGTCGTCAGGCGGAGGCCGTGCTCGAGAATGTCGGTCTCGCACCCGAGCTGTGGCGACGCCGAGCCGCACAGCTCTCGGGCGGTCAGCGGCAGCGCGTGGCGATCGCCCGCGCGCTCGTGCTCTCGCCCGCCATCCTCGTGCTCGACGAGCCGACGAGCGCCCTCGACGTCACGGTGCAGGCACAGATCATCGACCTGCTGTTCGAGCTGCGAGAGGCGAACGATCTCACGCTCCTGTTCATCTCGCACGACCTCAGCCTTGTCCGCCAGATAGCGGATACCGTGACCGTGCTGCAGGATGGCCGGGTGGTCGAAAGCGGGCCGACCGACGAGCTGTTCGCGGCTCCCTCTCACCCGTATACGCGCGCTCTGATCGACGCGATTCCCTCGCGCGTCGACACACCCGCGCCGCATCCCTGAGTTCGCAGGGAGCGAACCCCCCGAAACATGCGGCATAATCGCCAGTGGGGAGGGGAGATGGCGAACCAACGAGATGTCGATGCAGACCTGCGAGGAGTGGTCGAACAGATCGAGGCGGCATTCCGCGCCGACGACCTCGAGAAGGTTGTTGCGCTCATCGGCCGAAACACCACGCTCGCGTGGGTCGGAATCGATCCCGACCGGTCGCGCGCGATCTTCCGCGCCATCGCCGCCAAGGGCATCCCGCTGGTCGATCACGCACCGCTCATCCCCTTCCTGCTGAGCGCTCACGACGGCAGCGGAACGGCGACGATGGCCAAGGCCTTCGTCAATCCCGAGATGCTTCCGACGCTTCGGCGCCTGGCCACGATGCTCTCGCTCGTCACCCGCGGACAGACTGCGGAGCTGCCGGATGCTCTCGACGCGGTCGACCGTGACCTCGCCGACGTGACCAACGTCACTTACCACGACGACGACCTGCGGATGATCGCCCTGCTGGAGTCAGGGTTGGCGGCAGTGCAGCTCGGAGATTTCGCTCGTGGCCTGGGACTCTACACTCTGGCGCAGCTGCAGGTCACCTCGCCCACCCTCGTTCCGCTCACGCGTCTCGCCTACCTTCGGGCGGCGCTCGTGCACTGCTGTTTCGGCGATCCGGCCGACGGGCTGCGTGCGCTGGATCGGGCGAACGAGCTACCCCGATTGAGCAGCTGGCTCGAGATCGAGGCGACCGCCGATGAGGCGATCGTGCGCGCCGCAACCTCGCTCGAAGACTTCGCCAGCGCCCGCGAGCAGCTCGATGCCATCCCCATGCATACGCTCGGACCATCCTGGCCCTTCTACATCGTGACGCTGCGACGGGTGCTGCTGCGTATGGGGGACCCGGCGGAGTTCGTGAAGCGGCTGACGCTGCTCGAGCAGCTGCGATTCCCGATGACGCCCGGCATCGGATTCACGGGGAGCGTGCTGGCGGCGGTGCGCGCGGAGTACCTGCTCTTCCGTGGCGACACGGGTCGTGCGGCCGAAGTGATGCGCACCATGGATCAGTCGTACATCGGCACGATCGCGCAGCAGATGTGGATGGAGCTGCTCAGCGGGCGCCAGCGTCGAGCGATCAGCCTGGCGAGTGAACTGAGCCGCAGTCCCGCGGGGCGCGGGCTGCGCGATGTCGAGGTGTGGCGCTGCGCGGGGCTCGCCACGGCATACTTCGGGCTCGGCGATGCCGACGCCGCGATCGAAGTGCTGCGCTCGGTGCTGCAGGTGGCAGGGGGTCTGCTGCCGCAGGACATCGGCTACTTTTCACCCGACCTGCGCGAGTTCGCGATTGAGCATGTCGAGGGATGGCCCGCGGCCGACTCGCGGTGGACGAAGCTCGCCACCCACGGTCATCGGGATGCGGGCATCTCGCTCACCAAGCGCGAGCGGGAGGTCATCCGCCTGCTCGCCACCGACCTCAAGCGCGACGACATCGCGGCTGCGCTGTTCATCTCCCCCAATACGCTCAAGTCGCACCTGCGGGCGCTGTTCAAGAAGATCGGCGTCAGCAGTCGTGAGGCCGCCGTTCTCCGCGCCCACCGCGAAGGCTGGCTCTGACCGCGTCAGGGCATTGTCACGACAGGCGTTCGAGTCGGGCGACGAGCCCTGCTCGCTTGGGCGACTTTGCGGGCAGCAGGGCGAGCGCCTGCCGCATCGCGTCGGTGTCGTCCGCGCCGAGGTCGGTGTCGAGATAGCTCGTCAGCACCTCGGGCGCCGCCTCCGAGAGCATCGTCTCGCGGATGGCCGTTGTCACCTGCTCGCGCAGCTCATCGACGCCCGGTGCCGTCGACCCCGGCAGCACCTCGCCGCGATACGCCGACAGCGCCACCCTGTGCGCACCTCGGTCCAGCAGCGAGAGCACGTGCTGTGCGTCGGATTCCAGGTCGCCCGGGATTCGATACGGGCGCGACTGCGGTACGAGGTCGGGGAAGGAGGCATCGATGCGCTTACGCAGCCGCACCATCTCCGGCCGCAGCGTGCCGACGGCATCGTGGGAGCCGTAGACCAGCTCGGCCAGGCGCTCCGCGGTGAGGCCGTGTCTGTGCACCGCGAGCATCAGCACCAGCTCGGCGTGACGCAGTCCGAGTTCGATCGTGCGCTCGCCGTATCCGGAGGCGACCGTCAGCGTCGCATCGTCGCGGCCGAGCACGCTGAGCGTCGCGCGGGTGGGAACCGACTGCCGTGCGCCACGGGCGGCGCGCTTCATCGGCGTGCGCAGGCGTGCGGCGAGCAGTTCGCCCTCCACGGCGCGCGCGGTGGCATCCACCAGCATTCTGGCCGGCCCGCTCGCGGCGTCGTCGCCGCCCGTCACGTCGATCACCCCGATGAGGGCGCCCGTCTGCAGGTCGCGCACGGGCGCCGCCGTGCACGACCAGGGGGTGACGAACCGGTTGAAGTGCTCGGCGCCGTGCACCTGCACCGA
>JASGDS010000074.1:0-2694 GCA_047607025.1 Microbacterium sp.
CGAGGATCCGGACGTGCTGTGGAACTTCGAGAAGTTCCTCATCGGTCGCGATGGCCGGGTGGTCGACCGCTTTGCGCCCGCGGTCACCGTCGATGATCCATCGTTGCGCGCAGCGCTCGAGCGTGAACTCGCCCGGCCGTGACGACATCGCCGTAGAGATCCGATCTGCCGGAGGCTCCGGTCCCTCCTGCGCGGGAGGAGACTGATCGAACAGCATCACCTGTCGCTCGCTCTTTCGTCCGCACCATTGACCAAGCGCTTGCTTTTCACTAGCCTGATCGTGCATCTTCCTGGCAGAACGGATGTGTACCTGTGACAGCACATGTCGATGACGACAAAGACGAGTACATCGCTGCGGTGAAGGAAACCACTCCGGAGCGAGTACGCCCCCTTCCCCTGCTCGATGACTTCAATCGAGCCTTCTGGCAGGGTGGCGCGGAAGGAAAGCTCAACATCCACCGCTGTCGCAGCTGCAGGCGGTACTTCACGCCTCCGTCCCCGGTCTGCCGCCACTGTCACAGTCGCGACGTCGGCCCGGAAGCGGTCTCCGGCCAGGGCAGCGTGTACTCCTTCACCATCAACCACCACAGGTGGCTCCCGAACTTCCCCCCGCCCTACGTCATCGCACTCGTCGAACTCGCCGAGCAGGAGGGGCTGCGCGTCTTCAGCAACATCGTCGACTGCGATGTCACCGAGGTGACGATCGGGATGCCGGTCACCGTCGGTTTCATCGAGCAGGAGGATGTCTTCGTTCCGGTTTTCCGGCCTGCCACCCGACTCGCGGGGACGACGTCTTCCCTCCCCGCATCCGCCGCGCCGTCCCGCAGCAAGGATTCTTCGGTATGACCAGGCAATTCGTGAAGGATACGATCATCTCGGGCTTCGCCCGCTCCGAGGTCGGCCGTCGTCTGTACCGCAGCTCTCTGGAGCTGACGATCGACGCCTGCCTGGCAGCCATCGCGGATGCAGGACTGACCCCCGCAGACATCGATGGTCTCATCACCTGGCCGGATGAGACCGCGGGAGGAGCGGGCAGCGGATTCGGCAATCCCAGCGTCAGCACGATGCAGGACACACTGGGACTGAATCTCGAGTGGTACGTCACCGGCGGGCTGGACGGTCTGAACGTGACCGGGTCGGTGATCGACGCGTGCATGGCCGTGGCGACGGGACTTGCCAGGCACGTGCTGGTGTATCGAACGGTGACCGAGGCCAGCGCACAGAGCACTCGTCGCCGCGCCCCGAGCGTCGGCGGTGGCGCCCAGCGGACGGGGGGGTGGCAGCAGTGGGTCGCCCCCTATGCGGCGGCATCCGCCGGCAATTGGGCGGCGCTGTCGGCTCAACGTCACTTCCACGAGTACGGGACCACCCCGGAGCAGCTCGGTGCCATCGCCGTTGGCCAGCGCACGAACGCCGGACTCAACCCCGACGCGATCTATCGCGACCCGATGACCCTCGACGACTACCTGTCCTCCCCGGTGATCTCCACCCCGATCCGCATGTTCGACTGTGACATCGCTGCCGATGGCGCTCACGCCTTCATCATCTCGCGTGCCGACTACGCGACGGACGCACCTCGGCCGGCGATCCGGTTCGAAGCGGTTGCCGCGAGTCGTCACGGCTACGCCTCCTGGATCTACCGCGAGGACCAGACGACGATGGCGTCTCACGACGCAGGGGCACGCTTGTGGCGGGAGACGGACCTCCGCCCGGGAGATGTCGACATCGCCCAGCTGTACGACGGCTTTTCGATCTTCGTCCTGCTCTGGCTCGAGGCCCTGGGCTTCTGCGAGAAGGGCGAGTCCGGCCCCTTTGTCGAGGGCGGCGCACGCATCGCCCTCGACGGCGACCTGCCGGTGAACACCGGAGGCGGCCAACTCTCCGAAGGGCGGTACCTCGGCTGGGGCGCTCTGTACGAGGCCTGCCTCCAGCTGCGCGGAGACGCCGGCGAGCGTCAGGTGAAGAAGTCCGATGTCGGCATCGTCACGGGAGGCGGCGGCAACATCGCGCAGGTCTTCCTGCTGTCCCGACACCGCTAACGCTGCTCAAGGAAGGAGAAACAGAGATGACCGTCTCTGAAACCGATGACATCGTGAGGCGTCTGGATGCGCTCGAATCCCGCGCCCAGATCAGCGAGCTGCGGGCGAAGTACGCCTGGTTCGCCACCCGCGGCGACTCCGCGGCCATTTCCGAGCTGTTCACCGAGGGCGGCAGCTTCGAGTCGCGCCTCGGATTCGATGCCACCGAAGGTCGGGTCCTGACCGGCCGCGTCGCGATCCGTGAAGGGCTCACCGGCAAGGGCAAAGGCGACGTCGTGCCACTCGTCACCAATGAGATCGTGCAGATCGACGGCGACCGGGCCACGGGCACCTGCTCCGTGTCAAGTCCCGTCGCCCCCAACACGCCGCACGGATTCGTGGGACATTATGAAGAGGAGTTCCTCCGCGTCCAGGGCCAGTGGCTCTTCGCCCGGCGGCTCTACATCGTCTACACGCCATCCGTATGACGAAGCGACCGGAACCGTTCCGGTCTTGGTTATCGATCGAAGGAGACGAACAACCATGACGACAGCAGCAGCGGGCACGTTCCGCGGACCCCGGGTACAACTCCTCGAAGACTCCTCCCCGTTGCTCGCTGAGCCTGAGAAGCTGCGGCAGCGCTGGGAGGACGAAGGGGTCATGTTCTTCAAGAACG
>JASGDS010000075.1:0-7749 GCA_047607025.1 Microbacterium sp.
ACGTAGTGGAGCACGCGAAAGCGAGCAACGCGGATGTGGCGCAGTGGTAGCGCATCACCTTGCCAAGGTGAGGGTCGCGAGTTCGAGTCTCGTCATCCGCTCGAGTGCAGGAGCCCGTGGCTCCAGCAACGGGGTGCAACCCACATGGTGGCGTGGCCGAGAGGCGAGGCAACGGCCTGCAAAGCCGTGTACACGGGTTCGAATCCCGTCGCCACCTCGCGATAACTGAACAGGCTCGTTATGAGCGCGATTGGCGCAGCGGTAGCGCGCTTCCCTGACACGGAAGAGGTCACTGGTTCGATCCCAGTATCGCGCACAGATTCAAACCCCCGGCCCGCCGGGGGTTTCGTCGTCTACTCGCGGGCGAGCCCGTCATTCTCGCCATCGGGCAGTACAAGTGTGATTGCGTCTCAATTCTCCCTCGTGATCCTGCACGGAATGCGTCCTTCAATCGTCAGTGATCAGTTGGTGCTTCCGATCGGTCTGAGCGGTACAAGTGTCGCCTGCTGACGACCGGCGGTAGGCTCGCGACATGACGAAGCTCGTGCTCACGCTGGTCGGGGATGACCGCGAAGGACTCGTGAAGGCGGTCGCCGACCGCGTCGCCGCGCACGGAGGCAACTGGGAGCAGAGCGAGCTGACCGAACTCTCGGGTGCGTTCGCGGGCATCGTGCTCGTGTCGGTTCCGGATGGTGCCCTCGATGCGCTCGTCGCCGACCTCGGTGCGCTCGACGGGTTGCTGCACATCACCCCGCACGTGCGCCGAGGAGCAACACCATCCGGGGGAGAGGCGTTCGTGTTCACGGTGCTCGGCGACGATCGCCAGGGCATCGTGCGCGACATCACCGAGGTGCTTTCCTCTCAGGGACTGAGCATCGACCGGCTGACGAGCCGCACGCTCGATGCGCCGATGGCGGGCGGCACGCTGTTCGAAGCCGTGCTGAGCGTTCGCGCGCCGCACGGCACCGACCTGCAGGCCGCGGTATCGCAGCTCGAGCGCCTCGCCGACGAGATCCAGGTCGATCTGACGCTGGTGTGAGTCGCCGCGGATTTCAGACGCGCGTCGCCTGGAGTTCAATCGCCGGTCACCGCGGGTGAATAGCGTGCCGGAGGCACTGCTCTCCCACGCGAAAGAAGGCGCATCCAGCCATGTCCTCTGCTCACATCTCCCGGCGCGCCAGGCGCGTCGCATCCTCCGCACTCGCCGCAGGAGCCGTGGTCGCTCTCGGCATCTCGCTGCCGGCATCCGCCGCCCCCACTCTTCCCGACGTCGACCATGTCGCGCTGCTGCAGGAATTCGCCGACTACTGGACGGCTTTCCCCTACGACACCACGTCGGACGAGTCCAAGCAGCAGACCGCATTCCGCGGTGACGTCACCGCGGCGGGCGCCGATCTGCTCAAGCAGAACGACGAGACGACCCTCGCCATCAACCACGCCGCCGCAGAGAGCGCCGACCAGACGCAGGCGCACCGCGGGCTCGTCGACGCGGACGCAGTGTGGACGGAGACACTGCCCGACGCACTCGGGCCCGTGCTCGGGGCGTATTTCACCGAGGGCGCGGCCGACGGTTCGCTTCCGCTCACATCGGACCTGATTCAGGCCGCAGGCGAGGCGTCGACCACGGGAGATGCGAAGCCTGTGTTCAACTACCCGCGACCATTCCTCGATGATCGAAGCGCAGGAGGGCAGAACGATCTCGCCGGGCTCGACGCCTACCTGGGCATCGATGAGCTGGACGACTGGACGGACGAGAACGGGGTGACGCACAGTGCGGCCTACCAGTCGATGATCGACAACCCCTCTCAGGCGTTCCCCTCCGGGCACACCACCTACGCGTACAACATCTCGATCGCTCTCGCGACGCTGCTGCCCGAGCTCGGCCCGGAGATCATCACCCGAGGGTCGGAAGCGGGCAACAACCGCATCGTCATCGGCGTGCACTACGCGCTGGACGTCGTCGGCGGGCGCATCCTCGGACACGCCGAGCAGGCGCAGACGCTCTCTGACCCCGACTACGTCACTGGAACCGTCGACCCGGCCAGAACGGAGCTCGTCGACTATCTGACGGCACGCTGCGCCGAGGACGGCTACGGCGACACCCTGGCCGCCTGCATCGACGCGACCGACGCGAACGACGCCGGTGGCTACACGAACGCCTTCACCGATGTCGTCGCGACGACGCCCGTCACTGACCGCGCCTCCGCGCTCTCCGTCTACGAGCAGCGCATGACCTACGGCTTCGATCAGGTGGGCGCTGCGGGTGCCGACGCGGTCGTGCCCGACGGAGCGGAGAATCTGCTGATCACCGCGTTCCCCGACCTGAACGACGAGCAGCGTCGTGCGGTGCTCGCCGCGACCGAGATCGACTCGGGCTACCCGCTCGACTCGTCTTCTGAGGGCTGGCAGCGCATCAACCTTCCTGCGGCTCTCTCGTCGCAGGTGACGCTGGATGCCGACGGAAACGTCATCGACGTGCTGCCTGGCCAGCCGGCGCCATCCGTGGTGACAGAGGAGCCGACGCCGACGGCCACGCCGACCGAGACCGCGACGGCAACGCCGACCGAGACCGCGACGGCCACGCCGACCGAGACGGCGACGGCCACGCCGACCGAGACGGCGACGGCGACCGAGACGGCGACGGCGACCGAGACGGCGACCCCGACGGAGACTTCCGCACCACTGGCGCCGACGGGTGAGGATGGCGCCCCGATCGTGGTCGGACTCGCTGCTGTCGCCTTCGTGGCGGCAGGCATCGTCGCACTCGGATACGTGCGCGTGCGCTCGCGCCGCAGCTGATCTCGCACGTCGCGATCGCCCCTGGGCCCTGCGCCCAGGGGCGATCATGCTTCGGTGCGGGCTAGGATGGTCGCATGGAACCCCGCCGAGTGACGTTCGCGACCATCGTCGTGCGCACCGGCACGCGAACGCTCCAGGCCTGAGCGGGCAGGACGCACGGCGTCCGAAGCTGAACCCGCCGCCATCCGAATCCTGCGATGGCGGACGGTAGCCTTAGTTCGAGCCATTCTTCTGGAGAGTTCCCTTTGCCTGACAACCCTGTTTCCTATCCCGCTGACGGCTTCGCGCTGTTCGCCGACCGATCCATCGTCGCCATGCGCCTGAATGGCGAGCTGAAAGACCTCGCCGCGACCGTGGAGGCGTCCGACGTCGTCGAGCCGGTCACCATCGACAGCCCCGACGGGCTGAACATCCTGCGTCACTCCACCGCGCACGTGCTCGCCCAGGCCGTGCAGTCGATCAACCCCGCAGCGAGGCTCGGCATCGGGCCGTTCATCACCGACGGCTTCTACTACGACTTCGGAGTGGACGACCCCTTCACCCCTGACGATCTCAAGGCCATCAAGAAGGAGATGCAGCGCATCATCAAGGAGGGCCAGCGCTTCGTGCGCCGTGCCGTCTCGCAGGAGGAGGCGTTTTCGGAACTCGCGAACGAGCCCTTCAAGTGCGAGCTGATCGGGCTCTCCGGCGGTCCTGGTGCGGGCAAGGTCGAGGGCGCATCGGTCGAGGTCGGCGCGGGCGAGATCACCATCTACGACAACGTCAACGCCAAGACCGGCGAGACCGCGTGGAAGGACCTCTGCCGCGGTCCGCATCTGCCCTCCACCCGCCTCATCGGCAACGGATGGGACATCCTGCGCATAGCCGGCGCCTACTGGCGCGGCAGCGAGAAGAACCCGCAGCTGCAGCGCATCTACGGCACCGCGTGGCCCTCGAAGGACGCCCTCAAGGCCTACCAGGACCGCCTCGCCGAGGCCGTGCGCCGCGACCACCGCAAGCTCGGCAAAGAGCTCGACCTCTTCTCGTTCCCCGACGAGATCGGCTCTGGACTCTCGGTGTGGCACCCGCGCGGCGGCATCGTGCGCGGCGAGATGGAGCAGCATGCCCGTCGCCGTCACATTGTCGAGGGCTACACCTACGTGTACACCCCGCACATCACCAAGCGCGACCTGTTCGAGGTGTCTGGTCACCTCGCAACCTATGCCGATGGCATCTGGCCGCCCATCCGGATGGACGAGGAGCGCGACGACGAGGGCAACATCACCAAAGAGGGTCAGGACTACTACCTGAAGCCCATGAACTGCCCGATGCACATCCTCATCTACCGGGAGCGTGCACGGAGCTACCGCGATCTGCCGCTGCGGCTGGCCGAGAACGGCACCGTCTACCGCAACGAGCTCTCGGGGGCGCTGCACGGGCTCACCCGCGTGCGCGGCTTCACCCAGGACGACGCGCACCTGTTCGTGGCGCGCGATCAGCTCGAGGCCGAGACCACCAAGGTGCTGGAGTTCGTGCTCTCGCTGCTGAAGGACTTCGGACTGAGCGACTTCCGTCTCGAACTGTCGATGCGCGACGACGAGAAGTCCAAGTGGATCGGCGATGGAGAGGTGTGGGCGACCGCGACCGACGCGCTGCGCCGTGTCGCGACCGCGACCGGGCTCGACCTCGTCGAGGAGCCGGGCGAGGCCGCTTTCTACGGGCCGAAGATCGACCTCAAGGTGACCGACGCGCTCGGTCGCTCGTGGCAGCTGTCGACCGTGCAGCTGGACTTCAACCTGCCCGAGCGCTTCGAACTCGAGTACACCGCGTCGGACGGCTCCAAGCAGCGGCCGATCATGATCCACCGCGCGCTGTTCGGGTCGATCGAGCGCTTCTTCGCCATCCTGCTCGAGCACTACGCCGGCGACTTCCCGGTCTGGCTCGCGCCGGTGCAGGTGATGGGCGTGCCCGTCGCCGACGAGTTCAGCGGCTACCTCGATGAGGTCATCGGTCAGCTGCGGGCGGTGGATGTTCGCGCTGACGTCGACCACTCCGACGACCGGATGCAGAAGAAGATCCGCACCCACGCCACGGGCAAGGTGCCGCTCGTGCTTATCGCGGGGGAGCAGGACCGGTCGGCCGGCACCGTGTCGTTCCGCTTCCGCGACGGCTCGCAGCGCAACGGCGTGCCGATCGCAGAGGCCATCGACCTGGTGAAGCGCGCGATCGCCGAGAAGCGACTCGTGCTGACGGACGAGGACCTCTGAGATGACGACCGAGGACGAGGCGCGCGAGCAGTTCGCCCGGCTGGAGCCCGGCAGCGAGTTCGCCGCCTCGTCCGACGGCTTCCAGCGGCTGTGGACCCCGCATCGGATGGCCTATATCAACGCCGGTGCCGATGCGAATCGCGGCACGGGATGCCCGTTCTGCGCGGCGCCCGCCAAGAGCGACGAGGACGGGCTCATCGTGCACCGAGGCGAGCACGCCTTCGTGCTGATGAATCTGTTCCCCTATAACTCGGGGCATCTGCTCGTATGCCCATATCGGCATATCGGAATGTACGACGAGGCCGATCCGCAGGAGACGGCCGAGATCGCCTTCCTGAGCCAGACGGCGCTTCGCGTGCTGCGGGATGTCTCCGGCTGCGCCGGGTTCAACCTCGGCATGAACCAGGGGTCGGTCGCGGGCGCGGGTGTCGAGGAGCACCTGCACCAGCACATCGTGCCGCGGTGGGCGGGCGACTCGAACTTCTTCCCGATCGTCGCCCACACGAAGGCGCTGCCTCAGCTGTTGGAGGAGGCCCGCTCCGCGATCTCCGCCGCCTGGCCCGCCTGATCCTCGCCGCCGAGCTCAGCGGGCGGACGCGAGGTCGGTGGCGAGCTGCGCGGCCTGGGCGTCGGTGAGGTGGTGCACCGTCAGCCGCAGATGGCGGGACGGTGCGTCGGCGTCGAGCTGGAACTCGTCGCCCGTGCGCACGAGCCAGCCCCGGCGCATGAGCGCGGCCGCCACATCCTGCGCGGGCTGCCCGACATCCAGCCACAGGGTGAGACCTTCGCCAGAGGTCACCGTGAAGTCGGGGGAGAGGCGCGCCACGAATGCGGAATTGCGCTCGGCGTAATGGACGCCGGCGCGGGCGATGAGCGCGCGCGAGTCGGGGTCGGTCAGCAGCGCCAGCGCGATGCGCTGCAGGATGTGGCTGACCCAGGTCGTGCCAGGGCTCAGCCGCAGCGCGAGTCGCGCGGCGGTCTCGGCATCCGAGGCGACGAAAGCGAGCCCCAGGTCGGGCCCGAGGAATTTCGACACCGAGCGCACGAGCGCGAAGCGCTGCTGCCCGCGCGGGATGACGGACAGATAGGGCCGCTGCGACAGCAGTGAGAAGTGGTCGTCTTCGATGACGAGCACGTACGGGTGATCGGCCAGGACGGCGCGCAGATCGCGGGCGCGGGTGCGAGAGAGCGAAGCGCCGGTCGGGTTCTGCGCTCGCGGCGTGATGACCACAGCGCGCACGCCAGCCTCGAGTGCGCGGCGCAGACCATCCGGAGTCATGCCGTGCTCATCGACGGAGACGGGGACGGGACGATAGCCCGCCAGGCGTGCCGTGCGGATGGTCGCCAAGAAGCACGGATCCTCCAGCGCGACGGCGTCATCGCGCGTGAGCGCCTGCGCGAGCAGTCGCTCGACCGCGTCGAACGAGCCGTTCGTCAGCGTCAGCGCGGGGGAGGAGGGCGTGAGGTCTGCGGCCATCCACTCGTTCGCCCACCGCTCGAGCGCCGGCTCGATCACCGGCTCGCCGTACAGAGCGGGGCGCCCGTCGAGGGCGGGAAGCGCGGCGCTCAGATCGGGGATGAGCGCGGGATCCGGGTTTCCCGCGCCGAGGTCGGTGAGCACCGTATCGGCGAAGCCCTCGCCCGGAAGCGGCGGACGGGCCGCGACTCGCGTGCCCGCACGACCTTGCGTTAGCACGAGCCCCGACTGGGCGAGCTGTCGGTAGGCCGCGACCGCCGTGTTGCGATTGACGCCGAGGCGTTCGGCGAGCGCGCGAACGGGCGGCAGCGCATCGCCATCGGAAAGCTCGCTCCGCTCGATGAGGGCGCGGATGCTCGCCGCGATCTCGGCAGCCGTGCTGCCGGCGATCGTCGGGGCGTCATCCTTCGTGGTCATCGTGAGCAGTCTACGGTCGAACGGTGCTACCTTTTGACATAGGCCAATAGAGAGGACTGACTGTGTCAGAGGTCACCACCGGTTCCGCCCGCGTCAAGCGCGGTCTCGCCGAGATGCTCAAGGGCGGCGTCATCATGGACGTCGTCACCGCCGATCAGGCGAAGATCGCCGAGGACGCGGGCGCGGTCGCCGTCATGGCACTCGAGCGCGTCCCCGCCGACATCCGCGCGCAGGGCGGCGTGGCCCGAATGAGCGACCCCGACCTCATCGACGGCATCATCTCATCCGTGTCGATCCCGGTCATGGCGAAGGCGCGCATCGGCCACTTCGTCGAGGCGCAGGTGCTGCAAGAACTGGGCGTCGATTACATCGACGAATCCGAGGTCCTCTCGCCGGCCGACTACGTGCACCACATCGACAAGTGGGGGTTCACGGTGCCCTTCGTCTGCGGCGCGACAAACCTCGGCGAAGCCCTCAGTCGCATCACCGAGGGCGCGGCGATGATCCGGTCGAAGGGGGAAGCCGGGACGGGCGACGTCTCGGAGGCCATGAAGCACATCCGCACGATCCGCTCCGAGATCGCGTCGCTGCGCGCGCTCTCCCGTGACGAGCTGTACGTCGCGGCGAAGGAACTGCAGGCCCCCTATGACCTCGTCGCCGAGGTGGCCGAGACGGGGGCGCTGCCAGTCGTCCTCTTCGTCGCCGGGGGAGTGGCCACCCCGGCCGACGCGGCCATGATGATGCAGATGGGCGCCGATGGCGTATTCGTGGGCTCGGGCATCTTCAAGAGCGGCAATCCGGCCCAGCGCG
>JASGDS010000076.1:0-31996 GCA_047607025.1 Microbacterium sp.
AGCGACTCGTCCGCGAGGTGGAGGACGCCGCCCGCACGGTCGGCGGCGTACTGGTAGAGCGTGTTGAAGCTGAGGAACTGCAGGCCGTTCTCCGCGTAGAGCTCGGAGAACGGCGCGACGCGGTGGACGGCGTCGATTACGGCGTCCATCCGCGCGTCGCGGTAGTGGTAGGGCGTTCCGAGCAGGCGCCCGCCCCGCAGGAGGGCGTAGTCGACGGCCCACGAGTCGATGCCGATCGAGGCGATCGGGCCGGAGGCGCCGGCCGCGCGCAGGCCCTCCACGATCGAGCGGTAGAGCTCGAGGATGTTCCAGTGCAGCCCGTCGA
The DNA here is from genome assembly GCA_047607025.1 of Microbacterium sp. GTDB lineage: Bacteria > Actinomycetota > Actinomycetes > Actinomycetales > Microbacteriaceae > Microbacterium. The sequence goes on from JASGDS010000076.1 coordinate 326, forward strand.
TCGTCTCCACGGGGTTGTTGGGGAAGCGCGCGACCGACTCGAGGCGGAGCTCGTCCGCCCCGACGCGGCCGAGCATGACCCTCCCGCTCGTTGCTCCCAGGTCGACGGCGGCGACGGTGACGCTCATGGCAGGTGCTCCTTGTGAGGGTGGGGTGCGAGGACACCGCGTCGCCCGCATCAGACAGTCTGCCCCAGATGAGACGGCCGGATACGGGCGACGCGGCGGATCTGTGTGCGCCGGATCAGCGCAGGAACGCGGCCGCGACGCCCGAGTCGACGGGGATGTGCAGGCCCGTCGTGCGGCTCAGCTCCGGGCCGGTGAGGACGTAGACCGCGTCGGCGACGTTCTCCGGCACGACCTCGCGCTTGAGGATCGTGCGGTTGGCGTAGTACTGGCCGAGCTCCTCTTCCTTCACGCCGTAGGTGGCGGCGCGGTTGGCGCCCCAGCCGGAGGCGAAGATGCCGGAGCCGCGGACGACGCCGTCGGGGTTGATGCCGTTCACGCGCACGCCGTGCTCGCCGAGCTCGACCGCGAGCAGCCGCACCTGGTGCGCCTGGTCGGCCTTCGTCGCGGAGTAGGCGATGTTGTTCGGTCCGGCGAACACGCTGTTCTTCGATGAGATGTAGATGATGTCGCCGCCGAGACCCTGCTCGATGAGCGCGGACGCCGCCGCCTTCGAGACGAGGAACGAGCCCTTCGCCATGACATCGTGCTGCAGATCCCAGTCCTTCTCGGTGGTCTCGAGCAGCGGCTTCGACAGTGAGAGGCCGGCGTTGTTGACGACGAGGTCGATGCCCCCGAAGGCCAGCAGCGTCTGGTCGATCGCGGCCTGCACGCCGTCGGCGTCGGCCACGTTCGCCGCCACGCCGATCGCGACGTCGGTCGAACCGAGCTCGGCCGCGACGGCCTGTGCCTTCTCGAGGTCGAGGTCGGCGACGACGACGCAGGCGCCCTCGGCGGCGAGGCGTGTGGCGATGGCCTTGCCGATGCCGGAGGCCGCACCCGTCACGAACGCGATGCGCCCCGCGTGCGACTTCGGCTTCGGCATGCGCTGCAGCTTTGCCTCTTCCAGCGCCCAGTACTCGATGCGGAACTTCTCCGACTCGTCGATCGGCTGGTAGGTCGAGAGCGCCTCGGCGCCGCGCATCACGTTGATCGCGTTGATGTAGAACTCGCCGGCTACGCGGGCGGTCTGCTTGTCCTTGCCGTACGAGAACATGCCCACACCCGGCACGAGCACGATGAGCGGGTCTGCGCCGCGGATGGCCGGGCTCTCGGCGGTGGCATGGCGCTCGTAATAGGCGGTGTAGTCCTCGCGATACGCCCCGTGCAGTTCCTTGAGGCGCGCGATCTGCTCGTCGGCGCTCGCCGTGGCAGGCAGGTCGAGGATGAGCGGCTTCACCTTCGTGCGCAGGAAGTGGTCGGGGCACGAGGTGCCGAGCTCGGCGAGCGCGGGCGCCTTCTCGGAGGCCAGGAACTCCAGCACGACGTCGGCGTCGGTGAAATGGCCGACCATCGGCTTGTCGGTCGAGGCGATGCCGCGGATGGTCGCGGCCAGACGCGCCGCGCGCGCCAGGCGCTCGTCGGCGGGCAGCGCCTCGAACCCGGCCCGCACCGCGCCGAACGGCTCGGCCGTGCCGTGCTCGGCGATGTAGGTGGCAGCCGTGTCGATGATCCACAGCGAGTTGCGCTCCGACTCCTCCGCGGTGCCGCCCCACGCCGTGATGCCGTGACCGCCGAGGATGCAGCCGATCGCCTGTGGGTTCTGCGCCTTGATCTCGGCGATGTCGAGCCCCAGCTGGAAGCCGGGACGACGCCACGGCACCCACACCACTTTGTCGCCGAAGATGGTCGCGGTCAGCGCCTCGCCATCCGCCGCCGTCGCGATCGCAATGCCCGAATCGGGGTGCAGGTGGTCGACGTGGGCGGCGTCGACGAGACCGTGCATGGCGGTGTCGATCGAGGGGGCGGCGCCGCCCTTGCCGTGCAGGCAGTAGTCGAAGGCCGCGACCATCTCGTCTTCGCGGTCGACGCCCGGGTAGACGTTCACGAGCTGGCGCATGCGGTCGAGCCGCAGCACGGCGAGGCCCGACTCGGTCAGCGTGCCGAGGTCGCCGCCCGAGCCCTTGACCCAGAGCAGCTCGACCGGCTCACCGGTGACGGGGTCGATCTCGGTGCCCTTGGCCGAGGTGTTGCCGCCGGCGTAGTTCGTGTTCTTGGGGTCGGCGCCCAGGCGGTTGGAGCGGGCGATCAGGTCTTCAGCGGTGCTCATGGTGTCCTTTGGAGGGTCGGGATGGTCGGGGCGACGCGGCACCCTGACACCTGGCGGTTGTACTGACGGGTGGCGGTCGGTTTGGGCGTTTCGGACCGCTGGATGTCAGACGGGCCGCTGGGTGTCAGGGGCATTCACGCCCCCCAGCTCGCCTGCTGGCCGCCGACACGATCGGCGGCGATCTGCGCCTGGTAGCCGGAGGCGAGGTAGGCGGCCATGGGGTCGGCCGGCAGCCCGCGCGACTCGCGCCACTCGGCGAGCTGTGGGCGCACGTCGGTGTAGAAGGCGTCCATGTAGATGCGGTTCGCCTCGAGCACGTCGCCGGATGTCTGCGCGGCGGCGAGCGCGTCGCGGTCGACGAGCAGGGCGCGCGCGGTCATCTCCTGCACGTTCAGCACGCTGCGGATCTGACCGGGGATCTTGTCCTCGACGTTGTGGCACTGGTCGAGCATGAAGGCGACATCCGGGTTGTTCAGTCCGCCGCCGCGGATCACCTCGAAGATGATGCGGAACAGCTGGTACGGGTCGGCGGCGCCCACGATGAGGTCGTCGTCGGCGTAGAAGCGGCTGTTGAAGTCGAACGACCCGAGCTTGCCCAGGCGCAGCAGCTGCATCACGATGAACTCGATGTTCGTGCCAGGCGCGTGGTGACCGGTGTCGAGGCAGACCAGCGCACGGTCGCCGAGCGCGGCCACCTGCGCGTACGAGGTGCCCCAGTCGGGAACATCCGTGTGGTAGAACGCCGGCTCGAAGAACTTGTACTCCAGCACGAGGCGCTGCTCGTCGCCGAGCGCCGCGTAGATCGTCGAGAGCGACTCGTGCAGGCGATCCTGGCGGCCGCGCAGGTCGGCTTGACCGGGGTAGTTCGAGCCCTCGGCGAGCCAGATCTTCAGGTCGCGCGACCCCGTCGCGTGCATGATGTCGATGCACTCGAGGTGGTGATCGATCGCCTTCTGGCGGATGGTCGCATCCTCGTGGGTGAGGGCGCCGAACTTGTAGTCGTCGTCCTGGAAGGTGTTGGAGTTGATCGTGCCGAGCTTCACGCCCAGGTCTTCGGCGTAGGTGCGCAGCTCGCTGTAGTCGTCGACCTTGTCCCACGGGATGTGCAGCGCGACACTCGGCGCGAGCGCGGTGTAGGTGTGCACCTGGGCGGCGTCGGCGATCTTCTCGTACGGGTCGCGGGGCGTGCCGGGGCTGCCGAACACCTTGAAGCGCGTGCCGGAGTTGCCGTAGGCCCAGCTGGGCACCTCAATCGCCTGCTGGGCGAGGGCGTCGAGGTTCTCGGGGGTGAGGGTGGTCATCGTGTGCCTTCCAGGTGGAACACCTCGGTGAGGATGGTGGAGTTCTGATCGGCGCGACCGCCGAGCCCGACGAAGAAGCGCGACATGTCGGCCTCCCAGCGGGCAGCCACTTCGGAGGACGCGAGGTACGCCTGGGCCGCTTCGTCGTCATCCGTTTCGTAGTAGCCGACGAGGCGGCCGCCATCCGCCAGGTAGATCGAGTAGTTGCGGCGACCGGATGCCGCGATCTCGGCGAGCATCTCGGGCCAGACCGCGCGGTGGCGCTCGACGTACTCGTCGATCAGCTCGGGTGACACCTGCAGTTCGAAGCAGACGCGCTGGGGTGAGCTCGACATCGAGCCGCCCTCCTTCGTTCGTGAATCGTTTCACTCACGCTATCGGATGACCGGGCGCTGCGCAAGCACTCTGAGACGATTCACTCGTGGCCTAGGCTCGGTGCATGGTCGTCAGCGTGCGCGAGGTCGCCAAAGAGGCGGGAGTCTCTGTCGGGACGGTCTCGAACGTGCTCAATCGGCCCGAGCGCGTGTCGGAGAAGACGGTCGAGCGGGTGCACGCCGCGGTCGCGAAGCTCGGGTATGTGCGCAACGACGCGGCCAGGCAGCTGCGGGCGGGGCGCAGCAAGTCGATCGGCCTGGTCGTGCTCGACGTCGGCAACCCCTTCTTCACCGAGGTCGCCAGGGGAGCGGAGGATCGTGCCGCCGATGCCGGCATGGTCGTGCTCGTCGGCAACAGCGACGAGAGCAGCGCGCGCGAGTCGACGTATCTTGCGCAGTTCCGCGAGCAGCGGGTGAGCGGCGTGCTCATCTCGCCGACCTCGGAGGATCTCGGCGAGGTGCAGAAGCTGTCGGATGCCGGCATTCCGGTGATTCTCGTCGACCGCGAACCGGATGGTCTCGCCGTCGGATCGGTGTCGGTGGACGATGTCGAGGGCGGGCACCTCGCGGCGGGGCACCTGCTGTCGCTCGGGCGACGCCGACTGGCGTTCCTCGGTGGGCCGTCGACCATCCGGCAGGTCAGCGATCGTCTCGCGGGGGCGCGCAAGGCCGTCGCCGAGTACGACGGGGCGACGATCGAGGTGATCGAGCGCCCATCGCTGTCGGTCATGGAGGGTCGTGCCGCGGGCGAGGAGCTGCTCGAGCGGGATGCCGCCGATCGTCCGGACGCCATCTTCTGCGCGAATGACCTGCTGGCCGTCGGAGTGCTGCAGGCGCTCGTGATGACGGGCGAGCTGCGGGTGCCGGAGGACATCGCGCTGGTCGGATACGACGACATCGCGTTCGCCGCGGCGACCGTCGTGTCGCTGACATCCGTGCGCCAGCCCGCCAGACACATCGGCGAGGCCGCCGTCGAGCTGCTGCTGGAGCAGCTGGAGGATGAGCCCGCCGAGCCGCGCTCCGTCACGTTCCGCCCCGAGCTCGTCATCCGCGACTCGACAGGTCAGGCCGCGAGCCGGTAGCCGGCGTCTCACTGCGGACCTACGCGGCACCTGTGACATTGAGGTCCGGCACCGAGAAGACTGCACCAGCGCGCCGTACGCAAACTGCTGCGCCTGGGCGCTGCAGGATGGCGCGTATCGCCAGGTCGCGCGCGCGACCGGCGATGAGACGTTCGCGGTGACCGACCCGTTCGAGGTGTCCTTCGCACCGTCATCCCTCGTTGCGCGCTGACGCGGGCGGTCGGATGGCCGCGCACATGCCGTAGCATCGCTGCTGACATGACCGTGACCACCGTTCAGAGACTCGCCGACGACGTTCGCGCGCTCGCGGCGCACCGCGGTGGTCGCACGATCATCGGCATCGCCGGAGCTCCTGGCGCAGGCAAGTCGACGCTGGCCGAGGCCCTGGTCGACGCGGTGGTGGGCGCTGCTCTCGTGCCGATGGATGGCTTTCACCTGTCGCAGCGGATGCTGACGTCGCTGGGGCGGGCCGATCGGAAGGGTGCCCCTGACACGTTCGACATCGACGGTCTCGTGAACCTGCTGGCTCGCATTCGCGCTGAGCAGGCTCCTGTCTACTTCCCGGTCTTCGACCGTTCGATCGAGGAGCCGATCGCCGCCGGTGGCGTCGCCGCCCCCGAGCATCAGATCGTGATCGTCGAGGGCAACTACCTGCTGCTGGATGGCCCCTGGCGTCGCATTCGCGAGCTGTTGGATGAGACCTGGTTCCTCGAGCTTGCCGACGCCACGCGCCGCGAGCGTCTGGTCGCACGGCACATGCGTTTCGGTCGCTCGGAGTCGGAGGCGCGCGCCTGGGTCGCCGAGGTCGACGAGCCGAACGCTCAGCGCATCAAGGCCACGTTGGCTGATGCGGACCGCGTGATCGCGCTCGAGGCTGGGGGGTAACGTCAGGCTGCTGGCCGCAGCTCGAATCGCAGGCCGAGTGCGCTTGTGACTTTCAGGATGGTTGACCAAGTCGGGTTGCCCCCGGCGGACAGTGCCTTATAGAGGCCGTCACGACTCATGCCCACTCGGCGCGCGAGCTCGCTCATGTTCTGTGAGCGAGCGATCACGCCGAGTGCGCGGGGCACAGCCGTGGGATCGTCGCCTGAGTCTTCGAGGGCGACCTCGAGATAGAGCGCGACGTCGTCGAGATTCTTGAGGTAATCCGCCGCATCGAACGGCAGGTACTTATCCATCGTGTTCACGGCATCTCCTTGTTGTTGTTGCGATCTTCGTGCCATCGGTCGGCCAGCTCATGTGCCTTCGCGATGTCTTTTGACTGCGACGACTTATCGCCGCCGCAGAGCAGAAGTACTACGAGCTCGCTGGCTTTCAGGTAGTAGACGCGGTACCCCGGTCCGAAGGTCATGCGCAACTCGTAGACACCGTTGCCGACAGACTTGGAGTCGCCCGGGTTGCTTGACGCGAGTCGATCAACCCTCTGGATGATGCGCACTCTGCCTCGCAGATCCTTCAGGCCGTCGAGCCACTTCGTGAACTCCGGCGTGCGGAGCAGTGACCACATATGTAAACTATAGTCGACACTTTTCCCAAAGCAAAGGGCGTCGTGTTGAACGACGCCCATGAACCGACCTCAGGGTGTCTCAGGAACCAACTCCCAACGTCTGACATGGGGGTGACGCTGCTCACGCTCGCGGCACGAACTGCCTGAGGTACTCCCGCAGGGCGGGGTCGACGACGTAGAGGTAGGTGCCGCGGGTCATCAGCACGCTGTAGATGTTGACGATGTCTTCGAGCAGTTCCTCATCACTGTGAACGACGCCGCGTTTCGCGCTCTTGCGCTCCTTGCGCGGGTCCCGGTAGCTCGCCCAGTCCACGTACACGCGCCCCTCGCCACCGGTTGCTGAGCCTGTCGAAGCACGCAGGTCCCCTCCGATGATCACACCGGCATAGTTGAGGTCGTAGCCCTGAATGGTATGGATGCAGCCGACCTCCTCCAGCGCGGTGGCGGAGTTGGCCCAGTCTTTGTCGGTGCGGTTCCACGGCAGGGCGAGCCGGCCCGCGGTCACATGCACCGCGTTCGGGTCTTTGCGAGTGTCGGCAGGCCAGTCCCATGCGTATCCGGCGAGCATCCGCGAGAGGCCGGCCTCGGCATCCCGCGCGAGGATTTCGTCATACATTGCCTGCGCATCGTCGAACATCCGGAAGTCGTACTCAGGGTTCAGCACGTCCTCCGCGCGCTCGGTCGCCTCGCCCGTGAGCAGCTCGCGCACATAGTCGACGTAGCGGTCGCCAGCCCGCACCCGCAGTTGCGAGGTGAGCACGTGCGTCTCTGTCGCCGTTTCTCGAAGGCGCTCAAGCGCCTCGGGCGGCAGGTCGACGGGCCGGATGGCCTGGCCAACGTCGCTTAGGAACACCTGAGACACCGACTTCGCGCGTATCCAGTCGAGCATCGTGGTCGACTCGCCGCCCGGCCCGAACACCGCGCGCCCCGAGTCGTCATATCTCTTGTTCTGCGTGCCGTGATTGCCCGGCTGCTCGAGTCGGTGCGCCTCGTCCACGATGAGCAGGTCGAACCTGCCGTCAGCGTTTGCGACGTCGTAGGGCGTCAGCACTATGGACGGTCTCCGCCCAGACGTCTTGCCGAACACGCGCTTCACCGTCTCGCGCAGCGCCTGCTGCGGAATGACGAAGCCGACGCGGAAGTCGCGCGGCAGCAGGTTCGCGAACTCGGTGGTGCGATGGTCAGACACGTCTTCCGGGGGTTCGTCGTCATCCGCCGGATTGAAGCGCTAGACATCCATCAGCTGTTTCAGGATGGTGATGGCGACGATCGTCTTGCCGGTGCCGGGCCCGCCTTCGATGAGCACGGACGCTCCGGTCTCTTCATCGCGGTTCTCGATCCGCCACAGCTGGGCATCGCGTCGTGACTCGACCCACGTGCGCCGCGCCTCGAAGTACTCGTCGAGCACCGACCGCACGACGTCTTCCTGTTGACGTGTCAGGCTCTTGAACGGTGACAGCTTGAAGAACTCGGTGTTCTCGATCGACGCGAGGTCGAGGGTGAACAGCCCGGCGTCGAGCAGCGCGTCGAACGCGTCGGGGAACATCGCGTCGTAGCGTTCGCGGTCGAAGTAGGCGTTGCGCGTCTGGCCTTGCACCGCGTTCTCGACCTGTACGGCAGGGTCGCCCTGGAATCGGGCGATGAGCCAGGCTTCGAGGTCGAGCGCGGCGGAGCGGTTGAACTGGTCGTGCACGAGCACATGTGCGGTGTGCATGTGGGGGCGCACCTTGTAGTGCTGCTCCATGCGCGAACCCGCGCTGTTCGTCTGGCCGACATACAGCAGGCGCCTGCCGGATGGCCCATCGTCGTCGAGGGTGTAGACCACGGGCCAGTCGCTCAGCCGAGGGTCGCGCTGCCGCAGGCGGTGGGGAGTCGCCGCGTCGAACGACTCTTTGACGACCTCAAAGCCGGTCATACTTGTCGCTCCGTCCGCGGGCCCTGTCGGTCGGATACTTGGCTCGGGTCACCGCGAGCTTGTCTCGCACCACCTCAACAGGGTCGGCGTCGAGCTTGTCGCACAGCAGCAGCGCGTAGGTGAGCACGTCGGCGACTTCCGCCAGCACGCGCCCGCGGTCTGCGTCTGCGTCCCACTGGAACTCTTCGAGCAGCTCTCCCGCTTCGATGGCCACCGACTTCGCCAGGTTCTCGGGACTGTGGAACTGTGCCCAGTCGCGCTCCGCGACGAACGTCCGCAGTTCCGCGAGAAGCGGCTTGAGGTCGGTCATGCGGTCTTCTTCGCCTCGAACACCTCGCGCGGTTCGTCGAACTGCTCGTCGCTCAGTCCTTCGAGGAACCATCCGGCGTCGGTCTGCAGCGCCGTGGCGATGCGGATGAGCGTGCGCACATTGACCATCGCGCGGCCGTTCTCGTAGCTGCGAATGCTCGCGGAGTCGATGCCGCTCTCGACCGCGAGCTGATCCTGCGTCCAGGTCTTTTTCCGCCGAACCTGCGTGATGCGCGAGCCGATATGAGCGGCTGCGGCTGACGGCTTTCGGGGCATCCCTCAAGCCTTGACGGCTCCGGTTACTGGCACCAGAGGCCATGTCGCCGGGGACAAGTACACTGTGATCATGCAAGGGGGAGCCAGCGCCGCAGAGAAGCTGGTGAAGTCGCGCCAGCGGGTTGCCGATCACGGCGAGGTCTTCACCCCGCGTTGGCTCGTCAACGACATGCTCGACCTCGTCAAAGACGAGACCGAGCGCATCGACTCGCGGTTCCTCGAGCCGGCGTGCGGCTCCGGCAATTTCCTCATTCCGGTGCTCGAACGCAAGCTTGTCGCGGTGAAAGCGCGTCACGGTCGCAGCGACTTCGAGAAGCGGCACTACGCGCTGTTCGCCCTCATGTGCATTTATGGCATCGAGCTGCTTCCTGACAACGCGGACGAGTGCCGTCAGAATCTTCTCGAGGTGTTCGTGTCATTCGTGGGCGCGGATGCCCCGGGGGAGTGGGCGCGCGCGGCAGAGACCGTGCTCGCCGTGAACATCGTGCAGGGTGATGCTCTGGCGATGACGGATGCCGATGGCAGGCCGATCGTCTTTCCCGAGTGGGGATACCTCGGCCGCGGGAAGTACCAGCGCCGCGACTTCCGCTTCGACAGCCTCACGCAGCGCGCGGCGGCATCCGAGGGTCTGTTCACCCACTTCGAAGAGTACGAGATCTTCGTGCCTGAGCGGAGTTATCCCGCGATGACCGTGCAGGAGATCGCCGCATGAGCGCGCCCGCAGCAGAGACCCAGGCGTCGTTCTCGCTGCGGAGTCACAACCCCGACGTTCTCACGTGCATCGCGAACCTTTCGAACGACGAGGTGTTCACGCCTCCCGAACTCGCGAACCAGATGCTCGACACGCTTGAGACAGCGTGGGCGGAGGCAAATGGCGGGGCGAGCATCTGGTCCGATTCGACCGTGACCTTCCTCGATCCGTTCACGAAGTCGGGCGTCTTCCTGCGCGAGATCACGCGGCGTCTGACGGATGGTCTTGCCCCGCAGATCCCGGACCTTCAGGATCGCGTCGACCACATCCTCACGAAGCAGGTCTACGGCATCGGCATCACGCAGCTGACCGCGCTGCTCGCCCGACGCAGCGTGTACTGCTCGAAGGATGCAACCGGCAAGCACTCGATCACGAAGAGCTTCGATCGCGACTGGGGCAACATCTGGTTCGAGCGCACCGAGCACACCTGGTCTGGCGACAAATGCGCATACTGCGGGGCGAGCCGTGCGGGTTACGACAGGCCGGACGACCTGGAGACCCACGCCTACGCCTTCATCCACACCACCGACATCAAGGCGCACCTTGTGCGCATGTTTGGAGCCGACGTGCAGTTCGACGTCATCATCGGAAACCCGCCGTACCAGTTGAGCGATGGAGGTGGTACCGGATCGAGCGCGATGCCGATCTATCACCGTTTCATTGAACAGGCTAAGCGACTTGAACCCAGGCTGTTGACCATGATCGTGCCGTCGAAGTGGTTCTCTGGCGGCAAAGGGCTTGACGATTTTCGCGCCACAATGCTGGGCGACAGACATGTTCGCGCGCTTGTTGACTACCCGGACTCGCGGGATGCATTCTCCGGTGTGGATGTCGCTGGCGGCGTCTGCTATTTCTTGTGGAACCGTGAGGCACCTGGCTCTTGTCATGTTGAGTCGCGCAACGGCGACAGAAGCGTCTCAGCCGAAAGGACCCTGGATGAGTATCCAGTGTTCATTCGGGACAATCGCGCTCTCAATATTGTGAAGAAGGTTGAGTCCAAGGGTGATCGACCCCTTTCGTCCCTTGTTTCGGCTCGTTGGCCTTTCGGAGTCGATGTCGGGCAGGCATCCGTTTCTGGGGATCTGTATCTTTACGCCAGCGGTGGGGATGAGCGGATCCAGCGATCTGAAGTCCTTCGTGACTTGGAGCTAATTGATCAGTGGAAAGTGCTGCTTTCGAAGACGTCCAGCGAACACGCGGGGCAGACCGACAAGTCGGGCCGTCGGCGGGTGCTCTCACGGATTGAGGTAATGCCTCCCGCATCAGTGGCGACTGGTTCCTACCTCATTCTTGGACCGTTTGAAACGCAACAGGAAGCCGCGAATGCTGCTTCGTACCTGAGGTCGCGGTTCGTAAGATTCCTCGTTTCGACCATTCTCCTGACGCAGAACATCACGCGTCGCTCCTTCGCTTTCGCACCGACTCCCGACTTCACCCGCACTTGGACGGACGAGGACCTCTACGAGCGATACGGACTGAGCGCAGAGGAGATCGCGCTGATCGAGGCAACGATCAAGCCGATGGAACCGGCCGATGCCTAAACCCATTGAGGAGCTTTTGCCGGAGAAGCTCGAGGCGCGGTTGCGGATCTACGCGTACCGTATTGACGACGACGCGCACGTGGGGCTGCTCAAGGTGGGGCAGACGACGAAGGATGTCAAGACGCGGGTTGCTCAGCAGCTCAAGACTGCTGCCATCCAGAACTACGAGATCGTGCTGGATGAGCCCGCGGATCGTCCCGATGGGTCGGTGTTCCGGGACTTCGACGTGCGCGAGCGGCTGAAGCAGAAGAAGTTCGCGAACCCGATGCTCGAGTGGATGCGCTGCTCGGTCGAAGATGTTCGGCTCGCCATCGCCGAGCTGCGTGCCAACCGCACCTACGAGGGCACGCCGACGCTCGACTTCCCGATGCGCGCCGAGCAGCAGGCCGCGGTCGACAAGACCTACGACTACTTCCAATCGATCTGGGCTGAGAATGACGACGCTGTTCCCGAGTTCCTGTGGAACGCCAAGATGCGGTTCGGGAAGACGTTCACGACCTATCAGCTCGCCAAGAAGCTGGGCGCCAAGCGCGTGCTCGTCGTCACGTTCAAGCCCGCCGTCGAAGACGCGTGGGACACCGACCTGAAGACCCACGTCGACTTCGACGGATGGCAGTATCTGTCTCGCAAGACGGGGGGTGATCCGGCATCCGTTCACCCGGATCAGCCGCTCGTGTTCTTCGGATCGTTCCAGGATCTGCTCGGTCGCGATGCGGCCGGCAATTTCAAGGCGAAGCATGCGTGGCTCACCGAGCAGGTGTGGGATCTCGTCGTGTTCGACGAGTATCACTTCGGGGCTTGGCGGGACACGGCGAAGGAGCTCTTCGAGGGCGAAGACGAAGCCGCGCGCAAGAAGAGCGAGGCGCAGGAGTTCACGGCAGCGGAGGCGACGTTCGCCGAGGAGCTGGAAGAGCGTGGCAGCGAGGAAGACTCGTTCGTGCCGATCAGGGCACGCTCGTACCTCTATCTCTCCGGCACTCCGTTCAAAGTGCTGAACGAGGGGCGGTTCATCGAAGAGCAGATCTTCAACTGGACCTACACCGACGAGCAGCGGGCGAAGGCACAGTTCGCGAGCGATCATCCTGGCGAGCCGAGCCCGTACGCGTCACTGCCCGAGATGCGGCTGCTGACCTACCAGATGCCTGACGAATTGATCGCGATCGCCAACCAGGGGGAGTTCGACGAGTTCGACCTCAACGCGTTCTTCGAGGCGAAGGCCCCTTCGACAGGCTCAGGGACCGGAGGCGGGTCAGGGACCGGTGGCGGCGCGGGGACGGGTGACGGCTCAGGGACCATTGCGGACGCCGAGTTCGTGCACAAAGACGACGTGCAGAAGTGGCTCGACATCATCCGCGGCGGGTACCTGCCGACGCAGGTCGACGCGCTCAAGGCCGGCACACGTCCGCCATTCCCGTATTCGGATGCGCGTCTGCTGCCCTACCTGCAGCACTCGCTGTGGATGCTGCCGCGCACCGCGTCGTGCGCGGCGATGGCGAATCTGCTCGCCGAGCCCCAGAATGCCTTCTGGCACGACTACCGGGTGGTCAACGTGTCGGCGCCCGGCATCGGTGTCGGGCTTGATGCGCTCCCGCCCGTGCGCGAGGCGATCGGCGGCGGTCACGACACGAAGACGATCACGCTGACGGTCGGCAAGCTCACGACCGGGGTGACGGTGCCGCAGTGGTCGTCCATCCTGATGCTGCGCAATCTGCAGGCACCCGAGACCTACTTCCAGGCGGCGTTCCGGGTGCAGTCGCCGTGGACCATCCGCAACCCGAACGGTGACGACCCGAACGAGGAGGCCATCCTCAAGCCGGCCTGCTTCGTGTTCGACTTCGCGCCGACGCGTGCGCTGCGGCAGATCAGTGAGTACGGGCGTGAGTTGGCGCCAGAGAGTCCGAATCCCGAGCGTGCGGTCGAAGAGCTGGTGTCGTTCCTGCCCGTGCTCGCCTATGACGGGTCGAACATGACGCAGGTGGATGCTGCTGGCGTCCTCGACATCGCGATGTCGGGCACCTCAGCCACGCTGCTCGCGCGCAAGTGGGAGTCGGCGATGCTCGTCAACGTCGACAACGCGACGCTGAAGAAGATCATGGCGTCGGATGCCGCAATGAAGGCCGTCATGAACATCGAGGGGTTCAGGGCGCTCGGGTCGTCGATCTTCGAGACCGTTGTGAACAAGAGCGAGGCGGTCGGCAAGACGAAGAAGGAGAAGGGCGACGACATCACCACGGCCGAGAAGAAGCAGCTCTCGGAGGAGGAGATGGAGTACAAGTCGAAGCGGAAGCAGATCCAGGAGAAGCTGATCAAGTTCGCCACGCGCATCCCGGCGTTCATGTATCTGACCGACTTCCGCGAGAACACGCTCTACGACGTCATCACCAAGATCGAACCCGAGCTGTTCCAGGCCGTCACAGGTCTGACTGTCGCCGACTTCGACCTGCTCGTCAGCCTCGGCGTCTTCAACGCCGGCCACATGAACCAGGCCGTCTTCGCCTTCCGCCGCTACGAGGACGCCTCGCTCTCGTACACCGGTATCGAGTCACACGGGGACTTGCGGCGGTACGGGTTGTATGACACTGTCGTTGCGGTTGAGTAGGGCAGTTGTCAAGAATCGGTCACTCCTTTGCATTGGAAAGCAGCCGAACGCGGCACTTTTCGAAGAATTCGAGTCTCATGCTGTTGATGGCAACGGAGGACAACGCTTTGACTGATGTAAAATATTTCCCAACGCCTCCATCGAGTTCTGCCCGCTCGACAATCGCTGTAGGTCTATTGAATTTGCCTTCGGAATCCGCATCGATAGAATTTAACACGAGTTGAAGAACTTGAACTATCCCCCATCCAGCGATTAAGGGTGGAGTTGCTGGCGCACTGGATCTAAATGGGTCAACTTCGAACTCATCAAGCATCGTAAGCACCGAGCGCCTCAGCGCATTGGTGTCATTCTCTCTAGTGGAAGATATTGCGTCAGCGAGTAGGGCGAGAGCTTCTTTGCGTGCCGACCGAATTTGAGAGCCGAATCGAGCATGCCAGGCAACGGTTGCTGTCAAGAGACCGACACCCGTGGACAGGGAGAAGCCAAGCACTAAATCGCTTTTCGTCATTGCGCTGACAACTGCCACCAAAGATAAGATCGACGCGATCAACGAGATTGACCAGCCAAACTGCGATAAGCTTACCTGGTAATGATGGGTGCGCTTGCCTGTCGAAATGATAGGCGACACTAATGTGGAACACACCAGCGCGAACATGATGCTGACAAATCCGGCGGTCACCGCCGCGCCGGCCGCGATCAGCGTGCTAGCGCCAGGAGAGGAAGTCTCTGGGGTGAAAGCTACGATCGAGATCGCTAGCGAAGCCAATGCTGTAAGCACGACGACAATAAAAGTCGTCGCCCAGGCAATGGGGAGGATCGTTGCGCCGAATCGCGAAAGCGAGCGATATGCGCTTGCGCTGATCAACTGGAGCAGGGACACAACTCCCAGGGCGACGCCGAACAGAATAAAAGTTGAGCCCCATACTTTTGAGAGGTTCGCGTTGCCACGCAGCACGAGGAGGACGCCGCAACAAAGGCACACGATGCCTGCGCCAAAAATGAACCATCGAAGTCGCCTGCGTCCGCGGTAAGACGCCGTCGCTTCATTAAGAGCAGATCGTGTGCTCGCTGTGTACGTAGGTTTGCTGCCATATTGTGGAGTGAGCGATAACTCCTCCGCGATCTCCCAAAGGCTCTTTGGCAAGCGTGATTCGGTAGTCAGGATGGATCCCATCTTTTCTCCTTTTGTCGAGGGCGATGTTCAGCGACATCGCCCAGTACCCGAATGTCCTAGCTGTTCTTCGATATCGCGTCAAGTGTTCACTCCGCGAGGCGAACTCGCGTTCTCGATACGCGTCTGAAGCTTGGTGAGCGCGCGATCTGGCGCTTTGATGCGGCTCTTCGGGTCCTCGAGGCGCATTCGATCTGATTGATCGGCTAGGACCGTATCGCACTGCTTCCTCAGCCACGACTTCAAGTTGTCCTTGGCCCCATTCCACGCGTCGTATCGTTCGGCGTAGCACTCGTCCACAAGTTCCGACAACTCCATGGTCGGGAGGCTATCGATGGTCTGTGAGTTTCGTCAAGGGCTCGGGTGAACCAGAGGTTACGGTGATCGGCGTCATCAACATGAACAATTCTGGTGCGCGTCGGAACAGGCTTGATGCGTCGATTCGCGCCAACCGATTTTCTTGGCAACTAGGCAAGAGGGCGTCGGATCCGACCCCGTGGCCGTCCGTTACTCCTCAACCGGCACGAAGGGGCCGATGTTGGCGTGATCGGTCTGGTGGCGGGGGCAGAGCGTCGCGTACCACCCGTCGGTCCGAGACGCACAGCATTCCGAGAGCGCCGCACTGCTCGCGCGCTGACTCCGAGCGCTTCTCGGTCTCATCGATGAGGCGGTCGAACTCTTCCCGGTCGACGCTGTCGTTGCTCGGCTCGGCGTAGAACCGCAGCGTGCCGTACTTCTTCTTCACCTGGTGCACCTCGTAGTCAGGGTCGAGCTGCGCGAGCTGCCGGTCGAGAACGACGATCAGCGGGTACCACCCGGCAGGGCACGAGATCCACCTGCCCCAGCCATCCGGAATGCGACGAAGGATGGTCTCGAGCGCGAACGCGTACTCGCCGGCATCCTCGGGACCGTGCAGGCTGTCGCGAATGCGCGCGAGGTCGATGTCGATGCTGCGCATCTGACCCTGCAGCGCCGCCGCGCCCTCGGTATCGCCGTACAGCGTGGCGTAGGCGAACTGCTGGATGCTGTCCTGCGCCGCGCGCCAACGCTCCCGCTCGGTTTCGGTCAGCTCCGAAATCTCGTCATCAGACATGCGCCCAGCCTTCCACGGGGTGCCGACATCCGCGGTTCACGCCAGCAGGGAGCGCAGCGCCTTCATCGGAAGCATGAGGTGCAGGGCATCCACGGGTGACCGCAGGAAGTCGCCGTGGCGAAGACAGAACGCCTTCGCCTGGTCATCGCGGCAGTGGATCAGCACTGCAGCAGCGCCGATGCTGTCGCTGAGCATGACTGAACGTGTGAGCGCGTCTCGAAGCAGACCACGACCGAGCCCCTCACCGCTGAACTCGACGTCGACCGCAAGCCGCGCCAGCAGAATGCACGGGATCTGGGATGGTCTGCGAGCCGAGATGCGCTCGGGCGCCTCGGCACGCGCGACCGCCGCCATTGCGATCGAGTAATAGCCCGCGACGCGTCGCCCGGCGAAGGAGACGTAGGCCCTTGCATTGTTCGCCTGCTGGTTCTCCCATGCGAATCGCGCGAACCAGTCATCCAGTTCCGGTGCGCCGCTGTGGAACCCACCGCGAGCATCCTTCTTCTTCAGCTTGCGCGGTGATGTGAACGCGGTCATGACTCGTCGGTGAAGACCGACGGACTCCGGAACAGCTCCGCAAGCTTGTCTGTGCTAGGGAGCGGTTCGTCGAGCAGGCGGGTGAACTCCGCGAACTGCTCGTCGCTCGCGACGAACCAGCGTCGATCGGCCAGCACGCGCTCCGCCTGCTCGACCGCGCTGCCGAGCACGAACTCGGTGAGAGTGTGATCCGTTGCCTCGGCGGCCGCACCCGCGCTCGCGCGGCGGTGGCAACACGTGGCTGAACACGGTCGCCGCGTGCCAGCGCTGCAACAGTCGCAAGGCCGACAAGAACCTCGCCGAGGCGGGGACGGTGCTGCGCCATCCGCCCCGCGAGGTCACGCGGCGCGACGCCCTCATCCTGGCCCTCGCTCAGGCCGGCGCCGACCTTCGGGTTCTCGGCCTGGTCTGAGCGGGGCCCGGTCTAAGACAAGAGGACTATCACTGATGAGCGATCTGAAGCCGATGTTCGATCCGCCGCACCCGGGGGAGTTTATCTCCCAGGTCTACCGCGTGCCCTTCGGCGTCTCGGTGCGCACGCTTGCGGCACGCCTTGCGGTGTCGCCGTCGACGCTCAGCCGTGTGCTCATGAGATCGAGTCGAGTGACGCCCGAAATGGCCATCCGACTCTCGAAGGTCTTGGGTCGCAGCCCCGGGAGCTGGCTTGCCATGCAGGATGCCCATGATCTGAACAAGGCGCGCGCCCGAATGAACGTCGACCACCTGGAGCCGCTCGACCTCGCGTCGTGACCTGTCGGCAATTCCGACAGGTTGGATACCGGCGCCAACTAGAATCGAAGGCAGTCTGCCTACGAGGAGCCCCATGTCTGATTCCGCCACTTCGACAAGCTCAGTGACCGAGGAAACAAGCTCAGTGACCGAGGAAACAAGCTCAGTGAGCGAGGAAACAGGCTCAGTGAGCGATGTCGACGACGTCATTGAGCAGAAGGCGGTGCGCCTGGGCAAGCGCGAGCGGCTGATCGCCGAACGCGAGAGCGCGGCGGGCGGGGCGTACCCCGTGACGGTTCCGGTGACGGCGACCATCCCGGATGTCCGTGCACAGTACGGCAACCTCGAAGCCGGCGCCGAGACGGGCGTCACCGTGGGCCTCGCCGGCCGCGTCGTCAACAGCCGCAACACGGGCAAGCTCTGCTTCTCGGTGCTGCAGTCGGGCGACGGCGAGCGCATTCAGGCCATGGTCTCGCTCGCGAACGTCGGCGACGAATCGCTCGCCCGCTGGAAGGAGCTCGTCGACCTCGGCGACCACGTCTTCGTCGCGGGCGAGGTAGTCTCGAGCCGCCGAGGCGAGCTGTCGATCATGGTCTCGGAATGGCAGATCGCCTCGAAGGCGCTGCTGCCGCTGCCCAACCTCTACACCGAGCTGAGCGAAGAGAGCCGGGTGCGTCAGCGCTACCTCGACCTCATCGCGCGCGAGCAGGCCCGCACCACGGTGCGCGCCCGCGCGAAGGTGAACCGCGCCATCCGCGACACGCTGGATGGCCAGGGCTTCATCGAGGTGGAGACCCCCGTGCTGCAGGTGCAGCCGGGCGGCGCCGCCGCGCGTCCGTTCACGACGCA
This sequence comes from Microbacterium sp., assembly GCA_047607025.1. Lineage (GTDB taxonomy): Bacteria > Actinomycetota > Actinomycetes > Actinomycetales > Microbacteriaceae > Microbacterium. The sequence goes on from JASGDS010000076.1 coordinate 18,633, forward strand.
CTCCAACGCGTTCGACACCGAGCTGTACCTGCGCATCGCGACCGAGCTCTTCCTCAAGCGCGCGGTCGTCGGCGGCATCGACCGTGTCTACGAGCTGGGCCGCGACTTCCGCAACGAGGGCGCCGACTCCACACACAGCCCCGAGTTCGCGATGCTCGAGGCCTACCAGGCCTACACCGACTACAACGGCGTCGCCGACCTGACCCAGCAGCTCATCCAGAACGCCGCGATCGCGGTGGCCGGTTCGACGACCGTGACGTGGGCGGATGGCACCGAGTACGACCTCGGCGGACAGTGGGACCGCCTGTCGATGTACGACTCGCTCAACGAGGCCGCGGGCACATCCATCACCCCCGAGACCCCGGTCGAAGAGCTCGCCGCCCTCGGCGAAGCCAACGGCGTCGATGCGCCGCCGCACGCCACCCACGGCAAGTGGGTCGAAGAGCTGTGGGAGCACTTCGTGAAGGCCGGCCTCACCCGCCCGACCTTCGTCATGGACTTCCCCGTCGACACCTCGCCGCTCGTGCGCGAGCACCGCTCCATCCCGGGCGTCGTGGAGAAGTGGGACCTCTACGTCCGTGGCTTCGAGCTCGCCACCGGCTACTCCGAGCTCGTCGACCCCGTCATCCAGCGCGAGCGCTTCGTCGAGCAGGCGAAGCTCGCCGACCGCGGCGATGACGAGGCCATGCGCATCGACGAGGACTTCCTCAAGGCCATGGAGCACGGCATGCCGCCGATGGGCGGCATCGGCATCGGCATCGACCGGCTGCTCATGGCGATCACCGGCCTCGGTATCCGCGAGACCATCCTCTTTCCGCTCGTCAAGTAGGTCGCGCGAGGCGTCACTGATCGAGGACCCTCACGCCGAGGTCGCGTGCGCATCCGGCACCATGCCCTTGTCGCTTCAGCGCTTCGAGGTGCGCACCCTCCGCGTGGCCGGAGGTCAGGCGGGGGCGAAGGCCCAGGGCGGCAGGTAGCTGTTGGCGATGAAGGTCATCACGATCTCGGCCAGTCCGTGCGAGCGGTCGATCTTCAGGACCTCCTTCGCGTAGTGCTCGGCGCGGGTCGAGCTGCCGAGCCCCCACGACAGCCACGCCGCCGCAGCGAGCGGGCCGACCTTCTCCTGCGTCGGCGCGAGCGCCGCGCATTGTCGCACGAGTTCGAGCGCTTTCTCGAGCCGGGCGCGGGATGGCCGCGACCCCTGCCCCATGAGACGCACGGGGCCATCCGGGTGCGTCTGGTCGCCGTCGGCCCACCGCCGGTTGAGCGCGAGCGTCTCGTAGCCCTCGTCGACCCCGCCCGCCCACTGTGTGAGAGCGACGTCGCGCAGGGGCGGCCCGTTGAGCGCGACGATCATCATGGCCGCAAAGTGCTCCTCGAGCGGGCCCTTCCAGTCGAGCGCCATCTCGAACGCGGGTGGCGGATCCTGCAGCATCAGCCCGGCCTCGATCGCGAGCGCCGGCAGCGTGGTGAGGTCTTTCGCGTGCCCCTGCAGCGCGAGCGCGATCATCGCGGCACGCACCGCGAGGATGGCCCGCCCCACCCGTTCGGTCTGCGCCAGGTCGACCTCTGGCAGCGCGACGCCCGCCAGCTGCCCGACGCCGATGGGGGCGCTCCCCAGCTCGTCGGGGATGGCCCCCTCATAGTCGATCTCGCCGAGGTCGCGCGCCTCGGCATCCGGCGAGAAGAACGAGCCCCAGGCATCCGACGCCACGCACAGCGCGTCATTCGTGCGCAGTCCGCAGTCGTCCGCTCGCTCGAGCAGATAGTCGGCGAAGCCGCGCCAGGCCAGGTCTCCGGCGGCGTCGACGAGCGGATCATCGGTGTAGATGACGAGCGAGAGGCCCCGCACGTCGGGCATCCGGCAGATCAGGCCCATCGCATCGGCCGCCAGCTCGGGCCAGATCTTCGGGTCGCGCGGCAGGTCGATGCGCATGGCGCCGGTGGTGTGGCCGTCGACGATGGGAATGAGCACGAGGCTCTCGCGGGGCACGAAGCCGCACATGTGGGGGACGTACGACAGGAAGGACTGCGACGATGTCGCTCGAAGTGTGGTTGTCATGCTCCGACTCTGACGACTTCGCGCGCGGCGCGAGCGAGCCTTCCACATTCGCGGATTTTCGACGAGATTCGTGTTCCACCATCCACAGGAATATGGTCGAGGTCGGTGTGATCCACAGGCAGTCGTAGACTGGAATCGTGGATGGTTTCTGGCTGGCGGCGTTCTGGTCTCTGCTGCCGACTGTCCTGCTGGGCGGTGTGTTCTGGCTCGTCATGCGCGCGATTCTTCGGATAGACCGCAACGAGCGCAAGACCTACGCGGCCATCGAGGCGGAGGAGCGCGCGAAGCGTGCTTCGACAGGCCCTTCGACAGACTAGGACAGGCCACAGCGACCGAAGCCCGCACACCGATGTCGTAGCTAGTCGATAGGCTCTTTCTGAGGGAAGGGGTGCGTGTGGAGCTGCTGTTCGGCGGAGTCGTCACCTCGGGCTTCTGGCTCGGCGTGCTGCAGGTCATCGACCTCGTCCTGCGAATCCTCGCCCTCATCGTCGTGCCGCGCAACCGCAAGCCGACGAGCGGGATGGCCTGGCTGCTGGCGATCTTCCTGCTGCCCGTTCCCGGGTTCCTCTTGTTCCTGCTCATCGGCAGCCCCCGCCTGCCGAAGAAGCGGCGCGATCTGCAGGGGCGCATCAACGTCATCCTCCGCGATGCGCGCGATTATCTCGAGCGGGGGTCGCTGCGGCCGAACGAGCCCGAGTGGTTCAGTGCGCTCGTGCGAATGAACAGGCGGCTCGGCGCCCTCCCCATCTCGGGCGACAACGGCGTCGAACTGATCGACGACTACGACGAGAGCATCGCCCGCATCGCCGAGACCATCCTGGGCGCGCAGCGCTATGCGCATGTCGAGTTCTACATTCTCAAGTCGGATGAGACGACAGAGCCGCTGTTCCTCGCGCTCGAAGACGCCTGCGCACGCGGCGTCAAGGTGCGGGTGCTGCTCGACTTCGTCGCCAACTTCACGAAGCCCCTGCGGCGGCAGACCGCGGAGCGACTCGAAGCGATGGGCGCCGACTGGCACTACATGCTGCCGCTCGCCCCGCTCAAGGGCAAGTGGCAGCGCCCCGATCTGCGCAACCATCGCAAACTCGTGATCGTGGACGGTGACGTCGCCTTCATCGGCTCGCAGAACATGGTCGCCCGCAACTACAACGTGCGCAAGAACATCAAGCGCGACCTGAAATGGATGGACGTGATGGTGCGCCTGGACGGCCCCGTCGTCGCGAGCGTCGACGCGGTCTTCCACAGTGACTTCTTCAGCGAGACGGGCGTGCTGCTGAGCGACGTCGACCGGGAGAAGACGAGCGGCGGAACGGGCGATCTCGACTGCCAGATCGTGCCATCCGGACCCGGATTCGAGGCTGAGAACAACCTGCGCCTGTTCCTCGGGCTGCTGTATGGCGCGAAGGAGCGGGTCGTCATGATCAGCCCCTACTTCGTGCCGGATGAGTCGCTCATGCAGGCCGTGGCATCCGCCTGCTCGCGCGGTGTCGAGGTGCAGCTGCTCGTCTCGGAGATCAGCGATCAGACGATGGTCTACCACGCGCAGCGCAGCTATTACGAGACGCTGCTGCGCGCCGGCGTGCGCATCTTCGCCTACGAGCCGCCGTACATTCTGCACACGAAGTCGGTCACGATCGACGACGAGATCGCCGTGATCGGTTCGAGCAACCTCGACATCCGCTCGTTCGGTCTCGACCTCGAGATCTCGATGCTCGTGCGCGGCGAGGAGTTCGCCAGCCAGGTGCGCCGCCTCGAAGACGACTACAAGGCGCACAGCGTCGAGATCACCCTGCAGGAGTGGGTGAAGCGCCCCTTCCGCTCACAGGTGCTCGACAACATCTTCCGGCTGACGAGCGCGCTGCAGTAGCGTCAGCGGATCAGGTGCCCCTTCGGCACCACGACCAGCAGCCCGCCGGGCGAGACACGGCAGTAGATGCGCACCGCCTCGCCGAACTCGTCGCCATCCAGTTCGACCGAATGCGGCTCAGAGACCGCCGCCTCGAACCCGTCGCCCGACTCGTAGAGGATCGATGTGTTCTTGCGCTTGTTCGTCACGCGCTTGCCCGCCATGCGGCGACCGACCTTCGTCTTGCGCAGCGGAGAGTTGAGGATCGAGATGCGGCGAGCCACGTTCACCCAGCCGAGCGGGCCGGATGGCTGCACCACCGCGAGATCGATCGAGCCGTCGGCGATCGAGGCGTTCGGCAGGATGTCGATGCCGAGGGTGAGTGTGCCGCAGTTGGCGAACAGCAGGCTCTGCACATTGGCCGAGTGCAGCTTGCCTCCCGTGCGCTGCCACACCGTGTGGAACGGCTTCGCACTCGGCAGCGACCTGGCCGCGCCATCGACGTACGCCACCCATCCGACGCGCTTCTTCAGCTTCGCGCTCGTGTTCGCGATCATCGCGGCATCCAGCCCGATGCCCGCCATCACGACGAACGCGTGCTCTTCGATGTCGCCGTTCTCGCGCTTGAGCTTGGCGACGCCCACGTCGATCGGCACGATGTCGCCGCCGTCGATCGCTGAGCGCACCATGAGGTCGGGGCGCGTGAGGGGCAGCTTGATGTTGCGCGCCAGCACATTGCCCGTGCCGCTGGGCACGATCGCGAGTGGCACGCCCGTGGTGTTCATCGCCTCCGAGACGCAGCGCACCGTGCCATCCCCGCCCGCCACGAGCACCACGTCGACGCCCTGCTCGAGCGCGTCGCGCGTCACGCCCTGCCCCGGGTCATCGATCGTCGTCTCCAGCAGCAGCGGCTCGCGCCATCCCGCCTTCTCGCTCTCGAGCTGCACCTGCTGGCGCAGCCAGGCGGCATCGGCGACCTTCACGGGGTTGTAGACGAGCGCCGCCCGCTTCGCGGAAGCGGGGGGCTCAGCCATGCTCACACTCTATAAGAGGTGTGGGTGGCAGGCGCCGCATAGACTTGTGGAGTGATCGACCCCGTTCTGCTGCGTGAAGACCCCGAAAGCGTGCGCCGGTCGCAGACCGCGCGCGGAAACGATCCGGCCACGGTGGATGCCGCGCTCGCAGCAGACGCATCGCGCCGCGAGGCGATCACGTCGTTCGAGTCGCTGCGCGCCGAGCAGAACCAGTTCGGCAAGCAGGTGGCGAAGGCAGCGAAGGAGGAGAAGGCCGCGCTCGTCGCCGAGGCGAAGGACCTCGCCGTGCGCGTGAAGCAGGCGCAGGCCGCCGCGGATCAGGCGGAGGCCGACTTCAAGAGCGCGATGGATGCCATCCAGAACGTCGTCATCGAGGGCGTGCCCGCGGGTGGCGAGGACGACTTCGTCGAGCTGCGGCGCGTGGGCGAGATTCCGACGTTCGACCCTGCGCTGTTTCCCGACGGGCCGCGCGACCACCTGGCGATCGGCGAGAAGCTCGACGCAATCGACATGGAGCGCGGCGTCAAGGTGTCTGGGGCGCGCTTCTACTTCCTCAAGGGCGTGGGCGCGCGGCTCGAGATCGCGCTCATGAACTACGGCCTGCAGGTGGCGCTCGACAACGGCTTCACGCCGATCATCACGCCGACGTTGGTGCGGCCAGAGGTGATGGCGGGCACCGGGTTCCTCGGCGCGCACTCCGACGAGATCTACCACCTCGAAGAGGACGACCTCTACCTCGTCGGCACGAGCGAGGTCGCGCTCGCCGGCTACCACGCGGGCGAGATCATCGATCTGTCGGATGGCGCCGCCAGGTACGCCGGATGGTCGACCTGCTATCGCCGTGAGGCCGGCAGCTATGGCAAGGACACGCGAGGCATCATCCGCGTGCATCAGTTCAACAAGCTGGAGATGTTCGTCTACACGACGCCGGAGGACGCCGAGGCGGAGCACCTGCGCCTCGTCGCACTCGAGGAGCAGATGCTGCAGTCGCTGGGCCTCGCCTACCGCGTGATCGATGTCGCCGCAGGCGACCTCGGCTCGAGCGCCGCACGCAAGTACGACACCGAGGCGTGGGTGCCGACGCAGGGCGCCTACCGCGAGCTGACGAGCACCTCGAACTGCACCACCTACCAGGCGCGACGGCTTGACATCCGTCACCGTCCAGACGGCGGCAAGACGCAGCCGGTGGCCACGCTCAACGGCACGCTCGCCACGACGCGCTGGATCGTGGCCATCCTCGAGACGCATCAGCAGGCCGACGGATCGGTCGTCGTGCCCGAGGTGCTGCGCCCGTACCTCGGCGGCCTCGAGGTGCTGGAGCCCGTCAGGTGAGCCTGTTCGTCGCGCTCGACATCGACGGCACGGTTCTGCACGAGGATGGCACGTTCAGCGCGGGCGTGCAGCAGGCGGTGACGCAGGCCGTCGCGAACGGCCACGTCGTGACGCTCGCGACCGGCCGCAGCTGGGAGTCGACATCCCCCGTGCTGGACGGCCTCGGCATCGACCCCGAGTTCGTCGTCTGCTCGAACGGGGCGACGATCATGACCCGTGACCCCGACGATCCCTCCGGGTATGCCAGGCACGTCGTCGACGTGTTCGACGCCACCGAGGTGCTGATGTTCATCTACTCGCACCTGCCAGATGCCAGCTACATGGTCGAGCTCGCCGACGGCTCGCGGCTGCACACCCACGACATGGACGACTGGGACGTCGACCGCCCCAACGCACACAAGGTTCCGTTCGAGAAGCTGCTGGGCATCGAGGTGACCCGCATCGTCGTGGTCTCGCCCGAGCACGACGGCGACGACTTCCTGCGGCTCGTCGACGACATGGGCCTGTCGCAGGTGACCTATGCGGTCGGATGGTCGAACTGGCTCGACATCGCACCGAAGGGCGTGAACAAGGCGACCGCGCTGGAACGCGTGCGCGGCTGGCTGGAGGTGGCGCCATCCGACGTCGTCGTCATGGGCGACGGACGCAACGACATCGAGATGATCGAGTGGGCGCGGGATGGCGGCGGCGAGGGCGTCGTGATGGGGCAGGCGGTGCCCGAAGTGATCGACGCAGGCACCCGGGTGACGTCGTCGGTCCACGAGGGCGGAGTGGCGGCGGCGCTCGCAGACCTCGGCGCACTGGGCTGACGCCATGGCCTCTGCCAGCACTCGTCCAGCGGTGGCGGCGAGAATCTTCGCGGGGGAGAGGTTCGGATAAACTTGACGGGTTCGCGCGTGCGCGAGCTGGTGAGTTGTCCGAGCGGCCGAAGGATCCAGTCTTGAAAACTGGTGGACAGCAATGTCCCGTGGGTTCGAATCCCACACTCACCGCCAACATCCGAGGAGTCGTGTGAGCGACAGATCGAAGCGTCAGCCGCTGGCTCGCCACGGGCGACTGCGTTCGCCAGGGCCCATCCGTCAGCTCATGAAGCTGCTCGGCGTCGCCTGCTGCGTCGTGCTCGTCGCGACCCTCGGCGTCGCCGCGTATGCCGCCTACGACTTCGACTCGACGTTCAGTGCCGACGAGGTCGTGCTGGATGGCCAGGAGCAGGCCGCGCCGGACATCGGCGAACTCGACAACGTGGGTGTGAACATCCTGCTCGTCGGCCTGGATGCCTGCGAAGACGCGTACAAGGATCTGTTTCCCGGGCGATGCGACCAGGCGGAGGACTACGGTGACACCGCCAGGTACGAGGCGCTCAACGACGTCAACATGATGGTGCACATCTCGGCAGAGCCGAGGCGCGTCACCGTCGTGAGCTTTCCGCGCGACCTGATGATTCCGATCCCCGAGTGCGAGGACTATGAGGGGAACGTCACGCCGGCGAGCGACTATGCGCAGCTCAACGAGGCGAACTCCCGGGGGCAGCTCAACTGCGTGGTCAACACCATCGAGCAGCTGAGCGGGCAGACGATCGACTATGCCGCGACGATCACGTGGGGCGGTGTGATCGAGATCACGAACGCCATCGGCGGTGTCGATGTGTGCGTCGGGGGCGACGGCATTTACGACGACAACACGGGTCTCGCCATGGCGCCGGGCGAGTACAACCTCGCGGGGCAGGACGCTCTGGAGTTTCTGCGCACCAGATACGGGGTCGGCGACGGCAGCGACCTGGGACGCATCAGCAACCAGCAGGTCTACATGTCGGCGCTCGTGCGCAAGCTGACGAGCAGCGAGGTGTTGACGAACCCGGCGACCCTGCTGTCGCTCGCGCGCACGACGCTCGAGAACGTCGACCCATCATCCAGCCTCACCGACCCCGTGATCCTCGCGCGCATCGCCGCCGCCGTGGCATCCGTGTCGCAGTCGGACTACACCTTCGTGCAGTACCCGGTCGCGATCTCCGGTGAACGGGTCGTGCCGATCGAGTCCGATGCGGACGCCCTCTGGGAGGCGATCGAGGCGAACGAGCCGTTCGTCGCAGCGGGCGATGCCGGTGTTGCCGGGTCGGAGGACTCGGATGAGACCGCGTCGCCGACGCCGACTGAGTCTTCTTCTGCCACCCCCGATCCCACCGAGTCTTCGGGGTCGGTGGAGATAGATGTTTCGGGCCAGACCGCCGATGAGGTCACCTGTTCCTCTGGCCAGGGCCAGTGACGTCTCGCTTCGAGAGGAGACTCGCCCTTCGGGAGAATCTCTGACCCCGGTCGGCAGCGGCGATCAGTCGAAGAGGCCGGCCTCGACGTCAGCGGCGACGCGGGCGATTGCGGCCTCGAAATCACCGAACACGACGGTGCTGGAGGCGGTGAGCATCAGGTTGTACGGGCCGCCGAAGTCCTCGACGAAGATGCCATCGGCATCCAAGGGGCGCCCAGATGCCTCGTCCCGCGTCACGGGGCCGTAGAAGCTCTCGACTCGTTCAACGGCGGTTGCGCCATCGTCCGAGAAGACGTAGCAGCGCTTGCCTCGTCCGAAGCCGTACCCCAGCTCCCAGCAGCTGCCGGCATCCGGGTCTGGACCCCGGAAGTGATTCATGTTCGCGACAACGGCATCGGCATGCTCGATCATGGCGACATTGTTGGCGAAGATCACCTCGTCCATGGGGCGATCTGCTGCGATGTCGGCGCCTTCGATGGGTTCATCGCCCGCATCGAGCGGGCTGACAGGCTCGAGGCCGTGAGCGCGGCAGGTCTCGCGCATGCGCCCGGCGATGGCGGGGCCATCCTGGTGGAACACTTCGGGACCGGCAAGGTACAGGCGGACGGGACGGGAAAGGGACATGTCGACTCCTGGTCTTTGCGATGAACAGATGGCGGAACATCGCGATTGCGATCGAGCCGACGAGTGTCGACCGCATGTCGTACTTCCTTGCCGAAGTCACTATAGCGAGTGAGTTTGTTGCGCGGGAGTAAAAACTTGCGGGAGAACTTGAGGCGGGTTGTTCCTCGCGCATGGGCTCGAAGCACCAACCACCCCGGTTTCTCACCGCGACAGTTCGATGCGCTGTGGTCGGAATCGGTGGTGCTGTTGCTCGTGTCCGTGATCCACTACGCCGTGATCAGCACCGTCGAGCGTCCCTTCGTTCAGCGCGTCTTCGGTCGCTGACCCGCCGGCACCCGCAGGAGCATCCGCCCTCGGTAGGAGGAACTCGCTCGGTTTCTCCGTCCCTTCCGAAGGCGATTTCTCCTTCCGAACCCCAGCGTGCGGCGACCCGCACGGCTTCGGAAGGAGATTCAGCCTTCGGAAGGACGCCCGGACCTGATCCCGTCCTCCCGAACCCCGAATCTCCTCCCCAACTCGCGCGGATTCGCGCGGCGGGCACGAGAAGGTATGATTGCTTGATGTGCCTGCGCTTGCGCGCGGGCGCACGGAGACGTCGCATAGTCAGGCCTAGTGCACCACCCTGCTAAGGTGGAGTCCCCTCACGGGGACCGAGGGTTCAAATCCCTCCGTCTCCGCCATTTTTTGGCTGATCAGAGCCAGTTTTCTTCCGCGGCTCGCTGTCGTTTTCGTGATTGTTCGCGTTCTCAGGAACGTCGCGAGGGTCCCGTGGGGGTCCCGACGCCAGCTCATTGAGGCGACGCAGCCCCTCGATCGTCTGCTGTTCGCCGAGGACGTGCGCGTAGACCTTGAGCACGGTGCGCGGGTCGTCGCCCAGCCATTCGGCGACCTGGTTGATCGGGATACCGGCGCGCAGCCACTGCGACGCGCAGTAGTGCCGGAGCCTGTGCGGGCGCTTGCGCGGCGCCGTCATGGTCCACTTTGTGAAGCGACGGTAGAGATTCATCCGCAACTGTCGGCCCTTCGGGCTCGTGAACAGATACGCCTCGGGGCGCTTCCCGGCTGCTGCTCCGCGGGCGAGCTGCCGCGCGCGATCGGTGAGCGGCACAGCACGCTCGCCATTGGCGGTCTTGGGTGCCTTCTCGTCGTAGCCCTCCGACTGCGCCCGCCGCACCCAGACCGCGGGGAACGGTACGTCCTGAAGGTCGGCCACCCGCAGCGCCCGGGTCTCGGACCAGCGCAGGCCGGTCAGAAACGTCCACTCGGTGATCGTCGCGTAGTGCGCCGATGCCTCGCGCTGCGCCGCCAGCATCGCGGCGAGGCTTTCCGCCGTGAACCACTCGTCGGCGGGCTTCTGGCTCGCGCCAGGTGGCAACTCGACGCCGCGAACGGGATGCGCAGCCACATACTTCTCGCGCACCGCGTAGGTGAACAGGGCGCTGAGCGTCGTACGCATCCGTGCGACTGTTGAGCGCTCCTTGATCTTGAGCTGATCGGTGAGGAAGCCGAGCACATCCGCCTCGCTGACGGATCCGATGGGCCGTGCTCGGAGCTTCGCGGGGAGGGCGGCGAGGTTGTCGCGGTCCGTGCGGTGCGAGTGCGCCGAGACCTGCGAGGTGCGCGCCGCGAGGAACGAAGCGACGACCTCGCCCATCGAAGTCTTGGCCTTCTGCGGCGGAAGGAAGATCCCGAGCTGGATCGCCCGCATCTGCTCGCGCTCCCACGTTTCGGCATCACTCTTGAGCCGGAACGTCTGCTGCGCGACGACCGTCCCGCCGTTCTTGATCCGTGCCTTCCAGCGCACCAAGCCGTCCTTGAGGACGCGCTTCTCGATCATCTGCTGGTCCTCGGGTGTGCCAGCGCCTCAATCGCCGCGACCGGGTAGAGGCGGCGGCTTCCGGTCATGACGGGCTCAACGGGGGAGCGGCCCTTCTTCGCCAGCCGTCCGAGCGTGGAGGGATGGACGCGCAGCGCGGCGGCGGCTTCCGCTTCCGTGTAGAACAGCCGCTCCTGCTCGACGGAATCTGTCGGGTGATCGCTCATGATCGCCTCCACACTCTACGCATGATTGTGCTAGTACACGCGATTAGATCACGAATCGCGTGTTTGTGCAAGAGCACATGTTTCTCGATACACTCGGAGGCGTGAGTGAATCGTCGTCGTCGTATGCGCTCCAGGATGCCGACGGGCTGATCCAGCAGAACGACCTTCCGGACGGCTGGTACTTGCCCACCCGGTTCCCCGGTGAGCGCAGCGATGATGCCAGTGCGCAGATCGACTCGATTCTCGGGTACGACGATGCGGCTCCTGCTCACAATGACGAGCTCAACGACGCCGAGCAGAACGAGACGACGGATGGCCGGTGGCGCTACATCGAGCATGCGGAGAGCCGCACACGCGTGTTCATCCGCTTGCAGCGACAGACCTTCGCGGTGCCGGAGGAGGTGCGCATCACCGGCGTCGTCTACCTTCCGTGGCGACCCGGCGACCCGATCACGAGCCGGCTGCTGCGCGAGCTGCAGACCGCTCAGATCGAGGCCGCGATCAACAAGCGCCTGTTTGCTATGAAGCGCGAGCAGACGATCACCGGCGGCAAGATCGTGTTGCCCAGCGGACGGAAAGTCGCGGAGCGTGACCTTCTCAAGCCGCTCGGCGGCACCGCCAAGCAGGACCCGGACTTCTACCAGCGCGTCGCGCTACAGCATGGCCGGCTCACCCAACAAGGCGACAAGAACCCCAGTGCCACGATGGCCGACATCAACGGTGTCGCGCTCACCACGGCGCAGGGGTGGGTCGCGAAGGCTCGCTCCCGCGGTCTTCTGCCGCCCGGGCGGCGGGGGAGGGCTGGCTAGAATGGCAGACCGCTCCTTCTCGCTGCGTGGGACGATGCCGAGCGTCAGTCCAAGTTAGTCGAGGGACTCGTCACGCTGAACGGTTCCCTGGTGATAGCGGATCGCTGGTGAGTTCCCGTTCAGGTCCCAGATTGACGAGTGTCGGCTGCTGGCTGATGGCGTGGTGATCCTGTAAGTCAGGAGTACCAGCCCATCTCCAATGTCATTGAAGAGCCACTCATCTGTCTCGGGCGCCGCGTGCTCATCCTCTTCTGCCAGGGCTGCAATCGTTTCGTCCCGTGTCCAGCGGCGACCAGAGCGACCAATCTCGACGAAGTCGGGATGGAGCAACTCAGCAACCCGAACAGCGCTGTGTCGAGTCGCATTGCGCAGTAGCTCAAGCTCAGCCGCTTTGACAGACTGATAACGTTTGTCCGATTCCCACATGCTCCGACGATAGCGATCGTCCCTTCAGGCTGGCGCGATCGGGTAGGGCTGATTCTTCACAGCAACGCGCAGCGGCCTGGCCCACAGCCTCAGGTGGATCCCGTAACCGTCCCTTTACGGCGCGGTGCCTACGGCAATGCGGTCACTAGAACCAGCGACCCGTCGAAGGAGGGAGTCTCACGCAGGTGTCCGTGCTTGCGATCCCAGTCGCCGTTGTCGAGAGCCGAGGCGAGGGAACGAGAATATGCCGTCGCCTGCTCGGAAGGGATGAAGCTCCACGCGGAGCATGCGGATCTCGCTTCCGGAATCAGAAGTTGCTCCGGCCTGCCGTAGTAGGCCTCATTGAATCCGTCGGTGCAGTCGAGCGGGATGGGGACGATATTGGAAGTGACGCTCCCGCTCAATCCCGTGCGGAGACGGTCTACCGAAGGGTATCGGCGGTACTCGGTTTCGATGACATCCGGAGCGTATTCGGTGAGCCAGAACCGATGCAGTAGCGCGGGATCGCATGTGAGTAGAAGAACAGGCCCTCGGGTGACTCGTCGAAGCTCCCGGAGACCGGCGTCGAGGTCGCTCCACTGGTGCACCGAGAAGGTTGTCATCGATGCGTCGAAGCTGTCGTCCGCGAAGGGCAGTGCTTCGGCAACACCGTCGACTGCAGGCGTGAGGTATGCGGGGCGCTGTTGACGCATGCTTTCGGACGGTTCGAGCGCTGTTACCTTCCGGTCGACTGGCTCGTAGTTGCCAGCCCCTGCGCCAACGTTCAGCACGCTCTCTGCATCGCCCAGGGCATCCCATATGACCTGAGCGATACGCGGCTCTGGCTTCCGGAAGTCACTGTAGGTCTTGCCGATCAGGCCGTAGTCGGCGTCTCCTGCGCTGCCGTCACTTAGTCGCCCGTTGCTGTCCGGTTCGCTCATGTTGCA
>JASGDS010000077.1:0-4106 GCA_047607025.1 Microbacterium sp.
GAAGTCGCCCACCTATTCCATCGTCGGCGCGCCGGAGGGCACCGACCCCGTCGAGCTGGACTATCCGCGCGGCGAGGACGGCGAGTCGCAGACGAACACGACGTTCTCGGGCGACGGCGGGCCGAGCGTCGGCAACTGGTTCAACCGGGTGCTGTACGCGCTGAAGTTCCAGTCGGAGCAGATCCTGTTCTCGGACTACGTGAACGACGACTCGCAGATTCTCTACGATCGCGACCCCGCACAGCGGGTGCAGGCCGTGGCGCCGTACCTGACGCTTGACAGCGACCCCTACCCGAGCGTGGTGGATGGCCGCATCGTCTGGATCATCGACGGCTACACGACGAGCGCGAACTACCCCTACTCGTCGCAGGTGAGCCTGTCCGAGGCGATCAGCGACTCGTCGAACCCGACGCCGAGCCTGCAGGTCGACCAGATCAACTACATCCGCAACTCGGTCAAGGCGACCGTCGACGCCTACGACGGCAGCGTGACGCTGTACGCCTGGGACGCCGACGACCCGATGCTGCAGGCATGGCAGAAGCTGTACCCGGCGCAGCTGAAGTCGGTCAGCGATATGTCGGCCGACCTGATGAGCCATGTGCGCTACCCGACCGATCTGTTCAAGGTTCAGCGCGCCATGCTCGGCACCTACCACGTCGACAACGCCCGCGCCTTCTACCAGCGGGACAACGCATGGACGACGCCGACCGACCCGACGAGCTCGACGGGCAGCGAGCTGCAGCCGCCGTACTACCTGTCGATGCGAATGCCCGGCGAGGAGTCGGCGACCTTCTCGATGTTCACCACCTTCATTCCGGATGGCGGTGATCGGCAGGTGCTCATGGGATACCTCTCTGTCGATTCCGATGCGGGATCGACGGCGGGCGAGGTGGCCGACGGCTATGGCAAACTCACGATGCTGGAGATCTCCGCCGATAGCACGGTGCCAGGACCGGGTCAGGTGCAGAACAAGTTCAATACCGACGGCACGATCGCCAAGGAGATGAACATCCTGACCCTCGGCTCGTCGAAGGTCGAGCTCGGCAACCTGCTGACCCTGCCCGTCGGCGGCGGTCTGCTGTATGTGCAGCCGGTCTATGTGCAGTCGTCTTCCGGCACGTCGTACCCGCTGCTGCGCAAGGTGCTCGTGTCGTTCGGCGAGGAGCTCGCGTTCGAGGACACCCTCGCCGATGCGCTGGACGACCTGTTCCAGGGCGACGCGGGGGCTCCGACGGGCGATGACGATGTCACGCCGACCGAGCCGGACGACGGCACCACTGAGCCGGAGGACGATACCGCGACCGAGGACTACGCGCAGGCGCTCGCCGATGCCGAACAGGCGATGGCCGACAAGCAGGCGGCGCTCGAGGCGGGCGACATGGTCGCCTACGCCGAGGCCGACCAGGCCCTCACCGACGCCGTGAACCGTCTGCTCGAGCTCTCCGGCGAGTAGCCCGCACCGCTCTTCCGTGGTGAGCGTACACGCGAGCGGTCTCACCGGGGGCGGCGGCACGCCCCCGGTAGACAGGCCCGCTGCGCGGCGAGAGGCGCGGTTCTCGGCGAGAGGCCTGCGATCGCGGCGCTTCTCGTCGCGTTCGTGCGGTGTCGTCGCGGTGAGCGCGGGTCAGCGGGGCACGACGCGGTAGCGGCGCAGGCTCAGCGCGGGGTTCGTCCGGCGCACCTGGCGGATGGCCGCGGCATCCGCGACGGCGACGGCGACGTCGACGGAGGTGCCGATGCTCGCCACGGTCATGCCCTGCGGGTCGACGATGAGCGAGTTGCCGACGCCGATCGGGGGAGTGTGGTCGGCGGCGGCGACGTACATCGTGTTCTCGATCGCGCGAGCCGTGACGAGCGTGCGCCAGTGGTGTTCCTTGAGGGGGCCGCGTACCCATTCGGCTGGTACGAGCGCGACGTCGACGGCTGCGTCGGCGAGAACGCGCGCCGACTCGGGGAACCGCAGGTCATAGCAGGTCATGAGGCCGAAGCGCAGGTCGTCGACCTCGAACGTCTCGGGCGGGATGACCTCTCCGGGCGCGACCCAGCTCGACTCCTTCTGCCCGAAGGCGTCGTACAGATGCACCTTGCGATACGTGGCGAGCACCTCGGAGCCGTCGACGGCGACGACCGTGTTGTGCACCCGGTCGTCCTCCGCCGGCTCGAGCAGTCCCGCGACGATCACGACGTCGTATCGGGCGGCGAGAGCGATGAGATGCGCGACGAACGGGCCATCGACGTCCTGAGCATTCGCGGCGAATGACTCGTCCATAGGGTTCACGAAATAGCTGGAGTACTCCGGCAGCACGACCACCCGTGCACCGCGGCCCGCGGCGGTCTCGGTGAGCTGCGAGATCGTGCGCTCGTTCTGCTCGATGTCGGCGTTCGGAGCGAACTGGGCGACGGCGATTCCTGTCTGCGCGGGCATGCGCTCAGCCTATGCGCTGGTTTCTCGGATGGCCCGCGATCGTGTAAAGTAGATCGAGTTGTCCGGGGCTTCTACCGGGCAGCACCTGGGTCTGTGGCGCAGCTGGTAGCGCACCTGCATGGCATGCAGGGGGTCAGGGGTTCGAGTCCCCTCAGATCCACCCAACGAATGATGTCGCCCGGCAGGATCGGTGCATGCCAAGTGATGTGTATCTGATCCGTGCTTCATCACTCTTCGACGCCGCCCCGTATGCGTACGCCGCGACCGCACCGAAGGACGCACGGCTGATCTTTCTCGCCGGTGCCTGCCCGTTGAACAAGGACGGAGACACCGTTGCGCTCGGCGACTGCGCCGGTCAGGCAGTGGCGTGCGTGGAGACGATGACGCAGGCGCTGGCGGCAGCCGGAGCGATGATCGAGTCGAGCTGGACGCGGTCGCCGCAGTCGTGGACTGAGCAACGGCTCTTGTCACCCCTGCGCGAGGTAGCGCAGATAGCGATGCACCGTCGGCGTCCACGCACCGCCGGTGCGGATGACTGCGTCGCCGTCACGGACGACGGAGTTCATGTTTCCGCCTGCCATCGGCTGCTGCATGGCTCCGATCGTATCCCGCGCCGCGATGGGGAATCTGCGGCCTGGAACAATGGGCCTATGCGGACAGGCGTCGCTTGGATCGAGCGTCATCAGGCGCTGCTGTATCTGGGCGCTCTCGCCGTCGGCGCGTTCGCGGGGCTACTTGTTCCGGCCGTCGCGCATCCGTCCGAGGCGGTGATCAACCCGATTCTCGGCCTGCTGCTGTACGCGACGTTCCTCGGGGTGCCGTTCCGGCAGATTCGGGCAGGCGCTCCGTGACGGGCGGTTTCTCACCACGGTGCTGATCGCGAACTTCATTCTCGTGACCGCCGTGGTGTGGGTGCTATCGCGGATCGTCGCGCACGACCAGGTGCTTCTCATCGGGGTGCTGTTCGTGCTGCTGTGTCCGTGCGTGGACTATGTGATTGTGTTCACCGGGATCGCGGGTGGCGCCACGGATCGGCTGCTCGCGGCCGCTCCGATGCTCATGCTCGCTCAGATGTTCCTGCTGCCGGTCTCGCTGGGGCTGTTCGTCGGCACGGAGTTCATGCAGACGGTCGACCTCGAACCATTCATCGGAGCCTTCCTGCTGCTCATCGTGCTCCCGCTGCTCGCGGCCGGGCTCACCCAGCTCGCCGCAGCCCGCACCCGGTGGGGCAGGCTGCTGGAGACTGCTGTTCTCTCGGCGATGGTGCCCGCTGATGATGCTCACCCTCGCCGTCGTGGTCGCCTCCCAGATCTCGGGCGTCGGCCGACAGCTCGCCCGCCTTCTGCCTGTGGTGCCGGTCTACGTCCTCTTCGCCGCCGTGATGATCCCCATGGAATGATCATGAGCAGGGCAGCCGGATTGGACGTGCCGGCTGCCCGAGCGGTGGTGTTCAGCGGAGCGACGCGAAACTCGCTCGTCGTTCTGCCGCTCGCACTCGCCCTTCCGCCTGCCTTTGCGCTGGCGCCGCTCGTCGTCGTCACGCAGACCTTGGTCGAGCTGATCGTCATGGTCATTTTCGTTCGCCTCATCCCCTGCCTCGTCCCGGAACGAGCGATGTCCGCAGTTCAGGATGCGTAGCCAGCGCCCGCCCGCGGCATGTGTGGATTCTTTGATCCGTGAC
>JASGDS010000078.1:0-5460 GCA_047607025.1 Microbacterium sp.
GTACGCGGCGAGCGGGCGCCCGAGGAGGGCGGCGACCGCGGCGTTGGCCGATCGGCTCGCGGCGAAGGGCCGCACGCACTCGCCCTCCAGGCGGGCCACGCGGGTCGCGACGCCGGTGAGCGCGAGTGGCAGGTGCACCCACAGCGCGTCGACGTGACCGCTCGCGAGCACGGCGGCGCCCCCGGCCGCGGCACGGGCGTGGAGGCGATCCGCCGACTCGGGGTCGTTCGCCCACGGCGCGAGAGCCTCCTCGGCCGCCGTGACCACCGCGCACCCGGCGTCGACGCAGGCCGCCACCGCGTCGAAGGTCGCGGCGAGGGCCGACGCCGTCGACATGAGCGCCACCTCCGGCCGGGTCTCCTCGAGGGCGGCCGAGAGGTCGTCGCGCACGGCGAGACCGATGGGCCCGATCCCGGCGAGCTCCCCGGCGTCCTGCCCCAGTGCGGCGCTGCGGCCCACGGCCGCCACGACGTCGTGCCCACGGTCGAGCAGCAGCGGTACGAGCAGACGCCCGACGGCGCCCATGCCGACCAGTGCGACGCGTGATCCCATGATCCGACCTCCTGCCATCGCGGTCAGGGTACCCGGCCCCGGCCCGCGACACGCCATGCGTGCCGGTGCGCGGCCAGCGCTGTGCCGCGGTCCAGCCCCGGGGGCGGGCTTTGTGCGGCCGTCCATAGCGGGCGGCGCGCGGCTGGAGTGAAGTGGATGGGAGCGGCGAGACGGCCGTTTCGGGGTGTGCGAGGAGGAAGTGATGCCGACAGCCGCGCCCGTCCGTCCCCGTCCCGCCGCGCTCCGCGCCTGGGCGAACCGGTCGCTGCGACTTGTCGGCGGCCTCGTGCTGTTCGGGATCGCCATCGCGCTGCTGGCCCGCGCGCGGATCGGCGTGCCGCCCTGGGACGTGCTCGCGCAGGGCGTCGCCCACGCCTTCGGACTCACCTTCGGCGCGTCGACCATGATCGTGAGCGCCGTCGTGCTGCTGCTCTGGATCCCGCTGCGCCAGCGCATCGGCGTCGGTACGCTTGTGAACGTGCTCGTGACGGGGCCGGTCGTCGACCTGACGATGCTGGTCGTCCCCGAGGGGCTGCCGCTCCCGGTGCGGATCGTGCTCTTCGCCGCCGGTGTGCTCGTGCTCGGGGTCGGCACCGGGATCTACCTCAGCGCTGCGCTCGCCCCCGGCCCCCGGGACGGGCTGATGACCGGTCTGCACGCGCTGACCGGGTGGAACATCGGGATCGTGCGCACCGGCATCGAGCTCGCCGTGCTGGCGACCGGGTCGCTGATGGGCGGGAACCTGGGCTGGGGGACGCTCGCCTTCGCGCTGCTGATCGGGCCGGTGTGCTCGGTCACGATCCTGCTCTTCGCGCGGGACTGGAGCCGCGCGACGCCGATGACCACCGAAAGAGAAAGGAATGCGCATGAGTGCATCGAAGGTTGACTGGTTCCCGATCCCTGGCAAGGAGGACCTGGAGTTGCCCATCTCCCAGGGTGCCGCATCGGGCAACCTGGTCATCATGACCCAGGTGCCGCAGCAGGCGGACGGCACGCTGAATCTCGGTCCGGTCGAGGAGCAGGCGCGCCAGTGCATGCAGAACTTCAAGACCGAGTTGGAGAAGGCCGGCAGCGGCCTCGATCGGGTGCTGAGCGTCACCATCTACCTCACCGACCTCGAGGACTTCGGTGCGGTGACAGGCGTCTGGGGAGAATTCTACCCGGGCCGCGGCCCGGGACGCACGACCGTCGGGGTCGCCGATCTGCACCCGAGCGGGCTGCGGGTCGAAATGACCGCCTTCGCGGTGCGGGACGCTTAGGCGGTCGTCCGCACCTCCGGAGGAGCCGCCGGCACTCCTCGGGCTGAGGCCGGGGAGGGCCGGCGATTTCTCCGCATTCGACTGATTATCTGTACCTGGTGCACGCTGCGGGGATCCGCTTTGATGCACCGGCACAAAAAATCTCGGATCGCGGCACCCGGACGCGACAGCTCGCGTTGGATTCCTCTACTGTGGTCTTGCCCCCTCGTCGGGACGGATCACAGACGATCTTGTCCCGCCCGTCCCCATTCAAGTGTCGAGAACATTGTCTAGGAGGACGGATGTCCGGGCATCTCGCGAGGGCGGACTCGCGTTCCCATTCCGCGGTCGGATCTGATCCGCGCGGGGTGCACCTACGCGCGGAGGGCATCACGAAGCGCTACGGCGGCGTCACGGCGCTCGACGCGGTGAGCGTCGATTTCCTGCGAGGCGAGATCCACTCGCTCGTTGGGGAGAACGGCGCCGGGAAGTCGACGCTGGGCAAGATCATCGCGGGCGCCGCCGTGCCGGACGGCGGCCGGCTGCTGCTGAACGGCGTGCCGATCCAGTTCGTCTCTCCGCGTCAGGCGCTCGACCATGGCATCGCCCTCGTGCATCAGGAGATCTCGCTCGTGCAGCGCATGACCGTGCTCGAGAACATGCTGCTCGGTCTCACAGGGCCGCTGGTCAACCGCAGGAGGATGCTCGCCGAGTTCGACCGGGTCCAGGCTGAGACCGGCTTCGCCTTTCGGCCGGACGCGCTCGCCGCGGACCTGCCGCTCGCCGAGCAGCAGAAGGTCGAGATCGCCAGGGCGCTGGCCCGCAGAGCCGAGCTGATCGTCTTCGACGAGCCGACCGCGCCGCTCTCAGCGGACGAGTCCGAGCGCCTGTACGAGATCGTACGCCGTTTGAGCGAGCGTGGCACGACGGCCGTCTTCGTCTCGCACTTCCTGCAGGAGGTGCTCGACCTCTCCGACCGGGTCACGGTGCTGAAGGATGGACGCTACGTGCGCACCGGCGCTGCGGAGGACGAGACGGCGGGCAGTCTGATCGAGGGCATGCTCGGCCGGAGCCTCGCCTCGACCTTCCCCCGGAAGGAGCCGGCGGCCGAGGACGCGCCAGTAGTGCTCAGCACCGAGGGGCTCACTCGCACGGGTGCGGTGCACGGCATCAGCATCGAGGCGCGCGTCGGCGAGATCGTCGGTCTCGCCGGGCTGGTCGGGGCCGGCCGCACGGAGTTCGCCCGGATGCTCGCGGGAAGCGATCGCATCGACGCCGGTGTCCTCCGCATCGATGGCGCCGAGGTAGCGATCCGCAGCGTCGCGGACGCGATCCGGCACGGCATCGTCTACCTCACCGAGAGCCGCAAGGACCTGGGCGTGCTGCTCGAACGGAGCGCGCGCGAGAATCTCACCCTTTCCACGCTGCGTTTGTTCACGACCGCGGGAGTGGTGGACGCGCGTGCCGAACGCGAGGCGGTAAACCGCGCGATCGCGGAGATCGACCTGCGGCCGGCAGACCCCTCGATGCCCGTAGGCCTCTTCTCGGGCGGCAATCAGCAGAAGGTGCTGCTCGGCCGATGCCTGATGGCGGGGCCTCGGGTGCTGATCCTCGACGAGCCGACGCGCGGCGTCGACGTCGGGGCGAAGCACTCCCTGTACGAGCTCATCATCGCCGCGGCGCGCCGTGGCACGGCCGTGATCGTGATCTCCAGCGACCTCGAGGAGGTCATCGGTCTCGCCCACCGGATCTACGTCATGCATCGAGGCTCCGTGCGCGCAGAATTCGACGGTGACGCGGAGGACGGGGCGATTCTCTCCGCGGCCTTCGGTCGCGACGACGAATGCGAGGAAACAGCATGACCAGTGCAACGACGAGCGCACCGTCACGGACGCGTCCGCGCTTCGGCGGTGTGGATGCGCTGCGGAACCTCGCCCCGGTGGCGGCGCTCGCGATGTTGTTCGTCGTGCTCGCGATCGTCTCGCCTTCGTTCCTCTCGGCCCGGAACCTCCTCAACGTGCTCGACCAGTGGGCGCCGGTGCTCATCCTCGCGATCGGCGGCACCATCGTCGTCGTCTCCGGGGCGCTCGACCTCTCGGTGGGCGGCATTTATTCGCTGACCACGATCGCGACTGTCATGATCGCGAACCTGAGCGGCAGCGCTTTCGCCGGCATCGTCGCCGGGCTCGCCGCAGGCGTGCTGCTCAGCCTCGTCAACGGCCTCCTCTCGACGCTCGCGAAGGTCACCCCGTTCGTCGCCACGCTCGCGACTTCGGTGGTATTCGGCGGACTCGCGCTCTTCATCACCGGCGGATCATTCCAGCGCACGACGGACCCTGCTCTCGGCTTCGCCCGGCAGACCTTCCTGGGTGCGAAGCTCACGGTGTGGATCGCGCTTGTCGTCCTCGCCGTCACCGTCTTCCTCCTCACGCGGACCAGTTTTGGCCGCTACCTCTACGCCGTCGGCGGCAACGTCGATGCAGCGAGACTCGCTGGCGTGCGCGTCGACGTCGTCCGGGCGGCGGCTTTCGCGATAGCCGGGCTGGCCGCCGGCATCGCCGGCGTGCTGCTCGCGAGCCGCACCTCTGCAGCCGGGGCGAGCGACGGCAGCGGCACGGCGTTCCTCGTCTGGACCGCTATCCTCATCGGCGGCAACTCGCTCTCGGGCGGCAACGCCGCGCCCTGGCGAACCGTCGTCGGAGTTTTCTTCCTCGCACTCATCGGCAACGGTTTCACGCTGATGCAGATGCCCGCTCAGCTGCAGCAGGTGCTGACGGGCACGATCCTCGCCATCGCCGTCGCCCTCGACGCGCTGACCCGGCATCGACGGCGCTGAGCACCCCTCGGCTTCGACACCGAGCCGACTTCACCGACCCCGAATACCTCGTCCAAACGAAGGAGAAACACATGACGACGATCAGATCGACGCGGCGCACCCGCCTCCTGGCGGCCGCCCTCGGCGTCGTCGCCCTGGCACTCACCGGCTGCGCCGGGAACGGCGGCGCAGCCGCCGGAGGCATGGGAGACGAATCCGGACCGAAGAAGGTCGCGTTCCTCGCGATGGCCTCGGACTCGCTGTTCCAGTCCATGATGGAAGGGTTCGACGAAGCCGACGACGGCAGCGTCGACGTCGAGCTGATCTCGGCCGACTTCGACCCGCAGAAGCAACTGCAGCAGTGCCAGGACGCGCTCGCCACCGGGCAGTACTCCGGCATCCTGCTCTATCCGGTCGTCGGCTCGCTCGCGGTGCCCTGCGTGCAGGACGCGGAGGACCTCGGCGTGCCCGTCGTCACGATCGACTCCCAGGTGGGGTCCGAGTTCCTCGTCCCCGGCGAGATCCAGCTCAGCGGAGTCAAAGGTCAGATCTACGTCGACCCGGCGGTCTACACCCAGGGCTTCGCCGACCTGACGAAGCAGGCCTGCGACGGAACAGCGGACTGCAAGGCGGCCTACTTCACCGGCCCCGCCTCCTTCGAGCTGGTCGCGCTCGAGAAGGAGGAACTGACGAAGAAGCTCGACGGCATCGCCGACATTGTATTCGAGAAGGAGACCGGCTACGGCGACGTCGACGCGGGTGCGACGGCGGCGCAGGAACTGCTGCAGACCGGCAAGGACGTGCAGGTGCTGATCGTCGGCGAGGACGTCACGGCGAGCGGTGCCATCCCCGAAC
>JASGDS010000079.1:0-9792 GCA_047607025.1 Microbacterium sp.
AGCGCGGGGTTGGCGAGCAGGCCGTAGCGGTAGAACCGCTCGATGTCGTTGCCCTTGTAGGTGGAGCCGTCGCCCCAGATCTCGACGCCGTCCTCCTTCATCGCGCGCACGAGCAGCGTGCCGGTCACGGCGCGGCCGATGGGTGTGGTGTTGAAGTAGGTGCGGCCGCCCGAGCGGATGTGGAACGCGCCGCAGGCGAGGGCGGACAGCCCCTCCTCGACCATGAGCGGCTTGCAGTCGATGAGTCGGGACTTCTCGGCGCCGTAGAGCAGGGCGCGGTCGGGGATCGACGCGATGTCGTCTTCGTCGTACTGTCCGAGGTCGCCCGTGTAGGTGAAGGGCACGGCACCCGCGTCGCGCATCCACGCCACCGCGCAGGAAGTGTCGAGCCCTCCGGAGAAGGCGATGCCGACGCGTTCGCCGACGGGGAGGGATTCAAGCACCTTGGACATGCCTCCATCCTATTTGGCCAACCTTTGGCGTCGTGTGCGCGGGCTCTGCGAGCAGGCAGGATGGAGGGATGGGGAACCTGCTGGAAGACGAGGCCATCGAGTTCGCGCGCGAGCTGATCCGCATTCCGACGGTGAACACCGGCCAGCCGGATATCGGCGACGGCGAGACGCGCGCCGCGCGCTTCGTGCAGGACAGGCTCGCCGAGGCCGGCATCGCGAGCGAGCTGATCGAGTCGCGCCCAGGGCGCGGCAATCTCGTCGCCCGCATCGAAGGGTCGGATGTCGATGCCGGCGCGCTGCTCGTGCATGCGCACCTGGATGTCGTTCCCGTCGCCGAATCCGACTGGGCGCATCCGCCGTTCGCCGCCGAGATCGACGACGACATGCTCTACGGCCGGGGCGCGGTCGACATGAAGAACTTCGCCGGGGCCATCCTGGCGATCGCCCGGCATTTCGCGCGCGAGGGCATCGTGCCGCGCCGCACGATCGTGCTCGCCTGGGTGGCGGACGAGGAAGCAGGAGGCGAGTGGGGCGCCGGCTGGCTCGTCGACAACCGGCCGGAGCTGTTCGCCGGGGTGATCGAGGCGATGAGCGAGGTCGGTGGCTACTCGGTGCCGCTGACGCCGGATGGCCCCCGCGCCTACCTCGCCGCGACCGCCGAGAAGGGCGTCGCGGTGGGGCGGCTCGTCGCCCGCGGTCGGGCGGGGCACGGTTCGCGCCCGACCGATGACAATGCCGTGGTACGGCTTGCGCAGGTCGTGGCCGCCGTCGGCGAGCATCGGTTCCCCGCGAGCCGCACGCCCGCGCTCGAGCGTTTTCTCGACGCCTTCGGGCGGGCGCGTGGCCTGAGCTTCAGCGACGAGACGCTCGCCCGCGACATCGCCCAGCTCGGGTTCCTCTCCACCCTCGTCGATGCCAGCCTGCGCACGACCGTCGTTCCCACCGTGCTGCGCGCGGGCGACAAGGAGAACATCATCCCCGCCGCCGCGACGGCGACCTTCGATGTGCGCACGATCCCCGGTCATGACGACGAGGCGTGGGACTACCTCGCCTCACTCGCCACCGATGGCGTGGAGTTTCCCGAGCCGCTGCAGATGCCCGCCATCGCCGCGCCGACCGTTGCCCCCATCATCGAGACCTTCCAGCGGGCGATCTCCGCGGAGGATCCGGACGGCGTCGTCGTTCCCTACCTGCTGCAGGCGTCGACGGACAACAAGCACTTCGCCCGCATCGGCATCCACGGATACGGGTTCGTGCCGCTGAGGGTGCCGCTCGAGTTCGACCTGTTCTCGCAGTTCCACGCGGCGGACGAGCACGTGCCGCTCGACGCGCTGCGCTTCAGCGCCCGCGTGACGGAGCGCATTCTGCGTGAGGCCTGAGGCTTACGCGAGCGTCGCCGCCCAGGATTCGACGAGTCGCACGAAGAACAGGAACCACCGTTGATCTGACACACCCACATTCGAGCACTGTGGGCGACGCGAACGGGTCAGGACGGGAGCGCAGCGGCCATCCGCTCGATCGTCTCGGTGAGGATGGCGCGCGGGGTCGCGAAGTTGAGGCGAAGGAAGCCGGCATAGTCGGCTCCGCAGCGACGGCCATCCGTGCCCGCGACACCGGCTTCGCGTCGGAAGTAGGCATCCGCGCGCCCTTCGACGAGCTCAGGGACCGAAGCGGCGTACTCGCGCAGATCCAGCCAGGCGAGGTAGGTGCCGTCCGGCGTGCGGAAGCGGGCGCGGGGCAGATGCTCGGCGATGAGGTCGGCGAGCAGGCGGCGGGTGCCGTCGAGATGCGCGACGAACGCGTCGATCCATTCACGGCCGTCGTCATAGGCGGCAGCGGTCGCCGCCATGCCGAGCGGCGGCACGGTGTGTCCGATCCATTCGCCGCGCTCGCGCCACACGGCCAGGTCGGAGTCGTTGGTGAACACCGTCTGCGCGCACTTCACGCCGGGGATGTTCCATCCCTTCGACGCGCTCGTCGCGGTGATCGAATGCGCAGCCGATGCCTCATTGATCGCGGCATAGGGCGTGAAGTCGGCGGGGGGATAGATGAGCGGGGCATGGATCTCATCCGCCCAAATGCGGGCGCCATGGGTCTCGACGATGCCGATGAGCGGCAGCAGCTCCTGCCTGCTGAACACGACCCCCGTCGGGTTGTGCGGATTCGTCAGCACGAGCATCGCCGCACCGTCGGCGAAGGCGGCATCGATGCGCTCGTCGTCGAGGGCCACGCCGTCGAGCAGCGGCACCTCGACGATCTCGTGCCCGTGATCGGGGATGATCTGCAGGAACGGCATGTACGCCGGCGTGAGCAGCGCGATCTTCGAGTGCGCGGGCACCAGGTGCGTGAGCACGAACGACAGGCTCGAGAGTACATCGGGGAAGGCGCCCACCGAACCCGGTTCAATGGCCCATCCGTACCGATCCGAGGTGAACCGGGCAAGAGACGTGCCCACCGACGCGCTCTGCGCCTGGGTCGGATAGCCGAACAGATCGTGCTCGAGCAGGCGGGCGATCGCGCCGTGCACGGAGGGCGAGGTGCCGAAGTCGCTCTCGGCGACGAAGGCGCCGATCGCGTTGGGGAAGGCGGTCCATTTCAGGCCGCCCTGGGCGCGAAGATCGTCGGCGGTCAGCTGCTCGAAGCGGTCGAAGCTCATAGCCTCGACGATAGCCTCAGCGACGGCGGCGGGTATCGGCGAGCGTGACGATGCCCAGCTGTGCGGCACGGATGAGCACGGCGACGCGATCTCGCACATCCCACTTCTGCGTGATGCGCTCGATGTACGTCTTCACGGTCGACGCGGCGACGCCCATCTGCTCGGCGATCTCGATGTTGGTCATGCCCCGCGCGATGTAGCCGACGACCTCGATCTCGCGGTCGGTCAGGTCGGTCGCGCTCGTGGCCTGCATCCTGCCGCTCGATGCCGCCTCGACGAGGCGGCTGGCGACGGTCGGCGAGATCGTGGAGTGCCCTTCGTGGGCGCTGCGGATGGCCTCGGCGATCTCGTCGGGCGGGGTGTCCTTCACGAGATACCCCGTCGCGCCCGCGCGCAGCATGGAGGTGACGTGCGACTCAGAGCTGAACGTCGTCAGCGCCAGCACCTTGGTGCGGGGCGAGCGCTGAATGATCTCGCTTGTGGCCGTGATGCCGTTCATGATCGGCATCTGGATGTCCACAAGAGCGACGTCTGGACGCAGCTGTGCACACAGTGTGATGCCCTCGGCGCCCGACGCCGCCTCACCGACGAATTCGATCCCCTCGGCGTGATCGAGGTAGATGCGCAGCGCGCTTCGCACGAGGGAGTCGTCGTCGATCGTGACAACGGTCAGCGGTTTCATCACCCCGAGCCTACTGCTGCCGTGCACCCTGCGCCACCGGATGTCGCGCAGTTGCAAACAGTTGCAAAGAAGTTGTATCAACTTAGGGCTTGGAAGGTTGACAATAGTGTTAAGGGAGCTTCCATCCGAAGGAGAATAAATTATGCGCTTCACCCCTGTGTATTTTGGGCCGATCACGCTGTCCGGTCCCATCGATTGGATCTGCAAGTTCTTCGGAGCGTGCTAGCTGGCGAAGCAGTTGCGTGACCGGCGGGGCAGTGGCGTGTGGGACTACACGCCACTGCCCCGCATGGCACGCGTTACGCTCACCGCCGTCACGGGAGTGATGGCGCTGCTTGAAATCGCCGCGCAGTTCTTCGACGCGTCCTCGTTGGACAAGGTCGTCGTCAATATCAGCTGCTGGGTTGTGTTGGCGCTCTACGCGTGGCGCCCTGCAACCGCCGTGACAGCGGTCATTCTCTCGGCCGCAATTGCCGCGACGCTTCCCGATGGCGGCGTATACTCCATGGTCGTCCCGATGAGCTTGGGGCTGACCGTCGCGACCTGCAGCGTCTGGCTCGTCGCAGCCCACGTGGCCGTTGTCGCTGCCTGGTGCGTCATCACTGGTCTTGGAGTGCACGGGGGCACGGGCGGCAAGGTCTTTGTCGTCTTGGCAATCGCGATCGTCGCCGCGCTCATCGGCGCGGGCGTGCGTGCGCTCGTGCGTCGCAGCTCTGATCTCGCCGCACAGGTCGCCGAACTCGAAGCAGGGGCAGAGGCCGCCGTGCAGGAGGAGCGCGACCGCATCGCCGACGAGCTGCACAATGTCGTCGCGCACGACGTCACGCGTGTGCTCATGCAGACACGCGCGCTGAAGATGGCCGCGACCGACGGCCAGTTCGAGCCGCAGCTCGCGGCCATCGAGACAGGCGCGCAGCAGGCCATGCTCGACATCCGACGCATGCTGCGCATCATGCACCCGCTGACAGACGAGAACACGACGTCAGCCGATCTGCCCACCCTCGAGCCGGCGCTCGAGAGTTTCCGCCGGGTCGCCGAGAGCGGAGGCAGGCAGGTCGAGATCAGAAAGCCGGAGCATTTCGTCTCGCTCTCACCGGCGATCGAGGTGACCGTGGTGCACGTGGTGAACGAGGCCGCGAACAATATCGCCAAGCACGCCGTGGGCGGCGACCGCGCGGTGCTCACGCTGAGTGAGACGGATGGCAGGCTCGCTCTCGTCGTCGAGAACTCCTCGTCGACGGTTCGTCGCTCGGGCCGAGACGAGCCGACGGGCTACGGGCTGCGCCGCCTCGCGGAGCGAGCGGAAGCACTCGGCGGCACCTTCGGCGCGGGGCCCGTCGCGGGAGGATGGCGACTGCGACTGGACCTTCCCATCGGTTGAGCAGGCAGACTGGGGGGCATGGATCGCGAAGCCCTGAAGATCGACCCCTTCGTCATCGAGGCATCCGAACGCCTCGCCCAGCCGGCCCAGCCACCATCCGACGACCCGCAGATCATGCGCGAACGGGCGGCCGCCGACGATGCGGCGCGCACGGAGGCGCTCGGCATCGTGCCAGTTCCCGTCGCCACCGAGGAGCACACGGTGACGGTGCCGGGCCACCCAGACGCGCGCCTGCGCGTGTACTGGCCGACCGAGACCCGCGCGCCAGAGGGTGCCGGGCTGCCCGTGCTCGTGTACTTCTTCGGCGGGGCGTTCGCGATCGGCGGCATCGACTGGGTGAGCTGGGATGCCACCTTCCGCGCCTACGCGGCCGACGCCGGCATCATCGTGGTCGCCGGGCAGTACTCCTTCGCCCCCGAGGTGCGTTTCCCCGCACAGCCCGAGCAGTGCTGGAGCGTCTTCGAGTGGGCCGTCGAGCACGCCGCATCGCTGGGAGGCGACGCAGAGCGGATGGCGATCGGCGGCGCCTCGTCGGGCGGCAACCTCGCCGCCGCCGTGACGCTCATGAATCGCGACAGGGCGCACAGGACCATCCGGCTGCAGCTGCTGGAGAACCCTTCGCTCGACCTGACCGGTGACCACCTCGACGTCTTCCTGGGCGTGCCAGGGATGATGTCGCGCGAGGAGGGCGAGGCGATCGTGCGCGGCTACCTGGGCGACGATCCAGAGCTCACCCGCCATCCGTACGCCTCGCCGCTGCTGGCCGACGCGCATGCCGAGCTGCCGCCCGCGGTCATCTACACCGCCGAACTCGACCCGCTGCGCGGCGACGGCGAGGCGTATGTGCGCGTGCTCACCTCCGCGGGCGTGCCCGCCGTCGGCATCCGGTATCTCGAGCAGACCCACACCTCATCCGGGCTGCGCGGGGCCGTCGAGGCCGCCGATCACCGTCACCGCGACGTCGTGCAGACGCTGCGCACCCTGCACGAGTCATAGCTGACCCATAGTCGAAACCTGCGCTGAGGATAAGGCGATGGGCTTGTCTGGAAGGGTCGAAGGGAGGCCCTCATGCTGGTCACAATCGTTCAACTGCTCGTCGCACTGCCGTTGGTCGCCGTTGTCGCCGCGCTCGCGATCGCTCCGGTCGTCGCCCACGACGTGTGATGGCGGTTTTCTGCCGGGGGATGGCCGTCGCCGGCGTCGTTCGGTGAGCGCGAGCCTGCGAGTCTTGACGCATGACAGACACCGCGCTGCTCGTGATCGACGTGCAGGAGTCGTTCCGCCAGCGACCTCGACCCGCGC
This sequence comes from Microbacterium sp., assembly GCA_047607025.1. Taxonomy (GTDB): domain Bacteria; phylum Actinomycetota; class Actinomycetes; order Actinomycetales; family Microbacteriaceae; genus Microbacterium. Next base: position 6,474 of record JASGDS010000079.1, read on the forward strand.
GATGACGAGCCGCAGATCACGAAGACTTCGGTCAACTCGTTCACGACGACGAATCTGCAGCAGCTGCTCGTCACCCGCGGCTTCCGCCGGGTGGTGATCTGCGGCATCCGCACCGATCAGTGCTGCGAGACGACCGCGCGCATCGCGAGCGACCTCGGGTTCGACGTCACGTTCGTGACGGATGCCACGTCGACCTCATCGGTCCCCGGCTTCTCGGGCGCCGACATCATGGCGCGCACCGAGGCCGTCCTCGCCGCCCGCGGCTTCGCGGAGATCGCCACCACGCAGGCGTGGGTCGCTGCCGTGTGAGCGTCGGCTACCTGGCGATGCGCAGGCCGCGGTCGGTGCCGAGGAAGTCGTGCACGACGTGGTCGAGCGCAGTGACGGTGAGCGCGATCGAGTCGAGGTCGATGCGCTCGTTGTGCCCGTGGAACAGGGTGCGGAAGGTGCCGTAGTCCCACCGGTCGCTGAGCACGCCGAACCCGTAGGCGGGGATGCCGCGCTCGCGGAAGAAGCGGCCATCCGTGCCGCCCGCCCCGAGGATCGGCAGCAGATCGGCATCCGGCCGCGCGCGCTTCACGGCGCCGCGCAGCGTCTCGAACAGCGGGGTGTCCGTGGGGGAGAGGGTCGAGTCGGTGAAGCCGCCTGCCTCGATGCGCACGTGCGGCAGGAGGTCGCCGATCGCGTCGCGCAGGTAGCCTTCGATGTCGTCGGGCGTCACCCCGGGCAGGGCGCGGATGTCGATGCGCACCGACGCCTCACCGGGAATGACGTTGTACTTCTTGCCCGACCGGATGACGGTGGGCGTGATCGTCGTGTGGGTCGACGCGTGCGCGTACCCGGCGAGCAGCCCCGTCGCCTCGAAGGCGCCGTAGATGCGGTCGGGGTCTTTCAGCGCCTCACGCGTGTCGGCATCGACCTCGAGGGTGTCGGCGTAGGCGCGCCACTGCGGGCTGATGACGGTCGGCGTGCGATACGCCGACAGGCGCGTCACGACCTCGGCGGCGATGACGAGCGCCGACTGCGACCCCCACGGGGCCGAACCGTGACCAGGGCGACCTGTGATGTGCAGGGTGACGGGAGCCATCCCCTTCTCGCCCACCATCACGCCCACCCGCGGCGGGGCGCCCGTCGGGGCGCCACCCGACTCGGTGAGCACGAAATCGGCCTTGACCAGGTCGAAGTCGTTCTCGGTGAGCCACCCCGCGCCGTACACGCCGGCGTTCTCCTCATCGGCGACGGCGGCGAAGACGAGGTCGCCGCGAGGCCGGAACCCGCTCGTGGCGACGGCCCGTGTGACCACGGCGTAGGCCGCGGTGAGGTCGAGCATGTCGATCGCGCCCCTGCCCCACAGCACGTCGCCGACGAGCTCCGCGGCGAACGGGTCGCGGTGCCAACCGGCAGGCTCCACGGGCACGACGTCGGTGTGGCCGAGCAGACACAGGGATGGCGCAGACGGCTCGGTGCCGGGAATGCGCACGATGAGGTTTCCGCGCCCAGGATGCGGTTCCACCACCGCGCCATCCAGCCCGCTGCGCTCGAAGAACGTCTGCAGCGTGCGCACCTGCCGGATCTCGTGCCCGGAGTCGGGGGTGCCGTCGTTGACGGCCTGATTCTGGATCATCTCCCGCAGCAGCTCGGTCGTCTGCTGCGCGAGCGACTGGCCGGTCCAGGGAAGTGTCATCCTTCGACGTTATCGCGGATGGATGGGCGTTCGCGCCTTCGTGTCAGACCTCGAGGGTGTACTCGCGCAGTTCGCCGTGACGTGTGAAGCCGGCTCTGGCGAGGATCGGAGCCGAGGTCGAGATGCGGCCGGTGACGATGGCCGTATGCGCCCCACGCTCGGCGCCCCAGCGCAGACGCTCGGCGAGCACGGCGCGATACGCGCCACGGCCGCGGAATTCGGGCATGGATGCCGCGCCCCACAGGCGCAGAAAACCATCGACGATCGTGCACCCGCCTGTCGCGGCCGGTATTTCGACAGGCCCAGTAACCGAAGTCACGAACGCCAGCACGCGCATGCCGTCCCCCTCGGCGACCTCGCGGGCGAGACCGTCCTCGTCGAGCGGCTGCTGCCCCCACACCGTGACATTGACCGCGTCGACGCCGCGCATCTGCTCGACGGTGCTCACGCGAACCGCGTGCACATCGTCGGGTACTTCGACAGGCCCTTCGACAGGCTCAGGACAGGCCGCAGCAACCGGAGTCGTCAGAGCAGGCAGCGCGAGCGCCATGATCGCCGTCGTGTCGGTGTGTTCCGCGCCCCGACGACGCAGCTCGTCTTCCACGCTCGGTCGATCGATGTCGCTCACCGAGAAGCGCAGGCTGTGCTCGCCCCACCCTCGCGCGTGGGCGATCGCCAGGTCGACGACCTCCGCCGCCGAGCAATCCGTGTCCACCTTCGAGCACTTCACCCCGCCGCCGAAGCGCGCCGGGTACCGCACGATGTGCATGTCATCCACCAGGTGCTCGCCGCCCTCCGGCACCCAGAACCATCCCGCCGCGTGAGCGATCACCTCGTCTGCTGTCGCCATGCGACCATCCTGCCGCATGGGTGTCTGCCCCGCCCGGTAGGATGGTACGGGAGAGCACCACGGCAGGGCCTCCTCGGAGAAGCGAACACCCCAGGGGGTACAGCATGCCGGGAATCGTGATCGTCGGAGTCCAGTGGGGCGACGAGGGCAAGGGCAAAGCCACCGATCTGCTCGGCGAACGCACCGACTGGGTCGTCAAGTTCAACGGCGGCAACAACGCAGGCCACACGGTCGTCATCGGAGACGAGAAGTACGCGCTGCACCTGTTGCCATCCGGCATCCTGTCGCCAGGCGTCACGCCGGTCATCGGCAACGGCGTCGTCGTCGACCTCGAGGTGCTTTTCGAAGAGCTGGATGGCCTGAACGCGCGTGGCATCGACACCTCGCGGCTGAAGATCAGCGCCAACGCGCACATCATCACGCAGTATCACCGAACGCTCGACAAGGTGACCGAGCGCTTCCTCGGCAAACGGATGATCGGCACGACCGGTCGCGGCATCGGCCCGAGCTACGCCGACAAGATCAACCGCGTCGGCATCCGCATGCAGGATCTCTTCGACGAGAGCATCCTGCGGCAGAAGGTCGAGGGCGCGCTCGAGCAGAAGAACCACCTGCTGGTGAAGGTGTTCAACCGCCGTGCGATCTCGGCCGATGAGATCATCGACGGCCTGCTCTCGTACGTCGATCGGGTGCGCCCGATGGTCACCGACACCTCACTGCTGCTGCAGGAGGCGCTTGATCGTGGCGAAGTCGTGGTGTTCGAGGGCGGGCAGGCGACCATGCTG
>JASGDS010000080.1:0-8309 GCA_047607025.1 Microbacterium sp.
CTCATCGAGCGCAACACGGCCATCCCCACCAAGCGCAGCGAGACGTTCACGACCGCTGAAGACAACCAGCCGTCCGTGGCCATTCAGGTGTTCCAGGGCGAGCGCGAGTTCACGCGCGACAACAAGCCGCTCGGCACCTTCGAGCTGACGGGCATCGCGCCCGCCCCCCGTGGCATCCCGCAGATCGAGGTCACCTTCGACATCGACGCCAACGGCATCGTCAACGTGTCCGCGAAGGACAAGGGCACGGGCGTCGAGAAGTCGATCGTCATCTCGGGCGGCTCGTCGCTCTCGAAGGAGGACATCGACCGGATGGTGCGCGAGGCCGAGGAGAACGCGGCAGAGGACAAGAAGCGCCGCGAGGCCGCGGAAACCCGCAACCAGGCCGAAACCCTGGCCTACTCCGTCGACAAGCTCATCACCGAGAACGACGAGAAGCTGCCGGAAGACGTGAAGACCTCGGTCAAGGCCGACGTCGACGCGCTGAAGACCGCGCTCGCGGGCGAGGATGACGACGCCGTGAAGAGCGCGTTCGACACCCTTGCGCAGAGCCAGGGCAAGATCGGCGAGGCGCTGTACGCGCAGGGTCAGGCAGCGGATGGCTCCGAGGGTGCGCCCACGGGGGACACCCAGGCCGACTCCGATGAGGACGTCGTCGACGCCGAGGTCGTCGAGGACGAGGACGAGAAGAACTGATGACGGATGACAAGTCTGAGGTTCCTGAGCCCGAGGACAGCTCGGTCCCTGAGCCCGTCGAAGGGGAGGCGTCGGAGAGCGGCGCTCCCTCCGGCGAGGGTTCCGCCCAGCCTCCGGGGGAGGACGATGCACTCACGATCGACGACATCCTCGACGCGGAGCAGACGGACGAAGCCGCTGAGGCGGAGAAGAGCGACTACGAGACGCAGCTGCTGCACGACCTGAAGCGCCTGCAGGCGGAGTACGCCAACTACCGTCGCCGCACTGAGGAGCAGCGCGAGGTCGAGATCAACCGGGCGAAAGGTGAGGCCGTGAAGGGCCTGCTGCCCGTGCTCGACGACCTCGACCGCGCGGCGGCCCACGACGACCTGCCCGAGGGCAGCGCGTTCGCGGCGGTGGCGCTCAAGGTGCGTGGCGTGGCCGAGCGGCTCGGCGTCGTTTCGTACGGCGAGAAGGGCGAGCCCTTCGATCCGCAGCAGCACGAGGCCATCCTGCAGCAGCCCGTTCCCGGCGTGACCGAACCGACCATCCTCGAGGTGGTCGAGGTCGGATACCGCCTGGGCGATGTCGAGCTGCGGCCTGCGAAGGTCGTCGTCGGCGTTCCCTCCGAGTGAGGTGACCGGTGGCTAGCCAGGACTGGTTCGACAAGGACTTCTACAAGGTTCTCGGCGTCGACAAGAGCGTCAGCGAATCCGAGCTGAAGAAGACGTACCGCAAGCTCGCGCGCAAGTATCATCCAGACTCCAACCCCGGCGACGCCAAGGCCGAGGCGAAGTTCAAGGAGATCAGCGAGGCGTACTCGGTGCTCAGCGATCCGGAGGAGCGGAAGGAGTACGACGAGATCCGCGCCATGGGTTCGGGCGCGCGCTTCAGTGCGGGCGCGGGCGGGCAGGGCGGCGGTTTTGAGGACGTCTTCAGCCGGTTCACGCAGCGGGGCTCGTCGACGGCCGACTTCGACGACATCTTCTCGATGTTCAACGGAAGCGGCGCGTCCGGTTCTCAAGGGGGGTTCGGCTCCGGCCGCTTCGGCCAGCCGTCCGGTGGGTTCCGCGGCTTCGGCGGCCCGCAGAAGGGCGCCGATGTGCGCGCCCGTACCACGATCGACTTCCTCACCGCGGCGAAGGGCGAGACCATCTCGCTCAAGGGCGATGACGGCAAGCCGTTCAAGGTGAAGATTCCTGCGGGGGTGTCGGATGGCCAGAGGATTCGGCTGCGCGGGCGGGGCAAGGCTTCGCCGGATGGCGGCGAATCGGGCGACATCGTCGTCGAGGTGAAGGTGCGCTCGCACCCCGTGTTCTCGCGCGACGGACTCAACATCCGCCTCTCAGTTCCCGTGCGGTTCACCGAAGCGGTGTTCGGCGCCACGATCGAGGTGCCGACGCTCGAGGGCGACACCGTCAAGCTGCGCGTCGCGCCTGGCACGCCATCCGGTCGTGTGCTGCGTGTGAAGGGCAGGGGCATCACCTCGAGCAAGGGCACGGGTGATCTGCTCGCCGAGGTGCAGGTGGCGGTTCCCGCGCACGTGGATGGCGCGGCGAAGGATGCGCTGGAGGCCTACCGCGACACGGAGCCGGCGGAGAACCCGCGCGCCGACCTGCTGCACAAGGCGCAGCAGTAAGTACCATCGCAGTAGCGACCCCGTGAGGAGGTGAGCAGATGCCGATCCCGCAGAACCTGCACGACCTCGATCCGGACGAGCCGATCTTCCCGATCGCGGCGGCATCGGAGCTCGCCGCCATGCACCCGCAGACGCTGCGTCAGTACGACCGCATCGGTCTCGTTGTGCCAGGGCGCACGCGCGGCGGTTCCCGGCGATACTCGTTGCGGAACATCCGCCAGTTGCGCGAAGTCGCCAGGATGTCTGCCGAGGGGATGAGCCTGCCCGCGATAGCGCGGCTGCTCGATCTCGAGGACGAGGTCGCCTCGCTGCACCGCAGGGTGAGCGAACTGGAGTCGCAGCTGCAGTACGAGCGCGAGAACCGCCCTGGCGCGCGGGTGTTCGCCGCGGGCACGACGGGTGTTGTGCCGGTGGGTCCCGGTCGCCGCATCCGCCGCTCGGCCGAGGTCGTGCTCTGGCGGCCTCGCCGCCCCTCCGACGACTGAACTGCGCCGTTGCTCCCAGACCGCGCGTGCCACGCGCAGTGCAGGAGCCGCCGTGCTGTTTGCGAGCCGCCGTGCAGTGCCCGAGCGGCCGTGCTTTCTGCGAGCCGCCGTGCTGCCCGTGGCGGGTGGGGGTTCATGAGCACTCGCAGCCTGCGCGTCCGCTCCCGGACAGCGCGTGTCACGCGCAGTGCGCGAGCCGCCGTGCAGTCCGGGAGCGTTCATGCAGTCTGCGAGCTGCTGTGCTGTCTTCGAGAAACCGCGCTGTTTGCGAGCCGCCGTGCTGCCTGTTTTGAGGATGCCGAGTTCGGTGTCGATTGCGGCGGTCTGGGTGACGACCCAGGATGGCCATGGTTCGGGGCCGCGTTCGGCGGGGGTGATGGATGGCCAGGTCGACCAGCGCTGGTTGGGGCCTGGTCCGACGAGTGTCGTTGAGGTGTTCACGGTGGATGCTCCGATGAGGAGGCCACACGTGGTTCAGCGGCGGGTGGCCTCGAGGAGAAGGTGGTCGGCGTCAGGGCGCGCGACAATGACGGTGTTCATTGCGCACTCCCTTCGCTCGTTCCTTCCGGGCATCCCGGCGTGCATCAAGCCCAGCCGAAGAGAACCATGGGAACCTCAGTCAGCGTCGCTCAGCAGCGTGTAGTCGAGGCCGAACGCGTCGTAGGTCGGGACCGCTCGCTGGTCGAGGGTCAGCAGCCTGAGCCCGTGTTGAGTGCAGGTCGCGGCGATCTGAGCGTCGAAGATCGGGCCGCCGCCGCGCTTCGACGTGGCGAGCTGGGCGATCAGCGGAAGGTACTTGGACGCGGACAGCTGACGCGGCGACCATCCCAGTGCATGCAACGCTTCAGACGCAGCTGCCGGTGGCACGCGATGTGCGCCGGGCAGTGAGGTGAGCACGCGGTATGTCTCGAGCAGTACATGAGCGGGAACCGTGGAGACGGGGCGGATGTCCCGACGGCAAAGCGCATGATGCTCGTGCGCCGGGAGAAGCGCGGGCACGAGCACGCTGGTGTCACACGTGAGCGGCTGACTCATTCCGCACTCGTTCCAGGGTGTCGCGCACTTCGGCATCCGTCAGGGCTTGCTCTTCGTGAGCCATCCGGATGACGGGCAAGCCGTCTTCGACCTCGACCTTCGCCTGTTGTGGCTCGAATTCGATGACCAGTCTGCCGTCGATGAGGTCAGCGCGCAGCGGGCTGCCGGGCTGAAGCCCCATGGCATCGCGAAGTCGCTTGGGGACGACGAGGCGCCCGGCGCGATCGATGGTCAGGCTCATGCCATTAAAAATACCACTGAGAATGGCAGGTATGCCAGATCATGCGTCCCTTCGCGAGAAGCCTTGTGATCCAGAGTGCGGTGGGGTACGACGTTCTGATTTTCCGGAATCTGGCCAAGACGACGCGGAAATCGGGGATCAGTTGCGTCCAAGAGCGATGAGATGTCAGATGAATCGTGGTCTGTGACCGGGCCGTCGACAGCCGCCCGGTCGAGAGGCGGCCGCGATCATCAGGGTCGAACGCACGGACGGCCAGGTCGAGCGACTCACCGTCCCCGCGTTCACGCCGACGGAGAACTGACCTCGTCGCGGAAGACGTTGCCGTGATCGTCCTCGCTGCGGATGGTCGCGGCGACGCCGCGACCGGGAGGAACGCGCCGGATGGTCACGGTGCCGCTTGACGCGACAGCGAGGTGTCGCAACGCACGCTCAACGATCCTGGCGGTCTCGCCAGGATCCGGGTCCGATGCGCCATGATCATCCAGCAGCATCACCCGCACGCCGCGTTCGCGGGCGGCCCTCGCCGCCGCAAGCACCTCGTCCGTTGCGATCGACCCGCCGCGCATCCAGTCGCGAACCGTCGCCTCGGCGAGCACGAACTCCGCCCGGTCGGCGTCGGTGAGGGGAGCAGCCGAGGCGAGCAATTCGAGTGACGAGCCGGCCAGCGCACGCAGCTTCGCCACCCTCTCCGACTGCTCGTCGATCTCGGCTCGTTCCCGTTCCTGCACCAGCGCTCTCGCCCTTGCGCTCTCGGCCAGCCGATTGATCGTGACGAGCGTGCGGCGAAAGCCCAGCACGAACAGGGTGAACACGACGAGCACGCCGGCGTTGCGCAGCAGGAAGCTCAGGCCATCCGTCACCGTTCTGCCCTGATCGACCGCCCACCACACGATGATCGCGACATGCTGCAGGTACCCGATCCAGGCCGCGAGAACCCGACCGCGCAGCGCCAGCAGGCACGCGATGATCATCACCGCGCCCCAGGTCCAGGTGCGCCAGCCCCGCACGTCGGCGCCCGGCAGGTTCCACGAACCGAACGACCCGGCAAGCAGCACGATGACGATGATCGCGGAGTGGATTCTCGGATAGGGGTCGGGTGCGGGCAGCACGACGAGCATTCCCGCCAGGGCGATAAGCATCGTCAGACCGATCGCGATCTCGGGATTGCGCATCACGTTCAGGGTGAATGTCGCATCCAGCAGGTTCGACAGCATCAGCAGCGCCGCGACGGCATAGGTCTGGGGCGACGAGAGCCGCAGCAGGCTCGAGAGCTGAACAGAGGCGGTGGTGCGCACCGACATCATTCGGGGGCTGACCATGACACCTCCACTTCGGTGCCGTCTCCCGGCCGCGAGCGCACGTCGGCCTTGCCGCCGACGGCGACCATGCGGTCGATGATGCTCACCCTCACGCCCATGCGCTCGGGCGCGGTGCGCGCCAGCGCGAACCCAGCGCCGTCGTCGGCGATCACCACGCGCACACCGTTCCGCGTGGCGCTCGCCTCGATGCTGCGGTCAGCGTCCCCGGCGTGCAGCATGCTGTTGCGGATGGCCTCGGCCGACGCGTCGACGATCGCGTTCGCCGCACCGGTCGGCACGCCCGCGCCATCTGTGGCCTCGCCCCGCCAGCGGAAGTCAGAGGGCGCGAGGGCGCGCACCCGGGCGAGCAGCTCTTCCGCAGACACCCAGCCGTCCTCATTCGAGAGCTCAAGGTCGCGGAACACGTCGTGCGCTCCTGCGCGTAGCTGCGCCCTGGCCTCGTCGCCCGCGCGCGACGCGACGAGCAGCAGCGACAGCACGTGGTCGTGCACGAGCGCATTCAGGCGCTGCCTGCGATCGAACGTGCCGCGCGTGCGGGCGGCGAGCTCCGCGGCCTCGCGCGCGACGCGCGCCGACCTGTCGACGATGACTCCCGAGTCGAGACCGCGTCTGATCAGCAGCACGAACAGGGCGCTCAGGGTCAGGCTGAACACCGTGCCGAGAAGCGCGTCGATCTCGGCGGGCGGCGCCATGATCGCCTGGTCGACGACGAACGTGACGGCGCTCGTGGCGAACAGGAACGCCCAGGTCGTGCGCGCCGTCCAGGCGACGGCGACGCACACGATCGTCGAGGTCGACACGTTGAACGTCCACGGTGTCAGACCGGCCGGCAGGTTGGCGGTGTCCATGCTCGGCAGCCACAGCACCAGCGCGAGCGCGTAGGCGAGCCCCGTCGCCGTCTGCACCCACATGGCCGCGGGCAGTGAGAACAGTGCGACGACCGCCGCGACCGTCGGCAGCAGCGTGACCGCGAAGAACAGGATGGCCATGATCGGGCCTTGAAGGTACGGCGTCGCCCCGTGCTCGCCCGGATACGCGAGGGCACCGAACACAATGGCTCCCGCCGCCGACGCGAAGTACAGCAGGAGCTGAAGGCGCGCCCTGGCGCTCACTGACCGCCCAACTCGATGATGCGGTCCTCCAGCGCGCGGTTGTAGAGGTCGACCCTGCTCGGCGCGGGCCGACCGGCCTCCGCGTACTTCTCGCGAACGCGCCGCACATAGTTGTTGACGACGCCCGGCTTCAGGCCGGTGAGGAACGCGACGCCGCTGGCTGTCTCTCCCGAGGCGTAGAGGGCGAGCACCTCGCGCTCCCTCGGGGTGAGCCTCGCATCGGCGAGGTGCGGGTCGCCATCCAGGGCCACCGCCCATTCGAGCGATGCGACGTCTTCGCCGCGCAGCGCGCGCAGGATCGTCTCGCGAATCTCCTCCTGCGGCAGCGACTTGCGCACGATGCCCAGCACGCCCGCCTTCGCCGCCTCGCGCAGCAGGTCGACGTTCTCGGCGGCCGTGAGCACGAGCACCGGAAGCCCCGCCTCGGTCAGCTGCGCCACGTTCGAGGTGACGCTCGAGCCGTCGCTCAGTCGCAGGTCGAGGATGGCCAGATCGAGCGGCGCGTCGAGGGCGAGCAGGTCGCTGACGGTCGCAGCCAGATGCGATTCGACACCGTATTCGTTCAGCAGCGACATGACGCCGAGCGCGACGAGGCTGTGGTCCTCGACGATTCCGACGGTGTACCTCGCAGCCTCGTTCATCCGGCTGCCCTTCTGCGAATCGGTAGGTGCAGAAGTGCACCTACCGTGCTGTGCTCCCCTCTCGTATCTTGGCATAAGAATGCCTCGGACGTGCGATCGCCCCCGAGCGCATTCGCTCTGTGCGGGCCGTCATGCGTTGGGGAGCGCGGGCGGCCCGCAGCTCTGCGTTCTCGGGCGGCGTTCTCGGGTGGCGTTCTCGGGTGCGCCGATTCGGTGCTGCGCACGTGAGCCGGAAGAATGGTTCGTATGAGCCCGGAGAAGTGGAACACCCTCGGCGAGACGATGCCCATCTGGCCGGGTCGCAACTGGCCGCTGGGCGCGACGTGGAGCCCGGAGTCGACGAACTTCGCCGTCTACGCGCCCAACGCCACGAGCGTTTCGCTGTGCCTGTTCGACGAGCAGGGCCGCGAGACGAGCGAGCCGTTCACCGAGCACTCGCAGGGCATCTGGCACGGTGCGGTGCCCGGCATCGAACCCGGCCAGCGATACGGCTACCGGGTGGCTGGCCCATGGGACCCGGCGAACGGCTACCGGTTCAATCCGCACAAGCTGCTGCTCGACCCATACGGGATGGCCACGAGCGGCACGATCATTCCCGAGCAGCCGATCTTCGGCGCGCGCGAAGACGACGAGACCGTGCGCGACGACACCGATTCGGCCGCCTACACCGGCCGCAGCGTCGTGATCGATCGGGCCTTCGACTGGGAGGGAGAGCAGCCGATCAGACGCCGGTGGCGCGACACCGTCATCTACGAGCTGCATGTCAAGGGCTACACGCAGCTGCACGACCGGGTGCCGGAGCACCTGCGCGGCACCTACGGCGGCCTCGCTGAACCGGCGGTCGTCGACTACCTGCACGACCTCGGGGTCACGGCGGTCGAACTGCTGCCCGTGCAGCAGTTCTTCAGCGAGCCCGCCGTGCTCGAGCGCGGCCTCAAGAACTACTGGGGCTACAACACGGTGAGCTTCTTCGCGCCAGACGCCGAGTATTCGGCCTCGGGTGACAGGGGAGGTCAGGTCACCGAGTTCAAGCGCATGGTGAAAGCCATGCACGCGGCGGGCATCGAGGTGATCCTCGACGTCGTCTACAATCACACCGCCGAAGCCGGCCCTGGCGGGCCGACGCTGTCGTTCCGCGGCTTCGACGATCGAGGTTTCTATA
>JASGDS010000081.1:0-8845 GCA_047607025.1 Microbacterium sp.
ATGCGATCGCCGGCGCCGTGGATGCCGATGGATGGCTGGAGCTGTTCTCGCTGGAGGGCGCATCCTTCGCTCGCATCTGGCACCATGAGCACCTCGACCAGCACGTCGCGCCTGGCGAGCCCGTCGCCCTGCATGAGGCGTACCACGTGCTCGCGGTCGGCGACGCGTGGCTCAACGTGCGTCTCGGCTGACACGCCCGCATCGCCTCGCACTATTCTTCTGCGTGTAACAAGTCGGACATGACTCGCCGCGTACGGTGAATCAACCGAACACGCAGGAGGCAGTCATGACGACCGAGTCAGAACGCGGGCCGGAGGCCGCCGATCTCGAGAACGTTCGAGAGCGGATCGGCGATGAATCCGCCGCCGTGCAGGAGCACGCCGCCGAAGACGAGGGCTATCACAAGGCCCTCAAGCCCCGACAGATTCAGATGATCGCGATCGGCGGCGCCATCGGCACCGGCCTGTTCATGGGCGCAGGCGGGCGCCTGGCCAACTCGGGCCCGTCGCTGCTGCTCGTCTACGCCCTGTGCGGATTCTTCGCCTTCATCATCCTGCGCGCGCTCGGCGAGCTCGTGCTGCACAGGCCATCCTCTGGATCGTTCATCTCGTACGCGCGCGAGTTCTTCGGCGAGAAGTTCGCGTTCGCGGCCGGATGGATGTACTTCCTCAACTGGGCGTTCACCTCGATCGTCGATGTGACCGCCGCCGCACTCTACATCAAGACGTTCGGCAAGCTCTTCGACATCGCATGGCTGAACGACCTGCCGCAGTGGATCCCCGCGCTCGCCGCCCTCGTGCTCGTGCTCTCGCTCAACCTCGTCTCGGTGAAGATCTTCGGCGAGATGGAGTTCTGGTTCGCGCTCATCAAGGTGACCGCCCTGATCGCGTTCCTCGTGATCGGTGTCTGCTTCATCATCTTCGGCGGCCACACCGACATCGGCGACGTCGGCTTCTCGGTGCTCTCCGACAACGGCGGCATCTTCCCGATGGGCCTCTTCGCTCCCTTGCTCGCGATCTCCGGCGTCGTGTTCGCCTACGCCGGCATCGAGCTGATCGGCACGACGGCGGGCGAGACCGAGCACCCGGAGAAGATCATGCCGAAGGCTGTGAACACGGTCGTCGTGCGCATCGCGGTGTTCTACGTCGGCTCGGTGCTGCTGCTCTCGCTGCTGCTGCCCTTCACGAGCTATCAGTCAGGAGAAAGCCCCTTCGTCACGTTCTTCTCGCACATCGGGTCGCCCGCGGTCGGCCAGACCTCCGCGGCCGTGATGAACTTCGTGGTGCTCACCGCCGCGCTCTCCAGCCTCAACGCCGGCCTGTACTCCACCGGCCGCATTCTGCGGTCGATGGCGGTGAACGGCTCGGCACCCGGCTTCACCGGAAAGATGAGCGGCAACGGCGTTCCCTTCGGCGGCATCCTGCTGACGGCGACGATCACGCTGCTCGGCGTCGGGCTGAACGCTCTCGTGCCCTCCGAGGCGTTCGAGATCGTGCTGGATGTCTCGGCACTCGGCATCATCGGCGGATGGTCGACCATCCTGATCTGCCACCTGCGCTTCGTGCATCTGACGAGGAAGGGCATCCACGAACGTCCGTCGTTCCGGTTGTTCCTCTCCCCCATCAGCAACTACGTGACGCTCGCGTTCCTGCTGTTCGTGCTCGTCTCGATGGCGTTCGACTCGACGTCGAGGTGGGTGCTGGCATCCCTCGTCATCATCATTCCCGCCCTCATCGTGGGCTGGCTCGTCGCGAAGCCCAAGGTGCTGGCCGCAGCCGCCGTGCGCGACGGATACACCGGCGCCTACCCCGTGGTCGCCGAGAACCCCGCCATCGACGCCCTGCGCGACAAGTAACCTAAGATTCCGGTTCCTGAGCCTGTCGAAGGTTCCTGAGCCTGTCGAAGGACGGCCGCCCCTCCAGGTTCCTGAGCCTGTCGAAGGACGGCCGTTCTTCGCGAGGAAGTTACTTCGCGCTGGCCATCATGGCGTCACAGGCCGCGGCGCACTCGGTGCAGGCCTGAGCGCACATCTTCATGGCCTCGGACATCTCGGCGTGCTTCATGCACTCCGCCGCGCACATCTCGGCCATCATCTTCATGGTGCCGGCCATCTGCATCATCATGTCCATGTTCATCGACATCGGACGCATCATCATCCGCATCATCATCTGGCACATGTCGGCGCAGTTCATGCACATCGAGCAGCCCATCATCGACTCGCCCGACATGCACATGTCGGCGCACATCGTGCAGGCCTGCTCGCACGCCATGCAGGCTTCCATGCACGAGGCCATCATGTCCTGATCCATCGACATCATGGAATCGGCGGGCATCGTGCCCATCATCATCTTCATGTCCATCGGTGTCTCACTCTCCAGCCTGCGTGGGTACTGATCGACCCGTCGGCGCAAGGCTTATGACGAAATATTACGTCGAACGGATGGCTCTCGTCGACCGTGTCGCCGATGAATTCACGATGAACCCCCGCTTGTGCGTGTGGGATCAGCTGCAGACGTCGGCGAGCTCGGTCGACGCCTCGGTGATGGTCTGCGAGGCCTCGGTCGCCTTGGTGGACAGGTCGGCGACGGCATCCGCGTCGGTGAGATCGACGTCCTGGAAGAGCGTGGCGACGTCGCTGTAGGCGCCGGAGAACTTCTCCCAGACGGCCTTGACGTCTTCGTTCGTCACCTCCTCGCTGATGCTGGAGATCTCCTCGTCAAGGGCAGCGGCATCCGTCTTCAGCTGCTCGGAGTCACCCGAGGCGGCCGAGGTCGACAGGTCGGTCATCTTCGACTGCAGGTCGGTGCTGTGGTCTTCGATCACCTTGCAGGCGTCGGCGACCGACTGTCCGCCACCGCCGCAGGCGGCGAGAGCCGGCGCGAGGGCGAGAGTCGCTGCGGCGAGCAGCGCGATCTTGGTCTTGCGGTGAGCGGCCATGGTGGCCTCCTTCATCTCGGTGCGTACGGTCGGTGACCAGCACCCCCCGATGAAGGTGCCACCGACCGTACCGAACCTAGCAGGCTAAAATGAGCTTCCTGTGCTCTGGCCGTGAGTGTGAAAACTCTCCGTCCCGCCCACCGGCGAAGGCCGGCCGCGCAATGCGCAACCGGCCTCCTGGCACCGTACCCCCGGTGGGACTCGAACCCACACTGGAGCGATTTTAAGTCGCCTGCCTCTGCCATTGGGCTACGGGGGCAGCCTCGCGTCACTTCGAGGCGACGGGCTCCTCTTCCGGAACCTCGGTCACCTTGGGCTTCGGGCGCGAAGCGTAAGTCTCGAAGAACTGACGCGGCGTCTCGATGCCCGAGAGCGGCGCCGAGTCACGGCCCAGCCAGAAGTTGTTCCACCAGCCGCCGATCACACGCCACTTGCGCTCCCACGTCGGCATCGCGAGGCCGTGGTAGCCGCGGTGCGCAACCCAGGCCAGGAAGCCCTTGAGCGCGAAGTTGCCCGACTGGAACACGCCGTCGTACAGACCGAGACCGGCCACCGCACCCAGGTTCTTGTGCTCGTAGTCCACCGTCGCCTCGCCGCGCAGCACGGCGACGAGGTTCTTGGCGAGGCGCTTGGCCTGGCGCACCGCGTGCTGTGCGTTCGGCACGCAGGTTCCATCAGGAAGCCCACCGGTCTTGTCGGGAACGGCCGCGATGTCGCCGGCCGTCCAGGCGCCATCCACCACGTTGCCTTCGGCGTCGACGACGCGCAGGTCGGCCTGGGCGGTGATGCGGCCGCGCGGCTCCGTCGGCAGGTCGCTGCCGCGCACCACGGTCGGGTTCGCCATGACGCCTGCAGTCCAGATGATGAGGTTCGTCGGGTACTTGTCGCCCGTCGATGTCTCCACGACGCCGTCGATCGCGCTCGTCACCTGCGTGTCGAGGTGCACGTTCGCACCCTTGCGCGCCAGGTCCTTGAGCACCCACTCGCTCGTCTTGAGCGACACCTCGGGCATGATGCGCCCCATCGCCTCGATGAGGTGGAACTGCGTCTCCTCGAAGTCGATCTCGGGAAGGCCGGAAAGGATGGACGAGGCCAGCGAACGCAACTCGGCGAACGTCTCGATGCCCGCGAATCCGCCTCCGACGACGACGGTCGTCAGCAGACGCTCACGCAGCGGGTCGCCCTTGGGCAGCGCGGATGCCTGCTCGAAGTTGACGATGAGCTGGTCACGAACGGCGACGGCCTCTTCGATCGACTTCATGCCGATCGCGTTGTCGGCGATGCCCGGGATCGGAAAGGTGCGCGAGACGGAGCCGGCCGTGACGACGATCTGGTCGTAGTCGATGTCATACGCCTCACCGCCATCCGGGGTGATCGTCGCGGTTTTCGCCGCGCTGTCGATCGACGTGACCTTTGCGTTGATGATCTTGGTGCGCGAGAGGTGGCGGCGATGAGAGACGATCGCGTGGCGCGCTTCGATCGAACCGGCGGCGACCTCGGGGAGGAAGGGGAGGTAGGTCATGTAGGGAAGCGGGTCGACGAGAACGACCTCCGCCTCGCCCGCTCGAAGGTGCTTCTCGAGCTTCCACGCGGTGTAGAACCCGGCGTAACCGCCGCCGACGATGAGAATCCTAGGCACTGAAAACAGTCTCCTTGAGTTGTGCTTGCGCTATCTACGCGCACGCGTCGCGCGCACACGCCTGAACACGGCCGCGGCGCCGAGCACTATAAGAATACCAGCGGCACTGGCCGCGACAAGCGGGATGGTCACCTCGCGCAGACTTTCGCTCGACGGCGCGAGAGGCGAACCGGCCTCGCCCGGCGCCTCCGCGGGAGGGATGGGCGGGATGCTGACCGGTGCGGAGGTCTGCGTCGGCTCCGGGTCATCGTCATCGGCGCGGCGGTGCACGGCGATCCAGTCGCGCAGTTCGTCGGCTGGATCATCGGTGGCAGTGGGCCCGTCGTCCTCGACCGCGGCGGCGGCATCGATGAGCCCGTAGCCGTAGATGGGGTCGGGGGTGCTCGTCGCCTTCTCCGACTGTGCCGCCGTTCCCTCGATGCGAGCGATGATGTCAGCCGCGCTGAGCTCCGGATGGGCCGACTTGATGAGGGCGGCGATGCCCGAGACGATGGGCGCCGCGCCGCTCGTACCGTTCCAGGTCTTGGTGTCGCCGTCGATGCTCACGCCGAGCAGCTGCTCGCTGGGCGCCATGACGCCGATCGTGATGCCCTGGGTGGAGGCGTTCACGCTCGCGACGCCCTTCTCGTCGACACCGCCCACGACGAGCACGCCAGGGATGGTGGCGGGTGCACCCACCACCTCGGTGCCGCTCCCCCTGTTCCCCGCCGCGGCGACGACGAGCACATCGTGGTCGAACGCGTACAGGAAGGCGTCATCCCAGCTCTCGTCCCAGCCGAGCGAGTTCGTCGTGAGGCTGAGGTTGATGATGTCGGCCCCCAGATCGACGGCCTGCTTCATCGCCGAGGCCAGCTGGTCGGTGAACGGCACGGATGAGCTCGACCCGAAGCCGATCGAGATCGACAGCAGGTTCGCCTCCGGTGCGACGCCGATCATGCCGGTGTCGTCGCCCGTGCCGCGACCGGCGAGGAGCGAGGCGACATACGATCCGTGGTCCCTGTCCTGTGCGCCGACGGGGGTGCGCCCATCCTCCGTTCCTGCACCCGAGACGTCTGCACCGCCGACGACCGCCCCGTCGAACTCCTCCGGGCCATCCGCGATGCCGGTGTCGATGACGGCGACCGTGACGCCCTTGCCTTTCGTCGTCTTCCAGGCGTCGGTGATGCCGTAGTCGTCGAGCCAGTACTCCGCCGCCCTCACCGGGTCCTCGGTGGGCGTCGGGGTCGGGGTGGGCGTCTCATCCTCGGCATGCGCGGGCGGCGCGACGACGAGCACGATCAGCGCCGCCGCGAGCAGCGCCAGCCGGGGTTTCACGCAGCGGCTCCGGGGTCGCTGCACGCGCAGCGCTCGGGCGACCATGCACTGCGAGCGAGCGCGGCATCGCCGATCGGATTCACGCCTTCTCCCGCGGCGAGCGAGTGGCCGAGCAGCGCGTGCAGGCACTTGACGCGCGTCGGCATGCCGCCGGCAGACACGCCTGCGATCTCCGGCACCTCGCCGAACGTCGCACGATCGGCGAGATAGGCCTCGTGGGCGCGCTGATACTGCGCCCGCACGTCCTCGTCCTCGGTGAGCATCTCGTTGAACTCCGCCATCACCTGGTCGGCCTCGAGACGTGACATCTCGGCGACGGCTTCCGGATGGCTGAGGTAGTAGAGCGTCGGGAACGGGCTGCCGTCCGGCAGCCGGGGTGCGGTGGCCACCACCGTCGGGTTGCCGCAGACGCATCGCGCAGCGATCCCGAGCACGCCGCGCACGGGGCGACCGAGCTGCTGCTGGACGACCTCGACATCCCGCGCGCTGGCAGGGTCGAAGGGGGGAGTCGTCATCGTCTCAGCCTATCCGTCGCCGCCCGTCGCATTCCCTGCAACGCCCGCACCGATAACCGATTGCAACAGGGTGCTCGTCCAGTGCCCGTCCGACTCGGTCACCTCGGAGCTCACCGGCGCCTGATCGGTCGGCTCATCCGTCTCGTCGAGGTCGTCGACGATGAGATACGCCACCTCGCCAGGCATCACATAGAACAGTCGTTCCCTGGCCTGCGCGACGATGTACGCGTCGTCGTCCCACCTGTCGCGTTCGGCATCCAGCGCGTCGATCTGCTCCTGACTCACCTGCACGGCGTGCTTGAGCGCGTCGATCCGCTGGCGCTGCTGCACATACGTCGAGGCGGTGGGAACGAGCACGAATGCGGCGAGCACCACCAGGATGAGCATGATCACCGTGAACCCGCCGAGACGGTTCGCACCGAGCCAGGCGCGCACGTCGACGCGCCTGCTGGCGCCGGATGGCACGGCAGAGGGGGCAGGACGTTTCGCCATCCTGCCCCCTCTCGTGGTTGCTTACGCCTGGAAGCGCGGGAAGGCGCTGGCCCCGGCGAAGGCCGCCGCGGAGCCGAGCTCCTCCTCGATGCGCAGGAGTTGATTGTACTTGGCGACGCGCTCGCTGCGAGCAGGCGCACCGCTCTTGATCTGACCCGAGTTCACGGCGACGACGAGGTCGGCGATCGTGGTGTCCTCGGTCTCACCCGAACGGTGCGAGAACATCGTCGTGTAACCCGAGCGGTGGGCGAGGTTCACGGCATCGAGCGTCTCGGAGAGCGTGCCGATCTGGTTCACCTTGACGAGCAGAGAGTTGGCGACGCCGAGTTCGATGCCCTTCGCGAGACGCGTCGGGTTGGTGACGAACAGGTCGTCTCCGACGAGCTGCACCTTCGAGCCGATGGCGTCGGTGAGGGCCTTCCAGTTGTCCCAGTCGTCCTCGGCGAGGGCATCCTCGATCGTCACGATCGGGTAGTCGGCGACGAGCTTCTCGAAGTAGCTCGTGAGCTCTTCGGCCGACCATTCCTTGCCCTCGACGGTGTAGACGCCGTTGTCGAAGAACTCGGTGGCCGCCACGTCGAGGCCCACGGCGACATCCTTGCCCGGCGTGAAGCCGGCCTTCTCGATGGCCTTCAGCAAGAAGTCGAGGCCCTCGCGGTTGGTCGGCAGGTCGGGGGCGAAACCGCCCTCGTCGCCGAGACCCGTCGCGTAGCCCGCCGACTTCAGCTCGCCCTTGAGGGTGTGGTAGACCTCCGCGCCCCAGCGCAGCGATTCGCTGAACGTCTCGGCGCCGATCGGCGCGAGGAAGAACTCCTGGAAGTCGATGCCGTTGTCTGCATGCTCGCCGCCGTTGATGACGTTGAACAGCGGAACGGGCAGCAGGTAGGCGTTGGGGCCTCCGACGTAGCGGAACAGCGGCAGGTCGGCGCTGTCTGCGGCGGCCTTCGCGACGGCGAGGCTGACGCCGAGGATGGCGTTCGCGCCGACGCGCGACTTGTTCTCGGTGCCGTCCACCTCGATGAGGGTGTCGTCGACGACGCGCTGGTCGCTGGCATCCAGCCCCTCGATGGCGGGGCCGAGCTCGTCGATGACGGCGGTGACGGCTTTCAGCACGCCCTTGCCGAGGTAGCGGCTCTTGTCGCCGTCGCGCAGTTCATACGCCTCGAAGGCGCCGGTTGATGCCCCGGAGGGGACGGCGGCGCGCTGCACGATGCCATCGTCGAGCAGCACCTCCACCTCGACGGTCGGATTGCCCCGCGAGTCGAGAATCTCGCGTGCGCCTACAGCCTCGATCAATGCCACGGAAGTGCTCCTTGTGTTGGGGGCTTTCAGTCTATCCCCGGGCGTCGCTCCCTCTTCGGCTCCGAAGGTCGACACTTGTCGGGTCATTCGACAGTTGTCGGAGGAATGGGGCGATTTGGCCCGACAGGTGTCAACCCACCCGACAACTGTCGACTCGCCGCCAGCTCAGACGTCGTCCTTCTTCCCGATGCCGTAGCGCCAGCCCCAGCCGCCGCACTCCCCCATCGGGTTGACGTCGACGACCTGCACCCGCGCGATGTCTCCACGGGCGATGCGAATGCAGGGAAAACCGACGAAACTGCGCACGGTGAGGCCTGTGTCATCGACCGTGATGTGGAAGACGACGCAGCTGATCACCGCAAAGACCGTCAGCACACCGATGGCGCTCAGAACCCAGACCCACCGGGTGCTCGCATCGGCGTCCTGCATCACCGACATGTCCTGCATCACCGACGTTGCGCCCACGACGACAACCGCCACGAGCGAGAGGCAGGCGATGACGAGCACAATGGCGCCCTCCCTCGCCACCCTCACCGTCTGCGCCCACACCACCCTCTCGGTCGGGGCGAGGTTCAGTGCAGCGTGGTCGTCTCGATCACGGCGCGTGCCGAGGATCTTCGGCGTGACCATCCAGCCGATGACCCCG
>JASGDS010000082.1:0-6628 GCA_047607025.1 Microbacterium sp.
CGCCGGAGCGTCAGATCTTGGCGATCGGCGCGATCTTGATGAGCAGCTTCTTGGCGCCAAGCGCATCGCACACGTGAGATTCGATCAGGTCGGAGCCAAGAAGCTGCTCATCAAGATCGCGCCGATCGCCAAGATCTGACGCTCCGGCGCGCCCCATAGGAACCCGACATAGGGTGGAGGGCATGGGCTTTTTCTCGAGGAAGAAGAAGACGGAAGCCGCCGCGCACGAAGAGCCAGCGGCGACCGCTGACACGAACGCGCCGCAGGACGATGTCGCCCCTGACCAGGCGGAGGACGTCACGAGTGTCCAGGAGACACCAGAGGCGCCCGAGGTGAACATCTCCTTCACCGCCTACCGAGGCGTCGGCGCGCAGTCCGGGCCCGAGGTCTCCTCGCCGACCGAGGAAATGCCGCAGGCCGAGACGCCCGAAGTCGTTCCGGCGGTGAAGGAGGGCACGCCTCCGCGCAAGCCGCAGCTGCCGCTCGCACCCGCGGCGCCTCCGACTGACTTCGAGTCGGTGCCAGGCGTGCGCGACAACGCACTGCTGCGAGACGCGCTGGCGAACCTGCCGGAGAAGCCGACAGGCCCTCAGGTCATGGGGGTGCTGCGCCAGCTGCTGCAGGGGCACGCCTTCCTGCGCGTGAAGGGCGACGCGAGGGCGCAGATCGCCGAGGGCAAGCCGGTCTCCTTCGGCATCGCGCGGCTGCGGGACGAGAACTACCTCATCGCATTCAGCTCGGGTCGGGCGCTGCAGGATGCCGTGAAGGCGGATGGCGACACGTCCACCTCTGCCGTCGCGCAGCCCGTCGGGGCGTTGCTCAAGCAGGTCGTCGAGGGCGACTTCGGTGGCATCATCATCGACAACGCGTCTGCGCCTCACCGCGTCGTGCTGCCGAAGAAGATCATCGAGCAGGCGTGGACCCAGGCGGACAAGGACTTCCGGGTGAAGAACGCGCTGACCGCAGAACGCGCGGCGGACACGCCCCACAGGGTGGCGGCCATCCTGGCGGGCGAGCCGCCGCTGTGGGTCGCCGTCGGCAAGAACAAAGACGACGACAAGCCGGGCGTCGTCGAGGCGCGGCTCGCGGACGGCACCCGTCTTGTGCAGGTGCACTCGCACCCGCTGGAGGTCGTCGTGCAGGGCCGTGGTGAGAAGGCACTGCCGTTGTCGGTGGCGAACCTCGGCAAGCTGCTGCGAGACAACCCGGGCGTCGCCGGAGTGCTGATCGATCCTGCGGGCCCGCTCATGACGCTCACGCGCGAAGAACTCGCCCCCGTCATCGCCCTCGCCGAGTAGTCAGGCAGCCTTGAAGGTCTCGAGCAGGCGCTGCAGCGAGTCGAGGCGGTCGGCGGGGATCCGACCTTCGGCTGCCGCCTCGTTCAGGGCGCAGTCCGGGGCGTCGGGCAGATGCGTGCACCCGCGCGGGCACTCCTCGGCCACGGCGTCGAGGTCGGGGTAGGCGCGCAGGATGTTCGCCGGGTCGATGTGCCCGAGACCGAACGATCGCACGCCTGGCGTGTCGATGACCCAGCCGGCGCCATCCGGCCCCCGATAGCGCAGCGACACGGTCGATGACGAGGTGTGGCGGCCGCGGCCCGTCACCTCGTTGACGTGACCCGTCGCGCGCTCCGCCGTCGGCACGAGCGCGTTCACGAGCGTCGACTTTCCGACGCCTGAGTGCCCGACGAACACCGTGGAGTGGCCGACGAGCGCGGCGCCGATCTCGTCGATCGGCCACGCGCCCTGCGCGCTGCGGAACACCCGCAGATCGTCGAGCCGGTCGAAGTGCGTGAGGAACTCGGTCGGGTCGGCCAGGTCGGTCTTCGTCACGACCAACAGGGGTCGGATGCCGGCATCGAGCGCGGCCACGAGGTAGCGGTCGACGAGGCGGGGGCGGGGCTCGGGGTCGGCCGCGGCGACGACGACCAGCATCTGGTCGACGTTCGCGACGATGACGCGCTCGACCTGATCGGTGTCATCCGCGCTGCGTCGCAGCAGCGAGGTGCGCTCCTCGAGGCCCACGATGCGGCCGAGCGTGCCCTCGGCGCCCGAGGTGTCGCCGACGACCCGGGCGAGGTCGCCCGTCACGATCGGGGTGCGGCGCAGCTCGCGCGCGCGCGCCGCCGTCACCGCGTGCTCATCCGGGCCGTCCTCGTCGACGAGCACGGTGTAGCGGCCCCGGTCCACGCCGAGCACCCGCGCGACGCGGGCGTCTTCGTGAGTGGGACGGCGCTTCGTGCGCGGCCTGTTCGCCTTCGGGTTGGGTCGTGAGCGCACATCCGACTCGTCGAGCTCGTCATCGAGCTCGTCGTCGTCGCTCAGCCAGCTCATTCGCCCTCGACCATCCGGCGCCACAGGTCGACGAACTCGGGAAGGGTCTTGGCCGTCGAGCCGATGTCGTCGACGACGACGTTCGGGGCGGCGAGACCGATGAGCACACCGGTCGTCGCGATGCGATGGTCGTGGAATGCCCGCCAGACGCCGCCGCTCAGCGGCCGCGGAATCACGCGGATGCCGTCCGGCAGCTCCTCCGCATCGCCGCCGATCGCGCGCAGGTTCGCCACCAGGGCGGCGAGCCGGTCGGTCTCGTGCCCGCGGAGGTGCGCGATGCCGCGGAACGTCGACGGACCGTCCGCGAACGCCGCGATCCCGACGAGGGTGGGGGTCAGCTCGCCGACCGCCGAGAGATCGAGATCGACCGCGCAGACGCGTCGGCCCCCTGTCACGGTCAGCTCGCCTCCTCGGCGCCTCGCGCGCGCGCCGAACGCCTCGAGCAGCTCCGGGAGATGCGCGCCTGGCTGGGTGGAGTGCGCCGGCCATCCGGTGACCGTCACCTGGCCGCCGACGACAAGGGCTGCGGCGAGGAAGGGGGCGGCATTGGAGAGGTCGGGCTCGATGACGACGTCCTTCGCCCTGATGGGGCCGGCCTGCACGATCCACTCGGTTCCGCCCGCGCGCTCCACGAGCACCCCGCGCCTGGAGAGGGTCTCGATCGTCATGTCGATGTGCGGAACGCTCGGCAGCGTCGGCCCCTGATGGCGCAGCCGCAGGCCGACGTCGAACCGTGGCGCGGCCAGCAGCAGGCCGGAGACGAACTGGCTCGAGCCGGAGGCATCGATCGTGAGGTCGCCCCCTCGCACGTGGGAGCGTCCGTGCACCATGACGGGCAGCGCCCACCGCCCGCCGTCATCGATGTCGACCCCCAGATCGCGCAGGGCGCTGATCATGGTTCCCATCGGCCGGTGCAGCGCCGACGCGTGCGCCGTGACGTGCACGTCGCCCGACGCGAGTCCAGCGAGCGGGGTGATGAACCGCATGACCGTGCCCGCCTGGCCGGAGTCGACCTCCCCGCCCGTCAGGGGAGAGGGCGTGATGAGCAGATCGGGCCCGAACGGGTTGCCGCCGGGCAGCTCCTCGATGCCGACGCCGAGCGCGCGCAGTGCGTCGACCATCCTGGCCGAGTCGTCGGAGTGCAGCGGCCTCGCCACCACACCGGAACCATCCGCGAGGGCAGCGAGCACGAGCTCGCGGTTCGTGAGCGACTTCGACCCGGGGATGCTCAGGGTGTGATCGAGCGGGTCCGCGGCGCGCGGAGCGAGAAAGCCAGGGGCCTCGGGGGAATGCACAGGGGTCGTCATCCGTTCCAGCCTAGTGACACACCACAGAACATGAGGGAGACGGATGTCTGTTGCGACAGCGCACACGTCAGATGCCACGGATGTCGAGGCCATAGACTTCGAGACTATGAGCGAGCCCGCCCCCGCACTTCCGATCGACGTCCGCGCTCAGTTCGAAGAGCAGGCGCTGCCGTTCATGGATCAGCTCTACGGCGCGGCGATGCGGATGACCAGGAACCCGGTCGACGCGGCGGATCTGGTGCAGGAGACCTTCGCCAAGGCATTCGGCTCGTGGTCGTCGTTCACGCAGGGCACGAACCTGAAGGCGTGGCTGTACCGCATTCTCACGAACGCCTACATCAACACCTATCGCAAGAAGCAGCGCGAGCCCTATCAGGGCACGATCGACGAGCTCGAGGACTGGCAGCTCGGCGGTGCGGAATCGACGACGGCATCGAGCAGCCGGTCGGCGGAGGCGGAGGCGATCGACCGGATGCCGGCGTCCGTCGTGAAGGATGCGCTGCAGGCCATTCCAGACGATTTCCGGATGGCGGTGTACCTCGCCGACGTCGAGGGCTTCGCCTATCAGGAGATCGCCGACATCATGAAGACCCCCATCGGCACCGTGATGAGTCGTCTGCATCGTGGCAGGCGACTTCTGCGGGAGATGCTGACGGAGTACGCGGCCGAGCGAGGAATCCAGGCCGCCCAGAAGAAGGTCGCTGAGGGTGCACCCGCAGCGGTGAAGAAGGAGCAGAAGAAATGACCGACTGCGGTTGCGACAGGGCGCGCCGCGATCTCGAAGCATACCTGCGCGGCGAGATCGCCTCGTGTGCAACGGCGGACAACGAGATTCGCGCACATATCGCGGGATGCCCGTCGTGCCAGGAAGAGGTGCTGCTGGAGCGCACCCTCACCGAGGCGATCAGACGCGCCTGCAGCGAGTCCGCGCCGCCCGAGGTGCGCGAGATCATCCTCGCCCAGGTGCGGGCGGCCCACCCGCTGACGCCCCAGGCCTGACCTTCAGGAGACACGGGCCGTTCACTCAAAGGACTGCTTCGGTTGATATCGCTCGCTACGTGACTTCCCCATCCAGCGCTGCTGGGGTCGATGCTCGTGCACGGTTTGCATCCAGACGGCGCTCCCAGCGACGATCCGCGCTCATCTTCACCGTCGTCACGGCGGGGCGCACGGTCGTGTTGGCGCCGTCTGTGGTCTCGGCTCGACGGGGTCGCTCGGCGGCATCAACGAGGCCGCGACCTTCAAGAGCGACCTCGACGACCGCTACGAGAACGACCTGAAGCCACGCCTGGACGAGTAACGGGCGCTGCCACGGATGGCTCTGGCTCCCTCGGGGGTGCCAGGCCATCCGCGTAGGCTGGAGGGATGAGCCAGATCGACGCGAAGGATGTGCCCGCAGACGAGACGTCGAGGGAGCGCCTGGCGGTGCAGACGCTCGACTATCGGGTGACGAGCGCGGATGAAGCCGACGACTGGACGCGCGCCGACGCGCGTGGGTTCAACAGTCCTGTCCCCACCGCCGACGAGCTCCGGTTCGCGCGCGGCGTGTTCGCCGAGCGTCGCAACATCGGCGTCTATGAGGGCGCGGGCGAGATGCCCATCGCCACCGTCTGCTCGTGGGTGACGCCCATGACGGTGCCAGGTGGCGAACTCGACATGTGGGCCATCAGCTCGGTCACCGTCGCCTCGACGCACCGCAGGCGCGGCATCGCCAGGGCGCTGCTCGAGGGCGAGCTGCGCGCGGCCGCCGCCGCCGATGTTCCGGTCGCGGGGCTCACCGTCACCGAGGCGACCATCTACGGCCGCTACGGCTTCGCCAGCGCCATCCCCGTTGCGCGGATGAAGATCGATGCGCAGCGCGCAGGATGGGCGGGGCCGAGTGCGCCAGGCCGCATCGCCTACGTCTCGCGCGAGGACGCGGTCGACCTGCTGGGCGAACTGCACGAGCGGACCCGCACGGCGCGCGCAGGGCAGATCGCGGGGTGGCGCAGCCGCTGGGTGCAGCATTCCGGGCTCGCCGCGGGGCAGGAGAAGGGCGCATCCGTGCGCGCCGTGCAATACACCGATGAGCAGGGTCAGCTGCAGGGAGCGCTCACCTACTCGCTGCGGGAGCGCACGAGCGGCTTCCGCTTCGATCTCGCCATCCATCAGTTGATCGCGGCGAGCGATGAGGCACTGGTGGCCCTGTGGGGCTTCGCGCTCAATCATGATCTCGTCGACCAGATCACCGCCGATCTGCGGCCAGTCGACGACCCGCTGCCGTGGCTCGTCACCAACCGGCGCGGCGTGGAGATGACGCCGCACGACCATGGCTGGCTGCGCATCCTGAACGTGCCGGAGGCGCTCACCGGGCGTCGGTACTCGGCTCCGCTGGATCTGGTGCTGCAGGTCGACGACCCGCTCGACTTCGCCGCGGGCCTGTGGTGCTTCGCGGTCGACGACGAGGGCACGGCGTCCGTCACCGAGGTGTCGAATACCGCACCGGATGTGCGGTGCGACGTGAATGCGCTCTCCGCGATCTACGCCGGCGGGTACCCCGCCGCACCGCTCGCTGCGGCAGGGCGCATGCAGGCGTCACCCGAGACGGTCACCGCCCTCACGCGCGCGTTCGCAACGGATGCCGCCCCCACCCTCAGCATCTGGTACTGAGCTCTCAACTGCCGAGTGACCATCCTTTTGCCCAGATACCCCGCGAAATCACGGGACTGGATGGCAAAAGGATGGTCACTCGGCAGTTGGCGCGGTCAGGCGAGGGCGCGGGCGATCAGGTCGGCCTGCTCGGCGGAGTGGATCTTCGCGGAACCTGACGCGGGCGACGCCGATGCCGAACGGGCGACGACCGACACGGTGCGGCCGACGACGCCGGCGACGTTCAGCGCGATGAACGGCCATGCGCCCTGGTTCTCCGGCTCCTCCTGCACCCACACGAGCTCGGCATTCGGGTAGCGGTCGAGCACCGGCCCCAGATCGTCGAGCGGCGTCGGGTAC